>NZ_JBPWOS010000011.1:0-130937 GCF_055550225.1 Ornithinibacillus liuyingii | reverse complement strand
TTTTTAACTATCTATAAGGTGTGTCAACTAACTAGTGTTTATAAAATATTGAGAATACGCGAGTATTTGGAAGAAAAATTAACTTTATTGAGGGAGGGCGTATGTAGTATAAAACCGCTAATTAAAGCGGTTTTTTCTATGGAGAAATTTTGTGGATCTAACTACGAACGTGCATTCGTCTTTGGGATTTGATAGAATAAAATGAAAGAGGAGGGATGATATTGGAAAAGAAGATTTCCTTTATTCATGCAGCGGACCTACATTTGGATAGCCCTTTTAAAGGATTATCGGATGTAAATGAAACAGTATTCCAAGAGATACGGCAAAGTACGTTTACAGCACTTAATAATTTAGTAGCTGTAGCCATTAAGAAAAAAGTAGATTTTGTTTTGTTAGTGGGAGATTTATTTGATAATGAAAAGCAAAGTTTAAAAGCACAGATTAGCTTACGGAACGCCTTCGAAGAATTACAGCGCCATCACATTGATGTGTATGTATCGTATGGTAATCATGATTATGTAGAAGGGAATCGGTATCCCATTACCTATCCAGAGAATGTTCATGTCTTCCCTGATGAGCAGGTACGCTCCTTTACGTATGAAAAAGATCATATTCCATTAGCTACTATCTATGGATTTAGTTATGAGCGACGAGCGGTAGTGGAGAACAAGGTGAATCAGTATAAAAAAATAGACGAGCAAATTCCTTTCCATATTGCTATGCTCCACGGAAGTATAGAAAGTAACACCGAACACGATACATATGCACCATTTAAACTAGGTGAGCTTCTAGAAAAGGATTTTGATTATTGGGCACTAGGTCATATTCATAAACGAGCGGTATTAAAGGAGAATCCTTCTGTCGTATACCCGGGGAATATTCAAGGGCGAAATAGGAAGGAATCGGATGAAAAAGGGTGTTATTACGTTGAGATGGTCAAAGGGAAGCAAACGCTCGAATTTATTGCATTAAACGCAATACAATATGGTCACGTAACAATAGATGTGTCAGAATGTGAGACGATTCATCAGGTTGAACAACGAATAACAAAGCAACTGAAAGAGTTAGATGTTGCATTACCCCTATTAGTTGACTTGGAGTTACACAGCAACAAAGATACAATACTTGAATGGAAGAATGAAAATCTATTACAAGAAATAGTAGAGATGTGGAATGAGAGCTTTAGCCAACAGAAAAACTGGATCTATATCTTTCGTTATACAAGTAAATATACCAACATAGCCTTACCAAATAACTTGAGAGGGGAGCATTTTCTCGGCGAACTAACGATGAACGTAGACCATTTCTCATCAGCTTCACACCTAACAGACTTATATCAACATAAAGAAGCGAGAAAGTATTTGGATGTTTTATCGGAGGAAATGGAAGAACAGATTAAAAAGGAAGCTTATGAGCTTGTTTTACATGAGCTTATGAAGGAGTGATGCTTTAATGAAACTACTCCAAGCAACTATTTATGGTTTCGGAAAATGGGTTGATTATCATATTGATTTTAGTAAAGATTCATTTTTAATAATATATGGAGAAAATGAGTCTGGGAAAACTACTCTGCAGCGTTTTATTTTATTTATGTTATTTGGAATGCCACCAAAACAGCGCAGATTTTATCAACCGAAAACAAGTAGTAAAATGGGTGGGAGTTTGACGGTTTTTGATCCTGAAGTGGGCATTTACACAATTGAACGATTAGCTGATACGCGAAATGGAGTAGCAATATGCCATACAGCGGATGGGGAAGAACATGATGAAAATTGGCTTCGTGATAAACTACATGGGATAGATGAGAAAACCTATCAAGCGATCTTCTCTTTCTCAGCTGCTGATTTGAGCAGGTTACAAGATGTAAAGCAAGAGAATATTAGTGAAATATTACTAGGAATTGGTCTCACAGGATCGTCGAAAATACATTCTATTGAAAAAAGGCTCGACCAACGAATAAGTGATTACTTTAAGCCCTATGGAAAAAATCCTGTAATTAATCAACAATTAGTGAAACTTGAACAACTTCATGTACAGTTACATGAGCTAGAGAATGAAGAATCCACCTACCGGGAAAAAAAGAATGCCATTATAGAGCTGGAAACCGATATTGAACACGTTACACAACAAATGAAGGAGTATAAACAAGCTCAGTACCAGCTGGATAAACTGATGCAAGCCTTACCACAAGTTGAAGCATACAAGCAATATCAGCTAAGACTACACGAATTACCAGAAGAAATTCCTTTTCCTGAGGAAGGAATAGAACGGCTAGAGTCATTAAAAGATAAATGGTATCCTCTAAAAAGTGAAAGGAATGTTTTAGAAAGAAATAGAGAAAAGCTTATTAGAGAACTAAAAGAATTACAAAACAAAAATAATGATTTTCCATATGAAGAAGCGGTAGCTGTTTGCTCCAAATTTGCAGATCATCAAAAAGTGAAGGAAAATTTATTCACAATTCAAGAGCAAATAAAAACACTTGATGAGGGGATTAATTCAGGAATAACGGAATTAAATGTTGGGTTAAACAAAGATGACTTAGCCGAGCTTTCTCTCCCGTTCCATTTGGAAAAGCAGTGGGCGGATTTGAAACAGACATTCGAGAGCTTAAAGCAGCAGCTAGAGGTAAACAAGGATAGTATACAGCTTCAACAAGCAAAACAGAATAGACTAGAACAAGAATTACAAGATATTGAGTTATCCTTACTTAAGCCAGAGGAAAGAAAAGAGCTTGAGGAAGTAATGGAAGCATATAAAGAAACGAAATTACTTCATGCCTTACAAAAGGAGCATATAGAAAAACAAAAAAATTGGAGCAAGACAAGGCAACAAACGAATAAGCGGATAGGGCTTTTCTTAAGCTTAAGTGTTTTCATTGGTACTTTCTTCGGTATACTAGCATTCGTGCTTAAAGACTATGTATATGTTAGTATAACTGCTGTGAGCCTACTCTTTGGAGTCACACAATGGATCTATGGTAAAAAATCGATTCATCATATGGAAGAAATGCTCAGACAGACTATTCATCCACAATCCGACAATATCGTGATTACCGAGGATGAAAGAGCAAAGGCTGCGAAGATCCTAGAAATAAATCGAGAAAACTTACGAGATATTGAATTATTAGAGGATAAATTAAGAGATTCTGATATTACGCTGAACCAATTAAGAGAACAGAAAATCTTATTGGAACAACGAGAATTGGAATTGGAAAAGGAAATAGCTAATCAAAGACATATATTTACTTTTCTCTCTCATGTTGAGGTGGTATACTGGCAGGAGCTATTTCATTCATTAAGAGGATTATTGAAGGATGTTAAACAAGTAAATGAATTACAAATACAAGAACATGAGCATAATCAAGAACTAGAAAGCTATCAGGAGACGATTAATCGATTTTTTCAAAGAAATCACTTTGAAAATACACCTCGAACACTATTAGCAAAACTAGAGTTTTTAGAGCTAGGGATTGAACAATATCGACAGCGAGAAAAACAGCTTCACCAAACGAAACAATCGTTAAGGGAAGTAGAGAAACAATTAAATGAAATAGTAATGAAGTGTGACACGTTAGAACAAGAAATGAATTCGCTCTTTATGGTTGCCAATGTAAAAGATGAAGAAGCGTATTATTTGAAAGCGAGAGAGTTAAAAGAGCAAAAGGAACTTGTGAATCATTGTGAGCAAATAAAAGCACAGTATTCTAGCTTTTTTACGAAGGAAAGATGGGAAGAGATAGTAGCTTGTCCACCAAAGCTTAGCAAAATCGAGCTAGAAGTGACGGAGATTCTTCAGGAAATCCAACAATTGGAGGAAGAAAGGGAAAAGAAACGTAATCAATTAGCCCAATTGAAGCTAGACATCAAGCGATTAGAAGCCTCCGAAACGTATTCGCAAATGATCCATAAGTTTGAGCAGGAAAAGGAAAAGTTAAGGAAGCTTGCTCGTGAATGGGCTATTCATAAAGTAGCAAAAGAGTTACTCACGGAGACGAAAGGAAACTTTCGCGATAAATATTTATTTAAAGTAATGGAAAAGACAACACATTTTTTCCAGCTATTAACCAATCAGGTCTATATCAAAGTTTATCCACCAGTAGAGGATAAGCCTTTTGTAGTGGAGCGAGTTGACCATATTCGTTTTCAGGTACAGGAATTGTCACAAGGAACAATAAATCAATTATATGTGGCACTCCGATTAGCAATTAGTCTCGTAATGAGTGAAAGCTTGCGAATGCCATTTATAATGGATGATGCGTTTGTTCACTTTGATGTGGTAAGATATGATCGAATGATTTCGATTCTAAATGAGATATCAAAGCAGCATCAAATCCTTTTGTTTACATGCAAGTTGGATATCACATCGAGAATGGATAATAAGAACTTAATCCGGTTGACAAATACTGTGCCCTTAGTAGAAAATTAGTAATAAAATAACGTATACGAGTTACTAGTTAGAAAGCTAATTGATTGGATCATACGAGATGAAATAGCTTATTTATATCATGTGTTGGGCTTCGTATATCAAGCATAAATGGAGGTACATCCGGTGACAGAGGACAAAGATAGTAAAGAATGGGAAAAACATGAAGAAACAATTGAAAAGTTCATCCAAACAATAGCGAAGAATATGAACCTGTATGGCTTAACGTCATCCATAGGTAGATTATATGGGGTTCTATATTTTTCTGATGAGCCGATGACATTAGATGATATGCGAGAAGCTCTTGAAATGAGTAAGACAAGTATGTCTACGGGAGTAAGAGCATTATCCGATATGAAAATGGTGGAAACCGCCTTTAGAAAGGGAATCCGTAAAGATTTGTATCGTTCCGAGGAGGATTGGTATAAATCGTTTACTTCTTTATTCGGCAATCGATGGAGAAAGAATACAGAATCAAATATCGAAGAGGCTGAAGAGACGTTAGAGGAATTAAGAAAGCTATATGATGCTACAGAAGACGAAGAACTAAAAGAGAGAATTGAACGCGATATGGAGCGCTTAGAGTATGCGAAGAATTATTATAAATGGCTAATGAATTTCATCCATGTCGTGGAGTCTGGTAAGATATTCGAATATATACCGAAGAACAATTAAAAGATGTTAACAGCTGAGATTGACGTTTGCTTTTTGAATGCAAGTCAATCTCATTTCTATTATGGGGGAGGAACGATAACATGATAAAAGGAATGGGAAAAGGGATTGGCCATCATCAAATAGGAGATTCATTTGAAGGATTTGTCCTAATAAAGGATGCAACTAAAGGAACGGCAAGTAATGGTAAACCGTTTTTAACACTTGTATTACGAGATGCAACAGGGGAAATCGAAGCAAAGCTTTGGGACGTGACAGGGGAAGATGAAGCACTGTTTGTTCAGGAACAAATTATTCGCATTACTGGTGAAATAAATCAATTTCGCGGGAAACCTCAAATGCGAATCAATTCTATTCGACTAGCACAAGCGACAGATGGTATTCAAGTTGCTGATCTTCTAGAAAAAGCCCCCGTAGAACGGGAAGAATTGATGACTAGGCTGACAGAGATTATTTTTGAAATGCAAAATCCAACGATTCAACGAATTGTTCGAGCGATTATTAAAAAGTATCAAGAACCACTATCCCTTTATCCAGCAGCTACACGTAACCATCACGAGTATGTATCTGGTCTTGCCCATCATATTGTTAGTATGTTAAAGATTGCTAGGGAATTATGTGACCTGTATCCACAGGTAAACAAGGACCTTTTATATGCTGGCATTATATTACATGATATTGGCAAGTTAAAAGAATTATCTGGTGTTGTATCTACTACCTATACACTCCAAGGAAAATTACTTGGTCATATACCAATGATGGTAGAGGAAATTGGTCATATAGCAAGAGAGTTAGAAGTTGATGGAGAAGAAGTCCTCATCCTACAGCATTTAGTTTTATCACATCACGGGAAAGCCGAGTGGGGGAGTCCAACACCACCATTAGTAAGAGAAGCGGAATTATTGCATTTAATTGATTTAATCGATGCAAAGATGAATATGTTAAATCGTGCATTAGAAAAAGTGAAACCTGGTGAATTTACGGAGCGTTTATATGCAATGGACAATCGATCGTTCTATAAGCCTACGTTTGAATGAGCAGTTTTTTTAAGTAATATTCTACCCTCTTGTACATATAATTGGAATAAGTAGCAATGGACAAGGGGGTAGAATAATGATATTTGGAATGCCTTGGTGGGTTTTCATGGTTATTTTATTTATTTTCTTTAGTGGTTATATGGCTTTTCGGGCAATGCGTGCGGAAAGAGCACTGGAGAAGCAATATATTGAACGTGAAGGTCAAGTGTATATGAAAAGAATAGAAGAAGAACGTGAACAACGTAGACAAGAGCAAAAGGAAGTAACTAATTAGGTAAAAAAAGACTGCCACCAAATTCAGATTTGGTGGCAGTCTTAGTTTATTAACCTTGTGCTTCTGGAGTAGTGAACAGATCTTTGTATTCTTCAATTTTTATATCTACGCCAGCATCTTCAATTAGCTTGTCCAATTTAGATTGAACATCATTGTAATCAATTTGCTCTAATGCTAGTTGACGACGAATGTCTTCTTTTTTATCTTCGAAGGTAGGAACGTCTGTTACTTGGATGAAGTGTGTACCAAAGTTAGATTCAACTGGCCCGCTAATTTCACCCTCTTCTAAAGTAAAAGCAACCTCTTCGAATTCCTTAACCATTCTACCGGTTGTGAAGTAACCTAAGTCGCCACCATTAGCAGCACTGCCATCATCAGAGTATTCTTTTGCAAGTTCTGCAAAATCTTCGCCCTCATCAAGTTTCTTTTGTACTTCTGCAACAAGTGCTTCTGTTTCTTCAGCAGTTCTGTCCTCATTTTTTTCAATTAGGATGTGGCTTGCACGAATTTCGATTTCTCGATTTTCTTTCATTTCATTGAATTTATCCTCAAGTTCTTCATCGGAGAATTCGATATCCTCAAACATAAGTTTTTCTTGGAGTAGTCTTTGATATGTTTGGTCACGGAATGCTTCTTCATCTGGGTAACCTTGTTGTGTTAACCACATGTTGAACATGTCACCTTGCGCATCTTTGGCTTCTTGTACCGCATTATCTAATTCTTCATCTGATACTTCATATTTATCTTCTAATACTTTAATGACAACCATATTGTAAAGCGCACTTTCACCAATATAATTTTTCATTTCATTATAGAAGTCTTCCTTTGTGATGTCTCCTACTGTAGATTCTACAACTACCTCTGAATTTGCATCATTACTGCATCCAGATAATAATAAAACACCTGCTGTAATAGTTGCAGCGATTGTTAGTTTCTTCATTACATTACACTCCTAATCTCTTCTTTATTACTTCGTATAACTAATGATTAATATACCATAGTTTATCAATAAAATAATAGCTAAATCCAGAATTACTTATTTTTTACACACTTTATCTTGATATTGTAATGGAAAGTAAAAATGAAGACATGGAGCTAATTACCATTAGGACAAGTGATGTTAAACCATAGCATTTAATACTTTAATGTATGAGGATACAAGTAAGATAAGTATCATAATATTAGTAAATCGAAATACAGTCGCTTGCTTGTTATCATTCATCTCCAATTTTTTACAAAATTTATCAGTTAAAGAATTAAATATAACTAAAATGATAAATCCATAAATAAGAAAAATAAGGAACATACCTTACAACCTCCTCGTGCAAAACTGCTAATTAATGCGTTATGTATAAAAAAACGTAAAAATGAAAAAATAGTAGGTTAGTACATATAAAATACTGTAACAAAAAATTCAATTATTGGATAGTAAAAAAGAAGAGGCAAGATTAGATGCCTCTTCTAGTTCGCTTTCAATAGTATATCAAAGCCTTGATCGTCTTTTTCCACAAAAGATTGTCTAGGTGCTTTGATAATGTGCTTGATTGATAAAAAGTCTAAAAAGGACATGCCTACATTAATAGATGTGAATAAAAGAAAATAAACATATATACTTGGAAAAAGTAATGATGCAATAATCCCGGGAAATGTTAAGACAATAGTAGGGGTTAGTGCTGATAAAATATAAGCATACTTCTTAATTCGTGCATCCGCATAGAAGGTAAATATCGGTAGTCCTCTTTTTCGATTGATTATTAATTTCATTTTTCTATTTATCATAATTAATGGTAAAATATGCAATAAAGAATGAAGTGTTGGCAATAAGATGATTGCCAGTACAAATAGGAAAATTCCTGAATCACTAACTGAATTACCTTGATGTAACATGGAGAATGGTACATAAAGTATGATAAAGGTTATAAGACTAGTAAAACAAGATATTAAATTAATCCATCTCATACCATATTGCTTATTTAAATTAACAGATTTCCAGCAATTCATATTATGCCTTCTCCTTCACTTCGTTATGTTAGACTATGAATGATTGTCTAAAGGAATGACTATTAATTCTAAAGCCTTATTGATGATAGTATCTTATAAAGGAAATTGCAATAGGATTTACGAAAAAAAATTATATAAAAATACTAGCAATTGAAATTATATTCTGATAACTAAGAAAAGAGTGGGCGAAAGAGGGGGTTCGAGATGAGTGAGCATAACAATCTGGCAACATTTCATTTACAGTTGCTAACGAGAATTATCGATGTGAATAAATTCCCTTTCACGAAGCTTGTTATCGAAAATGAAATAACAGAAGAAGAATATAAGGAAATATTTCATACAATAGAGAATATTAATTCGGAGTATATAGAACAGAAAGAAGAGGGATTACTGCATTATTCCTCCCTTTTAGCTAGGTTTGCAGGGTTACTGAATCCAAAACTAAATCCAACAGATACAATTTATGCTTTAAGAAGAGAAGGTTATTTTCCAGACTTATTAGATGAATTTATTCAAATCCTAAAAAAAGATGGCTTATAGAGGTTATCCCCTATAGTCATCTTTTTTTATTTGAGAAGCTTCATAAAAGAATTCTTCTAATTGTTTATGAAACTGCATGATTTGAAGCAGCCTTTTCTCTAAATCTCGATTTCTTTCATCTGTAGTTATCTGTTCAATTTGACCTTTAATTTCTAGCAATGCATCTTTTCGATCAGATGTGGCATCGAGCCACTTCTTTAGATAGGAATTCATGAAGTGCTTAAAAAGTTGACTGTTGGCTTGGTATAAATCCTTACGTACTCCTTTTTTCCACACTCGCTTTACTAGATTTAGATCGACTAAACTCCTAACACTATTACTCATGGAGGTTTTACTTTTTCCTAATGCTTCACTAAGTTCATCTAACGTTAGAGGTTGCGCTTCCATATATAGTATCGTAAATACTCTAGCTTCTAAAGGGGATAGCTCAAATAATTCAATTGTTTTAGCGAATTCCAATAAAATACCGTTCTTAATCGTTTCGTTGCTGCTATTCAACATGAAACCCTCCTATATGTACCTAACTTAAGGTTACAATAGTATCACTTTAATTAAAAATGGATAGTTAAGGTGGATTATGGAGTATTATGGAGTATTTATAAGGAAAGACACTGTATAATTAGTACAGAATAAACTGTACAATTTATATGTTCGAAAATTAAAGAATATCAAGTTTGTCCTGTCCGTACAATAAAGTATATAGTAATACAGTAAGCAAAACACGGCGTTTATGAAATCAATCTATTAATCAAGGATTTAATGGATAGATGTTAATTGTATAGAAAGAGGTGAAGGTTTTGCCGATTATAGAGGCAAAAAACCTATCAAAGGTTTTTGGGAAAAATCCAAAGCAGGCATTAGAACTTTTGGATAAAGGATTATCAAAGGAAGAAATTTTAAAAAAGACAGGTAGTACTGTTGGTGTTAATCGAGCATCATTTACGGTTGAGCCAGGAGAAATCTTCGTTATCATGGGGTTATCTGGAAGTGGTAAATCAACGTTAGTAAGACTGATAAATCGATTAATCGACCCGACAGAAGGAAGCATGTTAGTTGATGGACAGGATTTAGCAAAAATGGATAAGAAGGAGCTACGTCAAGTACGTCGTGAAAAACTTGGCATGGTGTTCCAGCGTTTTGCACTCTTTCCAAATCGTACGGTTCTACAAAATACGGAATTTGGATTAGAGGTTCAAAAGATTCCTAAAGAGGAAAGAACAAAAAAAGCAAAAGAAGCACTTGAACTTGTAGGATTAGGTGGTTACGCCCATCAAAAACCTGACCAGCTATCTGGTGGTATGCAACAACGTGTTGGTCTAGCTAGAGCGTTAGCTAATGATCCGGAAGTACTTCTAATGGATGAAGCATTCTCAGCACTTGACCCCTTAATACGTAAGGACATGCAAGATGAATTAATAGACTTACAATCTACTATGAAAAAGACGATTATTTTTATTACACATGATTTGGATGAGGCATTACGGATTGGGGACCGAATTGCACTAATGAAGGATGGATCGATCGTACAGATTGGAACGCCGGAGGAAATATTAGTTAATCCTGCTAATGAGTATGTTGAACGATTTGTAGAAGATGTTGACCGTTCAAAAGTATTAACGGCACAACATATCATGAAGCGACCTGAGACGATAAATATTGAAAAGCACGGTCCACGTGTAGCATTAGAACGAATGAAGGAATCTGGTATATCTAGCATTTTAGTAGTAGATAGTAAACGTAATTTAAAAGGATATGTAACAGCTGATGATGCTTCGGATGCAAGGAAACAAGATGTTCGTGACTTAAAAGAAATTATGCGGACTGATATTAAAGAGGTAGAAAAAGAAACTACTATGCAAGACATTTTTAATGTAATCAATGGTTCACCTGTTCCTGTAGCGGTTGTTCAAGATAAGAAACTGGTAGGAATAATTGTACGAGGTGCTGTCATTGCTGCTCTTGCTGGGGATAGTGAGGTGAATCTAGAACATGTTTAAAGAATGGTTTACAGAAGGAATACCGATAGCAGATTGGGCTAAGGACTTTACGAGTTGGACAAAGGATACATTTGCTATTTTCTTTGATCCGATAAAACAACATCTAGGTAATTTTATGGAATGGTTTTCTGAAGATGTATTAATGTTAATACCGCCATATATATTTATGATTATTATCGCTATTTTAGCATTTGTTTTATCTAAGAAGAAAATTGGTTTGACAATCTTTTCATTTGTTGGACTATGGTTAATTTACAACCAAGGTTACTGGGAAGAGTTAATGAGCACGGTCACGCTAGTACTAATAGCAAGTTTACTCTCTATTATAATAGGTGTCCCTATCGGCATACTAATGTCTAAAAGTAAAACAGCAGAAGCAATTCTTAAACCAGTATTAGATTTCATGCAGACGATGCCTGCATTCGTATATTTAATACCAGCGGTTGCATTCTTTGGAATTGGAATGGTTCCAGGTGTATTCGCATCGTTAATCTTTGCAACACCACCTACTGTTCGGTTTACGAATTTAGGAATCCGTCAAGTCTCAAAAGAGCTAATTGAAGCTTCAGAAGCATTTGGTAGTACGGGTGCTCAGAAACTTTTTAAAGTAGAGCTACCAATGGCAAAGGCTACCATTATGGCTGGTATAAATCAGACTGTCATGCTTGCGCTATCAATGGTCGTTATTGCTTCCATGATTGGAGCACCTGGTCTTGGAAAAGAAGTATTAACAGCATTACAGCGTTCTGATGTCGGTACAGGGTTTGTTGCCGGTATAGGAATTGTAATAGTAGCGATTATAATTGATCGTTTTACACAGAGCATGAATAAGCAAAACAATGCTTAAATCAGGCATGCTTCCGCTTCAAGTGCGGGAATGCTTATGCCTCATAAGGAGTATTATTGGTAAACTTTTCATGATGAAAAGTTCAATATAAATACATTATTTTAAAAGGGGAGTTAGCTATTATGTTTAAACGTAACTGGAAACGTCTAGGATTGATTGCTGGTTTATCATTATCATTATTTGCAGCTGGTTGCTCATCAGACAATGATTCATCTAGTGATGAGGGTTCATCAGAAGCAGGGAAAGAAATTAATCTTGCTTATGTAACATGGGATACCGAAATTGCTTCTACAAATGTTGTAGGTAAAGTGTTAGAAGACTTAGGGTATGATGTAAAATTAACAGCATTAGATAACTCCATAATGTGGGAAGCGGTAGCAAATGGTGAAGCTGATGCAATGGTTGCTGCATGGTTACCAGCGACACATGGTAGTCAATTTGAGCAATATGGTGACCAAATGGAGCAGCTTGGTCCTAATCTTGAAGGAGCTAAAATTGGGTTAGTCGTACCATCGTATATGGATGTTGATTCAATTGAAGATCTATCTGACGAAGCTGGTAAAAAGATTACTGGCATTGAACCAGGAGCAGGTGTAGTAGCAACTTCTGAACAAGCATTAGAAGATTATGAAAACCTCGAGGATTGGGAAGTCGTAACCTCTTCAAGTGGTGCAATGGCCACTGCTTTAGGAGAAGCGTATGAGAACGAAGAAGAAATTATTGTAACTGGTTGGTCTCCGCACTGGAAATTCGCTAAATATGATCTGAAATATTTAGAGGATCCAAAGGGTACATTCGGTGGAGCAGAAACTATTGAAACGATGGTTCGTAAAGGTTTAAAGGACGATTTACCAGAAGCTTACCAAGTGCTTGATAACTTCTTCTGGACTCCGGAAGATTTAGAATCCGTTATGCTTGATATCTCTGAAGGTATGAACGAAGAAGAAGCAGCAGCTAAATGGGTAGAAGAAAATCCAGATAAAGTTGCGGAGTGGACAAAAGGAATTGAATAATAAATCATATTGAGGAAACCTGTAGGCTTATAAGGCTTGCAGGTTTTTTAGTGCTAGTGGTAGAAGGAGAAGGGAAAAAGTTTCAAGGAAGAATAGTAATCAACCATCTTTGAAGTATAATTTGTAATAAAAAAACCAACACACTTAAAGTGTTGGTTTCTATCTTCATTTTCTATTTCTTACTAGCATTTACTTTCTCTTCTAAATCCTTAAGGCTTGATTCAATTTGTTCCAAATATTGGTGAATGTTTTTCTGATGTGGTTCTACCGATTCTTTCCATTCGACTATAGAGCTTTTCATTTCATGTGTTAAATCCTTAATGAGGGAAACACCTTCTTTAGATGTTGCTGCAATTTGTTTTTTAAGACGTAGTCCATCCAGTTTAAGATTTTCCAAAAGCTCCATCCATTCTTGGGATTGATCTTTTACCTTATTTCTAAATTCTTTACCTGATGATGGAGTAGTTAATAATGTTGTAACTGCTCCAACTACACCTCCTACCATTATACCTAGCATGAGAGATTTACCTTTTGCCATATGAATCCCGCTCCTTCCCATTCACTATAATTTTTCCTTGTTTCTCTATTTGTATGTATTAGGAATGTTTTCCTTAAAAAATCCCCTGACAACACAGATGCCAGGGGATTTATCCTATCATTTATTAAACAACTATTGGCTTGGATCGCTTTAGTATTTGCTGGACTACTGGAAAAATAATAATCATCAGCACCGTATTTAAAGCAGCTGCAGGTAATACAGCAGAAGCAAAAGCGAGTACAAATACGCCATCCATTAGTCCTACGACATATAACGCTAATGTAAGAAAAATGGCTCCACTAATCATTGTACCAACAGCAGTTAAAACAGGTACGCCTATTCTTATGTTGACTCGATCTTTAATTAACAGAAAGAGTGCAAAAAAGATGATGGCTGTAATTGGTTTTTCAATAAAATTGGCTATTTGACCACCAGGTGCATTTGTCGTGAGCGCCGATAAAATCCCTGTTGCAATTGCTAATACACCAACATATTTCAATTTAGGAAATAACATGATACCGATAAACATCATAGCTAACATCATGTCTGGTGTTACACCATAAATTGGGGGCATGATAAAATGCAATACAGCACCCATCCCTACTAATAGTGATAAAATGACTAAAACCCTTGTATTCATTTGTACCTCTCCTCAGCTAAGCTATCTAAGCTCATAAATTTTTGTTCCTCAACTGTACACTCGTTGTCAGTTGCAGAAACTTATCATAAGTATATCAAACATCGACAAAAATAAAAAGAATTAATTTACAAATTGTTTGACTAATTGATTTCCTTATTTATTTGACCAGCTATCTGTTGTAAGTCACTAGGAGTATAATCGTCCGTATGAACTTTCCAGTTCGATGAAAAACCATCTCCTTCACCATACCGTGGAATTAAATGAATATGTAAATGGAAGACGGATTGGTCTGCAGGTGCTTCATTATTATTTAGTAAATTCATACCGACAGGCTGAAAAGCTACTTTAATAGCATTTGCGATACGGGGAACGCGTGCAAATAATTCTGATGCAACTTCACTCGGTGTTTCGTAGATATTTTTCACATGTTTTTTAGGAATCACTAATGTGTGTCCTTTTGTGACTTGGCTAATATCTAAAAAGGCCAGTACGTGTTCATCCTCATACACTTTAGCTGAAGGGATTTCTCCTTCAATTAATTTGCAGAATATACAATCTTCATGTGCCAATATAACCAACTCCTAACTTTTTCCTTTATTTTATCTATTCTGTCTGATTAATGTAAAGTCTTAAGCTAATACAAAACAAGAAAACAGGCTTCACCCCAAAAAGGATGAGCCTGTTTTTGTAGAGCCGCGGACAAGAAAACTAATGTGGGGACTTGTACTACCGCTAAACTGCTTAAAGCAACTTATCCGGTTTTTACAAAACCTTTTTGTTAGTATCCCTTGGCGTTGAGATATGTTCTAACAAAAGGGTTTTATTTCATTAGATTATCTTTCGCAAACACCCCATTTGTTTTTTTCATGTTGTCCTTTAGTGAAGCATCACTATTCTCCAACACTAACACCTCATTTGTGTTAACAAATTGGTTTGTTGCTATTTGGTTTCCTCGACTCTACAGTAGTATTTTGAACTTTTTTCGCGTTTCTATACACTTCTTTTTATGTAAATGTCGAAAAAGGTATGAGAGTTTCCTTTGGAATTTCCCCCCATAAATGATAAAATTTTTAACAAGTGATCAAGTAGGGGGAATAATTGTGGAACCTTTATTACATATTAACAATTTAGTTGGGGGATATACCCACAAAAATGTTCTCCATGGTGTTTCGTTTGATGTAAACGCTAAAGAGATTGTAGGGCTTATTGGTTTAAATGGTGCTGGTAAAAGTACGACTATTAAACATATTATTGGCTTAATGCAGCCGAAGAAGGGTTCAGTTTCAATAAATGGGAAAACCTTTAAAGACAACCCTTCCGAATACCGAAATCAAATGGCTTATATTCCAGAAATGCCAATTCTGTACGATGAGCTGACATTGTATGAACACTTACGATTAACTGCGATGGCATATAATATTCCGGAAGATGTGTTTGAGAAAAGGTTACAAGTATTGCTTAAAGAATTTCGAATGGAAAAGAAATTAAAATGGTTTCCAGTCCATTTTTCAAAAGGAATGCGCCAGAAAGTGATGATTATGTGTGCCTTCTTAATTGAACCGCCTCTATATATTGTGGACGAGCCATTTGTCGGTCTAGATCCTTTAGGTATTCAGTCTTACTTACAATTGATGGAGGATATGAAACAAAACGGTTCAGGCATATTAATGTCAACCCATATACTAGCAACTGCGGAAAGATATTGTGACCGATTTGTTATTTTACATGAGGGACAAATAAGAGCACTTGGTACGTTAGAGGAGCTAAGAGAGCAATTTCAAATGCCCAAGGCAACACTAGTTGATTTATACGTACAGTTAACAAAGGAAGATAGCCATGTTTAATTCACATGACTTTTTTATGAAGCGTTTTAGTGCGCATTTAAAGGATATGAGTCGGTATTTACGTTATATCTTTAATGGGCATATTGCCTTTGCGATGTTATTCTTTATTGCAGCTATAGCTTATTATTATCAACAGTGGTTATCCACTTTACCAGAGAATTTTCCAACTGCTTGGATAATGGGGGGCGTATTGGGGATTGTTGTTACCTATAGTCCAGTACGCACACTCCTCAAGGAGCCGGATTTAGTATTCCTAATTCCAGCTGAGCATCAGATGGGGGCATATTTTAGAAACTCACTAATCTATAGTTTTGTTATTCAGCTTTATATTGTTGCTATCGTGATGGCAGCATTTGGCCCATTGTACGCGACAAGTTTTGAGAACCGAGGAAATTATCTCGTAATCATTGTTGTGGTGCTAATTTTTAAGCTGTGGAATTTAATAGCTAATTGGTGGATATTAAAAATCCGTGAGAAAAATATTCGTGTGATCGATCAGGTAGCTAGACTGTTACTGAATATTTCGGTGTTTTATTTCCTTATTAATGGAAATATGATTCTTGCGAGTATTACAACGATTTTGTTCACGATTGTCTTTTTATATAATTTTAGCCTGTCCAGAAAACAAGCGGGTGTTAACTGGGAATTATTATTGGAAAAGGATATACACCGTCTGCAATCCTTCTATCGATTTGCTAATATGTTTACGGATGTACCACATCTAAAAAATAAAATAAAATCGCGGCAATGGTTAGTTTCCATGATTGAACGAAACATTCCCTTTGAACGGAAGAGTACCTATGACTACTTATATCGAATAAGCTTTATTCGTGGTGGAGACTATTTATCAATGTATATTCGGTTAATTATTATTGGTGGAGTATTTATTTACTTTTTACCGAATATATGGATTAAGATTATCTTTGCGATTCTATTCCTTTATATGACTATTTTCCAACTGATGACCTTATATCAACATCATCGCACAATTATGTGGTTAGATTTGTATCCTGTGGAAGTGGAAATGAGAAGAAAAGCTTTATTAAAGTGGATTATAGAGCTTGCGATTGTGCAAACGGTACTTTATGCCATCGTATTTTTGCTGGCCCAGGCTTATTTAGGGTTTCTCATTACATTGGTAGGGGGACTTCTGTTTACCTTTGGCTTTACCAATGGATTTGTAAAACGGAAATTAGTATAAGAAAAGCATTCTTAGGATCTCCCCTGAGAATGCTTTTTTCTAATAAGAGTTCAATTTCTGATTACTTTCTTGACCTATTGCCATAAAAAAATGCCGTTTTTCATAATTTGGTACCATAAAATATCCCCCTAATTTGTCTGTATACCGTTTATACGACTAATTTAAAAAAGGTTTCGAGATCATTGGTAACTGTTTAGGTATTGTCTTAAGGGAACAAATATATCCCAATCACGATAACCGTAATAGGGATAATAAGTAGGAAGCGGATTACTCTTCTTGGTACGAAAAGTAAGCACTGATTAAAGTTTTAGCTGCAATTGGCATAGCTTTTTCATTGAAGTCGAAATGTGGGTGGTGATGGGGATAGTGATTTCCATCCTTTTCTGCTCCAGTAAAGAAAAATGCACCCGGCTTTTCTTGCAGATAATAAGCAAAATCCTCTCCACCCATAACCGGAATAATTTCTTCAGCCTGTTCTACTTCCGGTAATTTACTACTAACATCAAGGATTAGTTCTGCCTCTTGCTTATGGTTGATTACCGGTGGATACCCTTTTTCGTAATGGAATGTATAGGTGCATTCATAAGAAGTACAAATCCCTTTTACAACTTTCTCCATTTCTTGTATCACTTGCTCCTGTATATCGGTATTTAAATACCGTACCGTTCCAATTAATGTAGCAGTATCCGCGATAACATTAAATGCATCACCAGCTTCAAACTTACCTACGGTGATGACGGCAGTTTCTAATGGATCGATTCTTCTACTAACAATTTGTTGTAGTTGAGATACAACTTGAGATCCGATAACAATCGCGTCTTTTGTTTCATGTGGATAGGCGCCGTGTCCACCTTGGCCTTGAATCTTAATTTCAAATTGGTCAGCACCAGCCATGAGGACATCTTTTGCTGTTTGAATAACCCCTAAAGGAGTGGTAGCCCACAGGTGGGTACCAAATATGGCATCGACATTTTCTAATACACCAGCCTCAATCATTGGTTTTGCCCCACCAGGTGCGTATTCTTCTGCATGTTGATGTAGGAATACGATGGTACCTGGTAAATCTTTCTGAAAGGATTTCATCACTTTTGCTAAAACTAGGAGAGTGGCTGTATGGCCGTCATGTCCACAAGCATGCATGACTCCATCGACTTTTGATTTATAAGGAACATCTTTTGCATCTTGAATTGGAAGTGCATCAAAGTCTGCCCGAAATGCAATAGTTTTCCCGGGTTTTCCCCCTTTTAAGGTTGCGACAACCCCATTTCCACCTACATCTTTTATATAGGGGATATCTAGGTCTTTATAGAAATTTGCTATGTATGCAGCTGTTTTGTATTCCTGGAAAGATAGTTCTGGATATTGATGTAAATAACGGCGTATTTCTACCATTTCTGGATATAAGTTTTCAATTGCTTTATGAATCTCTTGTAGCATAATCGTTCCCCCCTTGTTAGTTTTTATTATTATAGCATCTTTTGAAACAGTGCAAAAATTAATTTGAAATTGTTAGGAGATAGGCTATGATTAAACCAATAGGAATTTATTAATCAGGAGGTTCTATTAATTGAAGAAGCGACATATTGTACAGGCTACTTTTTTAGGTGTCATGTTAGCCATTATAGGAGTTTGGATTGTGAGGATTGTTCGTGGAGAGTTACCGTTTGTTGATCAATGGACAAGAGCTCTCGTTGACACCTTTCCAGATACATTTATATATACGTTCTTTCGAGGTATAACTAACTTAGGATCAGAACCGTTTATGTATCCTTTGACCATTATTATAGCTGCGCTACTAATTATTTTATATCGGGATTGGTTACCTGGTGTATTATTTGGATTAGGTATCTATGCTACTCATTTACTAAACAAGCTAATGAAATATCTTGTAGCAAGAGAACGGCCAACGATTATGGAGGAGGCGAATGCAATTGGGGAGAGCTTTCCATCTGGACATGCCATGATTCCAATGGTTTGTTACGGATTACTAGCTTATTTCCTTGCTAAAAAAATTAAGTCATCTACTGTTGGATTATTTGTGCAGATTTTCTTTGCTTTATTAGTATTCTCAATCGGAATTAGCCGTTACATCATTAATGTGCACTATTTGACGGATATTGTAGCAGGCTTTGTCTTTGGATATTTATGCTTGTTAGGACTGATATATCTGTATGAATTCATACAACGGATCAGGACTCGGTCTCAAGACTGAGACAAAAGCGTTCTTGAGATGGTTTTCCCTTCTTCGAAAAATGACTAAGATAAAGGTAACGAAAGTGGAGAAGGGAGCAATAGCTATGGATACTGTGGCTAAGCAAGAGGAATTAAAGATTCCAATTTTTAAAAATCGTAATTTTGTACTCCTATTAATAAGTGCTTTATTTTCATCACCAGGGTACTTTGTTTATTTAATTGGTGCAGAGTGGTTGATGTTGAACATAACCGATAATCGTTTTTATTTTGGTCTATTGTTTTTTGTAGCAGCTATCCCCAGATTAATTTTATTAGTTGTTGGTGGATTAATTGCTGATAGGGTGAATAAACGGACTATCCTTTTTTGGTCTGATTTTTCACGAGCGGTACTGATTGGCATATTAGTTATATTAATTTTAACGGATTTGGTAGCTATCTGGCATTTACTAGTTTTGTCTGGATTGTTTGGCATTTCCGATGCATTTAGTTATCCAGCTATGAATTCGTTAATACCAACTTTATTAAAGGATGATCAATTGCAACGTGGGAATTCCTTTATCCAAATGACTTCGCAGATCAGTCCTATTCTTGGTCCAGCATTAGGTGGTACGCTGATTGCCCTTTTAGGATTTGCAGGAGTATTTTCAGTAGCATTTGGAATGTTGTTAATCGCGTCTATTGCTGTAATCTTTATTCGGGTGAAACTGGAAAAGCAAGAAGAAGAGAAGCATACACCGTTGACAGATTTAAAGGAAGGCTTTCACTATGCGCGGAAAAATGAGTTGGTCATTTCCGTTGTTGTAATGGCGTTATTTTTAAACTTATTCTTCTCCGGACCGATTGCAATTGGCATGCCGGTTATTGTGAAGGATGTGTTTGCAGGTAGTGCAGTGAGTCTAGCAACGATTCAGACTTCAATGGGGATTGGGGCATTAGCTGGCGCAATCCTTCTAGCGAGCTGGAAGCTTAAGAAACCTGGTAAAGTTGTAATAAGTAGCTTGATTAGTTTAGGAATTGTATTTAGTACAGTTGGACTTTCTGCGAATGTTTGGATGATGGCAGGTTTAGTTGCACTGATGGCGGTATTAACACAGATTATTAATATTCCTATCATTACTATGTTACAGCAATCAACAGATAAGAAAATGCTAGGTAGAATGATGAGTATGTTTATGACCGTATCAACAGGCCTGACCCCGGTTTCATATATCATCACATCCTCATTAATTGCTTTAGGTGTAAGTATTCAATGGATTATCGTGGTGTGTGGAATTATTATAACCCTTATAGCAGTCTATAACATAAGAAACAAAAAAATACTAGAATATCAATTAGTATAAGGGAGAGAAGGATATGAGAGTAGGATTCTTTCGATATATAATTGCTGCAGTACTAATCATTTGCGGTGTTATACTCGTGTTAGAAAATATTGGAATAACAGAATTAAGTACTAAGAATATATGGGGGTACATTTTTCCATCATTAATTGTACTAATCGGTCTAAAATGGATGATTGATCGGATGAGACATAAAGGAGGAAGCTGGATATGGGGGTCCTTCTTCTTCATCTTTGGCTCCTTGCTCCTATTGGACAAATTTGATGTCATCGAATTTGCTATTAAAGATGTATTTAAACTATGGCCATTATTAATTGTTTACTTTGGATTTCTATTTATAGGAAAGTCAAGTAAGCCTAAAGTGACGATCTACAATGGTGGATCAAAGGTTGAGAAAGATGATAATTACTCTTTTTTTTCAGTAGGCAATCATGAATTCAATCAACCGAACTGGAAGGTTGAGCCAACTACGGTCAAGACTTTAGCTGGCGATTTCTATTATGACTTTTCTAAAGCTTATATTCCAGAGAAGGAAATCCCGATTACGATTAGTTCTCTCGCTGGTGATGTTCATATTTTGGTTCCTGAAAATCTTGAGTTTCAAGTCTATGCTTCTGTTAAGGCGGGAGATATTGACATCGTTGGGCAATCAGTGGATGGTATTAATCGCTCCCTTAGTTATGTTACACCTAATTATGATTCTGCAACGAGAAAGATTAACTTAACATTGAAATTAAAGGCTGGCTCTATACGAGTGGATTATGTATAAGGGGGGGAGCGAAGGATGAAAAATCGCTTTTCAAGTATTCGCTTTAGCTATATCATTTCACATTTAAATGGGTTCTTCTTGACACTAATTACGATATTAGCTGTTTTGCTTTCTATTTATGTTTGGTTTAGCCCAGAGTGGCTTACATCGAATAGTATTTTTCTCTTTATTGGCCTATATTCCGTAATTGCTTTTGTTGTTTCTGTATACGTAGGATTTCGTTCTAGTGGAGACCTGAAGCAAAGGATGGATTATTTATCAGTGCTAATTACACAGCTGGCAAATGGAAACTATCAGTCGAAGATCTATTTTAATGAGGGAGACGAGCTCAATCGAATTGGGAATGAGTTAAATGAACTTGGAGAAAAGCTGCAAAACCAAGTAATATCCCTTCAGCGTTTAGCAGATGAGAAGGCGGAATTAGCAAAATCTGCTCATAAGTCGGCTGTTATTGAAGAAAGACAGCGAATTGCAAGGGATCTTCATGATGCTGTTAGCCAACAGCTTTTTGCTTTAACGATGATGTCGGAGGCTGCTATTAAACAGCTTGATTTAAATCCTAATGTCGCGAAGGAACAGATGACAGAGGTTGCCAATGCGGCTCACCAGGCACAGTCGGAGATGCGAGCATTATTACTTCATCTACGACCAGTGCATCTATCTGGCGATCCGTTACCGCGTGGAGTGAGCAAGTTAGTAGAGGAATTAAAGCAGAAATCACAAATTGATTTTCATTTAACAATAGATGATTCTTTAACCCTATCTGAGGCTACGGAAGAGCATGTATTCCGAATTATACAAGAATCGCTTTCTAATATTCTTCGCCATGCAAATGCAACAGAGGTGAAAATAGAGGTTATTAAACGGGGTAGGGAGCTCTTCTTACATATTGCTGACAATGGAATAGGATTCGACTTATCGAATGATAATGCCAAAAAGACTTCCTATGGACTTAAGACAATGAAGGAAAGATGTGAAGAGTTAGGTGGAAATTTTACTATTCGTTCGAATATCGATGAAGGAACCTATATCGATATCCGCATACCATGTTAATAATAGTAGAATTGAAATTAGAAAGAGTCAGGGGGATGACAAATGATTCGTGTTATGGTGGTAGATGACCATGAAATTGTTCGAAAGGGAATAATTGCTTACCTACAAACGGACCCAGAAATTGACGTAATCGGTCAAGCGAGTAGTGGTAATGAAGGAGCAAAGCTTATTCTTAAAGAAAAACCAGATGTCGTATTAATGGATTTAATGATGGATAATGGCACTGGAATTGATGCAACAAAGCTAGTAATGAAGGACTATCCAAGTTGTAAGATCATTATTCTGACAAGCTACTATGATGACCAACAAGTTTTTCCAGCGTTAGAGGCAGGGGCGTTTAGCTATATTTTAAAAACATCTTCAGCAGATGAAATAGTAGCTGCTATTAAGAAAGCGGCAAAAGGGGAAAATGTCATTGAACCAAAGGTAGCTAGTAAGATGATGACGAGCTTTAGAGGTACTTCTCGAAAACCGCATGATGAGTTAACCGAGAGAGAAATGGAAGTATTGCTTTGTATAGGCAATGGCATGACAAACCAAGAAATAAGTGATCATTTGTATATCGGCATCAAGACGGTCAAGACCCATGTTAGTAATATATTAGCTAAGTTGGATGTACATGACCGTACACAGGCAGCGGTGTATGTTCATAAAAACAATCTTTTATCAAAAGAGGGATAAGCCCTCTTTTTTGTTTTTTGTACGAATTCCTAGTATAATACTAAGGAAATTAAAACGGATAAGGAGAAACCTTACATGAAACTGACGAAGAAAAAGGAAAATATCCTTCTTGGTATTTGGGGAATATCTGTTATTGCGACATTAGGTAGCTTGTTTTTTTCAGAAATACTTGGCTATGAACCATGTAAGCTTTGTTGGTACCAACGAATCCTCATGTATCCACTTGTCATCATTTACGGTACAGCATTATTTAAAAAAGACCTATCCATTGCTTTACCAGGTCTTATCTTAAGTGGAATAGGTATGTGTGTATCTACATATCATTATCTCATACAGAAATTACCTACATTAGAAGCTGGTGGGGCTTGTGGAATAGTTCCATGTAATTTTGAATATGTAAACTACTTAGGGTTTATTACCATTCCATTTATGGCAGGTACAGCATTTATTTTAATATTCGTGACACACGTAACTTTATTAAAAAAATCCAGGGGGAAATAATCCATGCAAAAGAAAATGATCATTATTATAGCAGCAATTGTTGTGTTGTTTTTTGCGCTGTATTTCGTAATAGATTATAAGAATAATAAAGCGCTTGAAGGAAATAATCCGTACGGCAAGACAAATCTTGAACAAGCAACCATTGATCAATTAAATGATCCAAACTACCAAAACCAGATTGTACCAGAAGCACTTAACGAAAAAGTAGAAAATGGTGAATCTGTTACCGTTTATTACTACAGCCCAATCTGCGTCTACTGTAAGGCAACAACACCATATTTAGTTCCTTTAGCGGAAGAAATGGGTGTGGATATGGTCAAATTAAATCTATTAGAATTCTCTACTGAAGGGAACAAGTATGGAATTCAGTCAACTCCAACCCTTGTTCATTATGAGGATGGAAAAGAAGTAGCCCGTCTGGAAGGGCAGCAAGAGAAGGAAGTGTATGCTGCATTTTTTGAGGAGTATGTGCTGAAGTAAAGCAGCGGACTTATCGTTATGTAATCAAAAACACCCGAACTAATTCTTATTAGAACTAGTTCGGGTGTTTTTGGTAGATAGAATAGTGTTTCTTGCTAGCATTAGAAAAACTAGCATATTGCTACAGAGAAATGAATGGAAGCTTTTTCTAATCTCTTTCTATCATGCTATAAGTAGTTACAAACGGGCGGTCGGCAAAGTATGCGGGAGGCTTTGTTTCTGCGTGTGCTTTTTTAAAGGCTTCTGAGTTTTTCCATCGCTCATAGCTTTGCGCAGAATCCCATTGAGTAAACACTATATATGTATTACCTGACATTGGCTTTAGTAAACGAAAGGCTTGAAATCCTGGTTGGCTGTCTACCTCTTTTTGCCTTTTCTTAAAATTATCTTCAAATAATGGTCTGCCCTCATCTATTACAGGAATATTATTCAGCACAACATAACCAGTTTCCATTATATCGCCAGATTGAACAATTACGTCATACTCTCGTCCTGCTTGAAAGATTTGTTGATCTGTTCCCTCATAATAGGCAATATCATTCGATGGCCCATTCATAAAGTGAAAATGAATTGCTGGGTATTTTTTAGCGAATTTGATTAAAAAATCAATCGTTCCATTGGTTAAATAGGCTTTCATAGGAAAAAACTCCTTTTTTAAAAAAAATTATCTATAATAATTATTAAAAAGTAATTCTTATTACTTTAAGTTTAGAAGAAATATCTATATAATAATGATTGTTGGAACATCAGGATTGTTCGTTATGATCTATTTTACCGTATAATGAATGGAATTATAACCGAATCTGCTTAAATATTGGTCTGTTCCGGACAACATAGATTGCTAACGACTATATTCGACAAATATTTCCCAGGTAATAATTTTCTGTACGTTGTTTTCCCTAAAAATGGGGCATTTGAATCATGTTAAAATTAGACAAATTGATGACAATAGCCCCTTCTTTCTATACTTATTATGTCGAAATAGGTATAGTAGAGAAGGAAACTAATGGATAGTTAATTATTATTATATTACTACTTAAAAAGGACTGGATAGATCCAAAAGGGTGAGAAAATGAAGCTAAATGATACGATTATTCGCGCGTATAAAGGCGAAGAAACAGATTACACACCTGCATGGTTTATGAGACAAGCAGGTAGATCACAACCTGAATATAGAAAGCTTAAAGAAAAGTATTCTCTATTCGAGATAACACATCGACCAGAAGTGTGTGCCTATGTGACAAGACTTCCTGTTGAACAATATAATGTCGATGCTGCAATACTGTATAAAGATATCATGTCCCCATTACCGGCATTAGGTGTTGATGTAGAAATTAAATCTGGTATTGGTCCGGTTATTGGGAACCCGATTAAAACGATTGAAGATGTAGAAAAACTGGGAAGAATAAATCCTGAAGCAGATGTTCCATATGTATTGGAAACGATACGACTGTTAACAGAAGAACAGTTAACCGTACCATTAATTGGATTTAGTGGTGCACCATTCACTTTGGCTAGTTATTTAATAGAAGGGGGACCTTCTAAAAATTACGGTAAAACAAAAGCATTTATGTACGCAAATCCTGATGCATGGTTTGCTTTAATGGATAAATTAGCTGACATGACGATTACGTATGTAAAAGCGCAGATTAATGCTGGTGTTAAAGCTATTCAAATTTTTGATTCTTGGGTGGGAGCTTTAAATGCTCGCGATTACCGAATCTATATTAAACCAGTTATGACGAGGATATTTGCAGAATTGCAAAACGAAGAAGTACCACTTATTATGTTCGGTGTTGGTGCAAGTCATTTACTATTGGAGTGGAACGATTTACCACTTGATGTAATTGGGTTAGACTGGAGAACTTCGATTAAAGAAGCAAGAGAATTAGGGGTAACAAAGGTATTGCAAGGTAACTTAGATCCGGCAATTCTACTTGCGGATTGGGATACTATTGAAGCTAGAACAAAAGAGATTCTAGACCAATCTATGGAAGATGGCCATCACGTGTTTAACCTAGGACATGGTGTGACACCTGATATAAATCCAGAAACACTAAGGAGATTATCTGATTTAATTCATTCGTATTCAAAGCGATAACACTTGAATCAAAACTTTCATGAAGAGGTGTAGGAAAATGGAAAGAAAGAAATTAGGACTTTTAGTAATGGCGTATGGAACTCCATATAAAGAGGAGGATATTGAACCATACTACACGCATATTCGTCATGGTAGAAAGCCTTCTGAAGAAGCGTTACAAGACTTAAAGGATCGTTACAAAGCTATCGGAGGGACCTCTCCATTAGCTAGAATTACAGAGGAACAGACAAAAGCACTAGAAGCTAAACTAAATGAAAGCCAAGACGAATATGAATTCAAAGCTTACATCGGTTTAAAACATATTACACCATTTATTGAGGATGCCGTTGCTGAAATGGCTAAAGATGGTATTAAAGAAGCAGTATCTATCGTATTAGCACCACATTACTCTACTTTTAGTGTTAAGTCATATAATACACGTGCTAGTGAAGAAGCAGAAAAACATGGTATTTCAATTAAAGCAGTTGAAAGCTGGTATGATGCTCCCGGTTTTATTCAATATTGGGCAGAACAGATTAATGGAGAATACACAAAAATGTCTGCTGACGAACGTGAAAAAGCAGTACTTATTGTTTCTGCACATAGTCTTCCGGAGAAAATTTTACAAAACGGTGATCCATACCCAGAACAATTAGCGGAAACAGCAAGATTAATTTCTGAAAAAGCAGGAATCAAAAATTACGAACTTGGATGGCAAAGTGAAGGGAATACACCAGATCCTTGGCTGGGACCAGATGTTCAGGATTTAACAAGAGCACTATATGAAGAGAAAGGCTATCGTGCATTTGTATATGCACCAGTTGGATTTATCGCTGATCACTTAGAAGTTCTTTACGATAATGACTATGAATGTAAAGTAGTATGTGATGAATTAGGAGCAAGCTATTTCCGCCCAGCTATGCCTAATACACATCCTTTATTTATTGAGACGTTAGCAGGTGTTGTACAAGAACGAGTAAAGCGTGATGCGTAATGAATAAGCAAACAATCGTGATAATAGGCGGTGGGATAACAGGGTTATCCGCTGCCTATTATTTACAAAAAGCGATAAGAGAGAAGGATTTACCATATCAGGTTCGATTGGTAGAAGCAAGTAGTCGTGTGGGTGGAAAAATAAACACGTTAAAGCGTGATGGCTTTATTATTGAACGTGGTGCAGATTCTATGATTGCTAGAAAGAAACCCGGTGTTAAGTTAGTAGAAGAGCTTGGATTAAAAGACGAGATGATCCGAAACGGCACTGGGCAGTCTTATATTCTCGTGCAAGGGAAGCTACATAAAATGCCAAAGGGCGCTTTTATGGGAGTACCGAAGAAAATCGGACCATTTTTACGTTCAGGTCTTGTATCGCCTACTGGAAAGATACGTGCTTTGTTTGATTTGGTAAAGGCTAAAGGGCCAGAACAGCCAGATCAATCACTAGGTTCTTTTTTCAGACGCCGTTTTGGAAATGAGTTAGTCGATAATGAAATTGAACCTTTACTATCAGGCATTTATTCAGGTGATATTGATGAAATGAGCTTAATGGCTACCTTCCCTAACTTTTATCAATTGGAGCAAAAGTATGGTAGTTTAATAAAAGGATTAAAACAAACGGTACCAACTCCACCAAAAACAACTGGCAAAACACCGGGTGCGTTTTTCTCTTTTAAAGGTGGACTGCAAACGATAGTAGATAAACTAGTAGAAAAACTAGATGAAAACACCATTTTACTTGATTCGATTGTGGATCACATTGAGAAAAAGGATACAGGCTATCATGTATTGCTGGACAGTGGGGATGTAATCAAGGCTGTTAGTGTTATTACGACAACTCCACATCAAACATTACCGAAGATGTTTAGCCAATTTAATTTCCTCAAGCCATTTGATGATGTTCCATCTAGCTCGGTAGCTAACGTAGCAATGGGCTTTGATCAGTCAGCAATTAAGCAGGATATTGATGGTACAGGATTTGTCGTTTCAAGAAATAGTGATTTTCGTATTACCGCGTGTACATGGACACATAAGAAGTGGCCATCCAGTACACCGGAAGGAAAAGCATTGATTCGTTGTTATGTTGGTCGACCACATGATCAAGAAGTTGTAGATTTACCGGATGAGGAATTAGTTCAACTCGTTTTAAACGATTTAAATAAAACGATGAATATTACTGCTGAACCAGAATTTAGTGTGATTTCTAGATGGAAAAATATCATGCCACAATATACTGTTGGTCATATAGAGAGAATTGAAAAGGCGCGTCAAGAGGCAAGTGAACAACTTCCAGGAGTATATTTTGCAGGTAGTTCCTTTGAAGGTGTCGGGATTCCAGATTGTATTGACCAAGCGGAAAAGGCAGTTCATCAAGTAATCGATTTTCTGCAAACTAAATAAAATGGAAAGAGGCACTTGTTATTTTAGTAAGTCCCTTTTGTACGAAAAAATAGCCTACGTTTCTAGTAGGCTATTTTTTTGCTATTATTCATAACTCTTTTCAAGTTCATCTACTAAGGAACCAACAAAGGCAACCGCTTCACGGATAGCATCTGGCTTAGACATATCGACACCAGCTTTCTTGATTAAATCTAACGGTTTTAATGTTCCTCCGGCTTTAAGCACTTCTAACCAACTATCCACAGCAGGTTTCCCTTCTTCTTGAATTCGGTTTGCTACTGCAGTAGATACGGTTAATCCCGCAGAATACGTATATGGATATAGCCCCATGTAATAATGAGGTTGACGCATCCAAGTAAGTCCAGCCCCTTCATCCAATGTAACAGCATCACTCCAGAAGTTTTCAAGTGCTTCACGTTTTTGTTGTGTTAGTACACTTGCAGTTAGTGGAGTGCCTGCCTCTGCTAATGCATATACACGACGTTGATATTCTCCTTCTAATAAGTGTGTTACAAAGTTATGGTAGTACGTCCCTAATAATTGTGTAATAACCCATCGCTTCATACGTTTATCATCTGTAGAGCTCATTAAATGATTAGCTAATAGTAATTCATTAATCGTAGATGGTGCTTCTACAAAGTAAGTAGAAGGTCTAGTATTAAATAAGGATTGATTTTTACCTGCAAGGTAGAAATGTCCTGCATGTCCTAGTTCGTGTGCTAATACGAATGCTCCTCGCATCGTGTCAGTCCAAGTAATAAGGATATAAGGATGAACACCATATGGACTTGAACAAAATGCCCCTGTTGCCTTGCCAACATTATCAGCTAAGTCTACCCAACGGTCGTTAAGACCTTTTTCCATTATTTCTGTATATTCAGGTCCCATTACTTTTAAAGCCTCTAAAATAACTGATTTTGCTTCTTCATACGTTGTTTTTGGATTGAATTCTGGATCAAGTGGTGCTTTTAAATCACTGTATCTCATTTCATCAAGGCCTAGTTTTTCCTTTTTCAATTTAGCATAGCGGCGCATATGTGGCGCTAGCTCTTCTTGGATGACATTTAGCTGATTATCATACATTTCTTTTGTTACTTGTTGCGGTGCTAGTAGCATGTCTGTTACAGATTCATAATTGCGTAGACGAGACATGGTTACTTGTTTCGTTACTTCTGTAGCATAGGTTGCTGCAAAGGTATTTTTATATTGGTTTAATGTTTTAGTAAAAGAGTCATATGCATCACGACGCAGCTTAGTGCTTGCTTCTAACTCATAGCGGTCTTCATATAATGCTGCAGACATTGGTAATTCATTACCATCTTCGTCTTGGATAGAGTCAAATACCATGTCACTTGCTTTACTACGAGAGTAGATCATATAAGGAGCATCATGTACTTCACCTAGTGCAGCTAATGTTTCTTCAATTTCAGGTGCTAATGTATGTGGTTTGTCTTCTAAAATATCATCTAGCATCTTCTTATAAAGTTGAAGTGCATCTTCTTCGTTCATAAATTGTTCGATTTGTCCTTCTGGTAAAGCTAGAAGTTCAGATTGTACGAAGGATAATTTTGCTCCGATAGAGGCACCAGCAGAAGAAACTCTTGCAGAATCACGTTGGTTATCTGGATCACTCCCATCAGCACTGGACTTCAGGCTAGCATATGTAAATACGCGAACAAAACGCTCACGGTATTTTTCTAGTGTTGTAAGGCAGTTTAATAATGTTTTTGCATCATTTCCTAGCTTACCCTTATACTTGGTAACTTCCGTGATATCAGCTTGTACAGCTTGTAGTTCTTTTTCCCAATCCTCAAATGTTGGGAATAAGTCAGTCAGGTTCCATTTTTGCTCTTCAGGTACTTCAGAGCGTAGTAGTCTTTTAGTTTGTGTTGTTGTCATAATACAATCCCCTTCCTTAAAAATATTTCGGTAGTCTAAATATTATAATACAAAAATTACTAGAAGGATATGATTTAGTTGTAATTTTTTAAAAATTTATTAGGAATTTATGCTCCTAATTTAGTAGATGAGAAAACTTAAGGCGATAAGGCATGCTCCAAAGGTGAAAATTCTGGATAGTTAAATAGAAAAAGAGACGGAAGCATCTAGTTCAAACTAATGATTAGAAGTGTTCAATTAATTACGTGAGACAAGAATTTAAGTTAATTAAACGAATAAAGAGGTAATCAATGAGAAATCATATTCTCCTCCCGATGATGGAGAAAAATTCAACTGGTATACAGTCATTACGATCTGTCTAAATAAGTAAAAAAAATACAGCTATCTGTTAATAGCTGTGCAAAAGTTGTATCCTATCTTTTTTAAGATTACAATTGGGAGGAAAGTAGATAATTTATCGTGCTGGGTGATCGCAATCTTCACAAATGGAGATATAACAATCTGCCTGTTCGGTTATTTCTAGACCGCATTTCTGACACTTTTTCTTTGGTAGGTTTCGGAAAAACTCAAGCACACTGATCAATGAGGTTTCCTCCTTTTCCTTTATTAAATATATTGTATTATAACAGTATTCACAAGGTCAATTCTGTGTTACAACAAAATAAGATTATGAGGTGATCAAACATGAAGTTAACGGTAATTGGTTATTGGGGTGGGTTCCCTGCTCCTGTAAGTGCAACTTCTTCTTATTTATTAGAAAAAGATGGCTTTTCTTTATTAATTGATGTAGGAAGTGGAGCGTTATCTAGATTACAACAATTTAAACACGTGTTAGATATTGATGCGGTTATACTTTCTCATTATCACCACGATCATGTAGCTGATATAGGGGTGTTACAATATGCTTGGTTAGTACAGTCTTATGTAGTAGGGAACAAGGATATTTTGCCAATATATGCACATACAGAAGATAGAGAAGGCTTTAATAAACTTACCCATGAATATACGGAAGCCATTGCATATAATCCAAGTGAAACATTAACAGTAGGTCCATTCCAGATTGATTTCTTAAAGACAAAGCATCCTGTACCATGTTATGGCATGAGAATTACCGACGGAGAAAAGGTTCTAGTCTATACTGCGGATACTAGCTTCCAGGAAGAATGGATTTCATTTAGTAGGGATGCAGATGTACTTATTACGGATTGTAATTTTTATGAGGATCAGGACGGATCACAGGCTGGTCATATGACAAGTATAGAGGGGGCAACTATCGCGAGGGAAGCTAATGTAAAAGAATTGATATTGAGTCATCTGCCTCAATATGGAAACAGACAAGAATTAGTGGAACAGGCTAGTAAGGTCTTTGCTGGAAGTATTCAACTTGCGGAAGAAGGACTTACATGGGGGAAGTAATCGCTTTTCATTGCCTAGAAAATCTTTTTTCGATAAACTAATATTTGGAAATGAACTAACTATTTAGGAGGGGTTTACGATGAAATTTATCGACAATCACGGTATAACCGATCCAATGATTAACTTAGCTATTGAAGAATATATATTGCAAAACTTTGGGGAGAAGGATACATATTTATTATTTTACATTAACAAGCCTTCTATTATTATCGGGAGAAATCAGAACACGATTGAAGAGATTAACACCGATTATGTGGAAGAAAATAATATTAAAGTAGTACGTCGCCTTTCCGGTGGAGGAGCGGTTTACCATGACGAACAGAACTTGAACTTCAGTTTTATCACCAAGGATGATGGGGAAAGCTTCCATAACTTTGCGAAGTTTTTAAAACCGGTTATTGAAGTGTTGAATGAACTTGGTGTTCCAGCTGAACTACAAGGAAGAAACGATGTAGTTGTAGACGGGCGTAAAATCTCTGGTAATGCGATGTTCTCTACCAGAGGTCGTATGTTTAGCCACGGTACATTGATGCTTGATTCTGAAATAGAAAATGTAGTAAAGGCACTTAAAGTTAAAAAAGAAAAAATTGAATCAAAAGGAATTAAGTCCATTCGTAGTCGTGTTGCAAACATCTCTGAATTCCTTGATGAGAAAATCACAATGGAAGAATTTAAAGAGCGTATTTTAAAACATGTTTTTCAAGTGGAAGATGTAAACGATGTTCCTCGTTATGAATTAACAGAGGAGGATTGGGAGAATATCCATAAGATCTCCGAAGAGCGATATCAGAAATGGGAATGGAACTATGGGAAATCGCCAGCATTCAATGTACAAGCATCTCATAAATTCCCTTCAGGTCTGCTAGATGTACGTTTTGATGTGAAAAAAGGAATTATTGAAAATTGTAAGATTTATGGAGATTTCTTTGGTTTAGGTGAAATAAAAGATCTTGAGAATAAATTAATAGGTGTTCGTCATGAAAAGCAAGCGATAGAAGAAGCGCTTGAAAATGTTGATGTTGAGCACTATCTTGGTAGAATTACAAAGGAAGATCTAATTAATTTACTGTATTAATTCAGAGACCGGCTCACCTCGTGGGCTGGTTTTTTGCGTAATTCTTAGTATTTCTCTTATGAAGTTGCTATAATTCTTATATTACTTCTTTAGAATAGGACGATGAACATATGAAGTCTACTTGGAACATTTTTTGGAATGATATAAAAAATATAGGAACAAATTGGGTAGCAGCGATTTTGATTGGTGGTTTAATATTATTACCTTCTCTATATGCATGGTTTAATATTAGTGCTTCCTTTGACCCATATGGTCATACTGATCAAATTCCTGTTGGTGTAGTGAATTTGGATGAAGGTGCTACTGTACGAGATGAAACAATCCATATTGGGGATGACTTAGTAGAATCTTTAAAAGAAAACAAGTCCCTAGATTGGCATTTTGTTGATAAAGATAAGGCTATGGAGAAGTTAGAGTATGGGGATTATTTTGCAGTAATTGTAATCCCAGAGGACTTTTCTGAAAGCCTTGGTACCGTGATTGAGCCTGAACCGAAAAAGGCTAATGTCGAATACTACGTTAATGAAAAAATTAATGCCATTGCACCAAAAATAACCGAAAAAGGTGCCAGTGTAATCGTACAAGAAATTAGTAGTAATTTTATTTCTACAGTTAATGGGATTATTTTTGAAAAGTTTAATGATCTTGGAATTGAACTGGAAGAAAATTTACCGGATATTGAACGATTTGAGGATTACATTTTTACTCTAGAAGATAACCTACCTGAAATTCATAGAATGCTTTCTGAAACAATAGATGATTCGGACGTCGCTAAACAATTAATAGATAAAGCCCAAGGTCTTATACCGAAAGTAGAAGAGACAACAACTAGTGGATTGGAAACAATTGATCAAACAACGGAATTTCTTCAAGAAGCAGAAGATCGATTAAATGAGATAGCACCAAAAATAGATGAGGAATTAGAACATATCCAGCAAATGATTACAGATACGAATGAGTTTGTTCGTACTTTCGATTCGACTAATCTTGATCTAAACGAAGGAAATCCGTTAGATAGTGATAGGGCAATTGGACAAATTGATGATATGATTCAATCGGTGCAAGCAGTTGAAGAATCTCTACGCGAGCTTCAACAGCAGGGTGATGATAATGGTGACCAACAAGAAGATGAGCAACCAGATGGTGGAAGTAACCAAGAAATAATGGAGCAAGCATTAGATGAACTAGAAAATATGGAACAAAATTTAGTTCAACTTCAGGAGCAAATGAAGGAATATCAATCATTCCTAATTAGTAAGCAGGAAGAAATTGATAGTATTGTCGATACGCTCAAGGATCGTACGGAAACTGTTAATGAGCAGATTGATGAATTCGTGAGCTATTATAAAGAAACAATCGAGCCTACCGTACAGGAAGAAGTATCCCGAGCTAAGCAGACACTTACAGAGGCTAGAGAGATACTGGTAGAGATTCAAACAACCATCCCTGAAGTGGAACAAATGTTGTCTAGAACAGATGCTAATTTGTCGGAAGGTCAGGATATGTTACATTATGTAAGTAATGAGTTTCCTTATGTTAATGATAAAGTGAAGGAAATCGCTGAACGAATTCGTGACCTTCAAGCTGATACCGATATGGATGATTTAATACAACTACTGCAAAATGACCCAGAAGCAGAACGAGGATTCTTTGCAGAGCCTGTCGTATTAAATGAGAATAAATTATTTCCGATTCCAAATTACGGAACGGGTATGACACCATTTTATACCGTATTATCCATTTGGGTAGGTGGCTTGTTACTAATTTCACTGTTGTCGACAGATATTCATCACCATAGAGAAGCGTTTACTGGAAGACAAATTTATTTCGGTAGATTGCTCACATTTATGAGTATTGGATTTTTACAGACGATTATTGTGACGTTGGGAGATAATTTATTACTCAAAGTAACAGTAAGTGAGCCAATTTGGTTTATTCTGTTTGGGCTGTTGTGTAGTGCAGTATTTATCACGATTGTTTATACGCTAGTCTCTGTATTTGGAGATGTTGGAAAGGCTATGGCTATTGTATTACTTGTTTTACAAATTGCAGGATCAGGTGGAACATACCCAGTAGTACTTTTACCTGAATTTTTCCAAGCGATTAACCCGTTTTTACCATTTACGTATGCTATTGATTTAATGCGTGAAGCGGTGGGAGGAATTGTTTGGAGACGTGCCTTCCATGATATCTTATTCCTGTTATTATTTGGATGTATCGCTATTGTTTTAGGCGGTTTTCTTAAAGAAACGATTAATAAACATACAAATAAACTAAAGGAAAAATCTAAGAAATCCGGATTGTTTCATTAGGAGGAGTAGATTAGCTAGACCTTGAGTAATAACTATATAAATTAAGTAAAAAACCCGGACTCATTCAAATTCTAGGGATAGAATTTGAATGAGTCCGGGTTTATAGTTTCTATCGTAAAAACCATTTTAATAAACATCTGTTCTTACATCTTTGGAATACGTACATTACTAACCATTAATATGCTTAAGATCAGGGTTAATAATACAAAGAAATTGGTTGGTAAAACGCCTGCAAAAAAGGAACCTAACACCATTATGATTCCAGCAACCGTAGTAGGAACACCGTAAAATGCCCCGTCAAATTCTTTTACATTAAAGCGTGCAAGGCGAATTGCGCCAGTTAGAATATAAAGGGTTACAATTAGCATGCCTAATTCTGGCAATCTCTCCTGAAAGACCATGTAGTATATTAGGACAGCAGGCGCAATGCCAAAGGACACAAGATCACTAAGGGAATCTAATTGTTTCCCGAATTCCGATTCAATATTAAGTTTCCTAGCAACAATACCGTCAAAACGGTCAAAGAACGCTGCTAATATAATGAAAAACTGACTCAAATGAGTAAATCCTCTAAACACCAGTATCGTAGCTATTATTCCATAACTAATATTAAGTAACGTAAGGCAATTTGCCGTTTGGGATCGTAATTTTAAATTTTCAATTCTTTTGATAAGAAACATATTAACCTCCATGATGATTTTTTTTCCTGTCAACTTCCTAAGTCAGCGATTCCATTCACCAATCGATTCTCCTACTTTTACTTCAGAATCCGTGTGAATCTTAGATTGAAAGGAGTCGTTTTTCTCTATAAATAAAACAACGGTGGAACCGAAGGAAAAATAACCTAATTCTTCTCCTTTTAAACAGGTTTCAGAAGAATGATAGAGTTGAATACTATTAATATTTAATGCACCAACTTTTACTACGGCTACTCTACCAAATCTAGTTGAAAGTTCGGATATTATTCTGTAGTTAGTAGAGAGTGGATTATTTCCATATCTCATTCCTAAGTTATTGACTGGGAATGATTTTTCCCCCAAGGCATACCGCGAAACTAATGTTCCATCCACTGGGTAATGAATACGATGGTAGTGACTAGGTGATAGATAAAGTACGTAAAAATAGCCATCTTTATATCTATCAGCCTTTTTTACATCTCCAAAAATATCATTTGCACTGTATGGTCGATTCTTGATAGAAAAAGTATAATCCGAGCTTACTCTACCGAAATCACTTATTACCGCATCTACAGGTGAGATTAATGTATTTGGGGATGGGTCTATTGGTCGTACATTCTCCTTTAAACTACGAGTAAAAAATGAATGCAAGTTTTTATAATGTGAAATAGGGTATTTCATTTCTTGCGTGTCTATTCCATAAATTTTAGAAAATGGACCGATTAATGGTCTGCTTAATGGCGATTTTGTAAATGATTTTAGTATGGTAGAACTTATAGGATTACCTGTTAGTTCTACAAGCGATTTTAAGAGCGTTTTTTTTAACATAATAGATTCCTTTACCTTTTATTAACCATATATGAATTTTTTCTGCGATTATAATAAAAAATACCAATGCCTAGAAGAATTAGAATAATAGCAATTGGAAGTATGTTCCACATGTGTTTATGAATGAAAACAAATACAACATTCCAATTACTCCCTAATTGGTTACCTAACACGATAAACGTAGTTACCCAAATAACGGCTCCACTATAAGCAAACAGAGCGAAACGTCTAAATGGAAAGTTGGAGATTCCACCGATATATGCTGCTACATGTCTTACTCCCGGAACGAAATAGCAGATTACTAGGACAAACGATCCAAACCGATTAAATAATCTATTCGTTCGATTAATCATCTTTTCATTGATAAAGAATTTCGAGCCAAATTTTCTTAGGAAGGGTTCTCCCAATTTAATACCAAGGAAATAACTGATGGTAATACCGCATACTGCCCCGGAGAGCGCTGCTATATATGTTAGTACATAGTCCATATTCCCTAATGAGATAACGTATCCAAGATAGGTTAGCAACACCTCATCTGGTACAGGTAGCCCAATAATTCCTAAGGTTAATAGAATGAATATGGCTATGTAGCCATATTGATTAATGAAATCAAGCCAATTTTCCATAAGTATCCCGCTTTCTTTTCTCTCTCTAAAGCATCAAAATTTAAGGTTTATGTATTAATTATACTATATTGGTCAAGTTTATATAAGATGAGTCGATGAATTTATAAAATTTTGTACGGCAGGAATGTCTTGTACGCAATTTAGAATGTAACTTTTAGGAACGGTTTAAAATGGAATTGTACTTAGTGTGAGGCGTATAGAAGATATCCATACTAGTAGAAAAGGAGGGCATAACAGTGAAAAAAAGAAAGAAAAGTCCAGAGCTGGAGACTTTTACATTACTAAATCCTAATTTCTTGTTATCGGTAGAGGAAAACCACGTGGAAACAAATCAAGAAAAAATATTCTCAGATGGAAATATTTCTGAAAATCTTCTAAATGAGGAATAAAAAGTGGCTAATATTTTATTTTGTTGAAACTTGTCGCTGGTATGTTTCAATTTATAAAAAAATCTGTTAAATTAAATGTAGCCTCACCCTTTCATCTAAATATGAAAGGATGATTAAATAATGAATATGGAAGAATTGTATTCCCCATTACATGAAATTACTCCATTAACCTTAGCAGTTGTTGCTAAACAGGATGAAGCTGGAAATGTTCGTACCTATGTTCTTGAGGAAGAAACGGAATATACGGTGGAACAATCTCCAAGTAAGCTTATCGATTATGCTTGCAGATTCTTTGGCTCAAGTCTCAAAGGCAGACAGGATGGAACTAGAGATATTTGTGGTATAACACATAAAGCGCCAATTTCAATCGATCCTTCTAGCGGCATGTACTTCTTTCCTACGACATCACCCACCAATGCAAAATGCTCGTGGATTGCCCATTCGCATATTGATCATGTAACACGTACAAGGGATAAAACTGATATCGTGTTTAAAAATGGAAAAAAACTGAGTCTTGATGCGTCTTATGGCTCCGTCATGAATCAAATTCATCGTACGGCACAATTTCGGTATCAATTAGACAACCGAATCAAGCATTTGCAGCTGCATAAGACTGGCCCTCGGCCAAAGCCTTCAACATAATGTCCTGTACAATTTCCTCAACTTTTTTTCGTATAGCCGGGTTAAAGTAATTTCGTTTTTCCTCTTTTCCTCTACATAAAAAGAGGTAGGAAGAAAAAGAGTCATTTTTATTAATTAGCATTACTTGGAGCTTTTTCGCTTCCATTTTTCTCCGTAATTGTCTACGTTCGTCAAGTGCATTTGCATTCATCTTTTCTAAGAGCTGTATATATGGTTCTTTTATTTTGAAGGCCCCCTTTTGGATGTGCTGAATATCCTGCTGAATTACGACAATTGCCATCGAAAGAAAAAGAAAGCGTGAAGCGATTTTTAATTCTTCATCTGTTAGATAGCGCATAAATCCCCCTCCAAACAAGAACATTTGTTCTTATTATACGCCAATGTATTTAAAAAATACACTATAAAGGTTAAAAAATTAATTGGTAAATATCGGGAAGGGTGAGGCTATACTTATAATGGCGTTAGTTAGAAAGAATATATCTTTCGTTAAGCTTTTCATAAAATGAAATTTACATTACAATAAAGTTGTACATTTAGGCTTTGGATAGGGAGTCTTACTAGATGAATTTATACAGTATCATAACAGACTGGAAAATCGCTTTACAAAATGACGAATTAGATCAATATATAATGGAACTGCTTCGAAGTTATGAAAGCTTGGGCCCATTACCGGGAATATTGCTTCCATTTATCGAAGCATTTCTTCCTTTCTTACCTCTAGTAGTTTTTGTAATGGCAAACGCTGCTGCCTATGGATTACTGGAAGGATTTCTTTTATCCTGGGCAGGATCTAGTTTAGGTTCGATTATGTTATTTTTAATCATACGGAAACTCGGTGATAAGAAAATCTTTGTCTCAGTACGTAAAAATAAACAAGTCCAAAAGGTAACAAGCTGGTTAGAGAGACACGGATTTGGACCATTGTTCCTACTAATGTGCTTCCCATTTTCACCATCGTCCGTAATCAATGTTGTTGCAGGGTTATCTAATATTAATGTGTACCAATTTATATTAGCGGTATTACTTGGTAAATCTGTCATGATATTCTCTATTTCCTATATTGGTTCAAGTATCGTGTCATTTGCCCAAAACCCAATAAAAACCATCATTGTAGGTGCTTGTATTGTTTTATTCTGGATTGTTGGGAAGCTTATTGAGAAGAAGCTACATCAAAAATCGAAGCAAAAAGAGGTACCAGATTCGGAAGAAGTTAAATAGCAATAAAAAAACAAAACTTCTGTATGGAATAATATAAACAGGAGTTTTTTTCATTAGATGTTAAAGGGGGTATTATTTGTGGGACTACGCTTTATATTAGGGAGATCAGGCACAAACAAAAGTGAGATAGCATTTGAGGAAATAAAAGAAAAATCGACCGCTAATCCACAAGGTCCGCCAATATTTTATATTGTTCCGGATCAAATGACCTTTGAGCAGGAATATGCATTATTCCGAGATGAATCGTTTCAAGGTAGTGCACGTACACAGGTTACAAGCTTTTCTCGATTAGCGTGGCTAATCCTGCAGGAAACAGGGGGAGCAACAAGACAATTTATTAGTTCTGTTGGAATACAGATGATGCTCCGTAAAATTATAGAAGAAAAAGAAGGGGAATGGAACGTATTCCAAAAAGCGGTTGAGAAACAAGGATTTTTAACCCAATTGGAAAAAATGATTACTGAATTTAAACGTTACGAAATTACACCAGATACATTATTAGCACATAAATATCAAATAAATCAGTATGCTCATAAAGAACCAGGGGAAAGAGCATTGGTAAATAAGCTAGATGATTTGCATTATATTTATAAAGAATTAGGACAGGCTTTAGCCAATGACTATATTGATAGTGAGGATCAATTAACATTACTGGCGGAAAAAATCCAAGAAGCAAAGAGTTTAGAAGGAGCGGAGATTTATTTTGAAGGGTTTCACCGTTTTACCCCGAAAGAACTAGTCGTCGTAGAGGCACTTTTAACGAAATGCGAACGGATAACCGTTACATTGACTGTTGATGATGCAGAGAATCCTAATTTATCTGATATGGATTTGTTTTATCAAACGAAAGAAACTTATCAAGTTTTAAAACAGATGGCGGAAACGAATCAAATTAAGGTTGAAAATAGTATAATTCTAAATCCGATAGATGGTATTTTTTATGACAAGCCTTATTTCGCACACTTGGAGGCAAACTTTGATGTTCGACCTGCACCAAAGTATGATGGGAAGGCACCGATTCAAATTGCTGAAGCGGTGCATCCACGTGCTGAAATAGAAGGGGTAGCACAGGAAATATTGCGATTAGTACGTGAGAAAAATTATCGATATCGTGATATAGCGGTGTTGATCCGCCAAACTGAAACATACCAGGATATTATTGGAACGATTTTTGAAGACTATAATATTCCAGTATTTATTGATGAAAAGCGAAGCATGCTAAATCATGCTTTAATTGAGTTTATTCGTTCTGCACTAGAAGTGGTCGATGCTAATTGGCGTTATGATGCTGTGTTTCGCATGCTGAAAACGGGATTTATACCAGCATCAGATGAGGAATATCCATTAACCAATGATGCGATTGATGAATTAGAGAATTATGTTATTGAATATGGTATCCGGTCGAGAAAGCAGTGGTTAAGTGAAAAGGATTGGATTTTCCAACGATTCCGTGGATTTAATCGTGTCGCTCAAACAGATGCAGAAATAGAAATGCAAACACGAATTAATCATTATCGAAATCAAGTTGTTCGGGCCCTAGGAGCATTTGATGAGCAAATTCGTAGTGCAACTACGATTCGGGAGCTTTGTTTTATTACCTTTACACTACTAGAAAAAATCGGTGCAACTCAAGCGTTAGAGGAAATGCGTCATATTTATGATGAAAATGGTCAGCTATCCAAAGGTCGTGAACAAGAACAGGTGTGGGACGCCTTGATTCATTTGTTTGATGAAATGGTAGAAATGGCCGGAGATGAGGAGATGACTTTACCGGTATTTCGGACAACTTTGGATGCAGGATTTGAAACGTTGAAATTTTCCCATGTACCACCAAGCATAGATCATGTAATAGTAGGGACCATTGACCGCTCTCGTATCAGTGGTATAAAGTGTTCATTCCTAGTAGGAGTTAATGATGGCGTTTGGCCACTCAAACCACCAGCTGATGGCATGATAAGTGAAAGTGAGCGAGAATTATTAGCCATTAATGGTATGAAATTAGCGGATACAAGTAAAAGGCAGCTTTTAGATGATTGGTTTTATATGTATCTAGCATTTACAGCTGCTTCAGATTATTTGTGGATAAGCTATCCATTAAGTGACGAACAAGGTAAAACAAAGATGCCATCCCAGCTGATTAAGCGAATAGAGAGTATGTTCCCAGCGTGTAAGGAGCATATTCTACTACAAGATCCTGATGAATTGTTGGAAGCAGATCGTTTTATTACAACCCCTGTTAAAACAAGGTCCGCACTTACGGCTCAGCTGGCAAGAAGTAGAAAAGGTTACCCAATTCAACCAGTATGGTGGCATGTCTTAAATTGGTATATGACGAATCATAAAAAATACGATACTACTTATAGAGTTTTACAAAGCTTATACTATGAAAATACGCCAACAGATATGGAAGAAGAGACAGTAAAACAGCTCTATCCGAAGCAATTAACAGCAAGTGTATCCAGGTTAGAAACGTATTTTAATTGCTCTTATAAGCATTTTGCTCAATATAGCCTCGGCTTGAATGAACGGAAAACCTATAAATTGGATGCGCCAGATATAGGGAACCTATTCCATGAAGCGCTGAAGATTATTACGGAGTGGATTACAGAAGAAGGCAGAGACTTTGCTCATCTAACTAAAAAGGAAGCTAATGCTTATGCAGAACGAGCAGTAAACAGTCTAGCACCAATATTACAGCATCAAATTTTACACAGTACGAATCGATATCAATATATCCAACGTAAACTTCAACAGACGATTGCTCGAGCAGCATACGTGCTTAGTGAGCAAGCAAGATTAAGTAAGTTTTCACCTGTAGGGTTAGAACTAGGTTTTGGATCAAAAGGGGACAAGCTTAATCCAGTATCCTTACGATTACCAAATGGATATGAAATTAAATTGCGAGGACGTATTGACCGAGTAGATAAGGCGATAGATCAAGAAGATTTATATTTGAGAATTATAGATTATAAATCAAGCAGTCGTGGGCTTGATATGGTCGATGTATATTATGGAATTGCTCTGCAGATGCTGACCTATTTAGATGTTGTATTATCTCAGTCGGAACAATGGCTAGGGAAAAAAGCGACACCTGCTGGGGTATTGTATTTCCATGTTCACAATCCTATGATATCTGGTAATACAAGGATGTCTGATGAGGATTTGGAAGAGGAGATTTTTAAACGATACAAAATGAAGGGACTACTCATTAATAATGACCGTGTAGTGCAAATGATGGATACCTCCATGGAATCTGGTAGTGATATTATTCCAGCTAAACTAAAGAAAGATGGAAGCTTTACGGCAAATTCTAAAGTAGCAGGTCAGGAAACTTTTTCTACTCTGCAGGAACATATTCATCGATTAATGTATAAAGCTGGAATTGATATTACCGGAGGGGCTGTCCACTTAAACCCATATCAACGTAAGCAAAAGGTTGCTTGTACGTATTGTCCTTTCTTATCGGTTTGTCAATTTGATGCTTCATTAGAAACGAATAACTTTAGAGGATTATCTGAAATGAAAGAAGATGAGGTATTAGAAAAACTTAGAAGTGAGGAGGGGGAGATCAATGGTTAGATGGACAAAGGAACAAGAGGCAGCGATCTATACAGAGGGGAATGATGTATTAGTTGCAGCAGCTGCTGGATCTGGAAAAACAGCTGTTCTTGTTGAACGGATCATTCAAAAGTTATTGAAAAAGGAAAATCCAGTTGATATTGATTCCCTTCTTGTTGTAACTTTTACGAATGCTGCTGCCCAAGAGATGCGAAATAGAGTTGGACTTGCACTAGAGAATGCGTTGGAACAGGATCCATCTTCGAATCATTTGAAAAAGCAGTTGTCATTATTACAACGTGCATCCATTTCAACACTACACTCTTTTTGCTTAGATATTGTAAAGCAGTATGCGTATTTAATTGATATCGATCCTAGTTTCCGAATTGCTAATGATATGGAAGCTGATTTAATGCAACAAGATGTTCTGGAGGACTTATTTGAGGATTGGTATGGTAGAGAAGGTGTAGACCAAGAGAAGTTCTTCCAGGTAGTCGAACGGTTTTCTGGGGATCGTAATGATGTCGATGTAGAAAAATTAGTACTAGCACTATATAACTTTGCTATACAAAATCCTTGGCCAGAAGCTTGGTTAGATAATCTGGCGGCAGTGTATGAAGTTCCGGAAGATTGGGCTGAGGATGATCTGCCTTGGCTTGAGATTATAAAGCGAGAAATTCGTGATAAGTTTAGTGGAATGGAACAGGAAATGAATCATGCCCTGAAGCTTACGAGAAAAAGCGATGGGCCTTATCATTACGAGGAAACGATTCTTGCTGATCTTGACATGCTTCAGCATGCTGTAGCTCGGATAGACAACTGGGATGAATTGCATGCGTATATGCAAGAGAAGCGCTTCGATGGGTTAAAAGCGAATCGAAGTAAGGATTTTAATGAAGATCTTAAAAATAGTGTTCAAAAGTTACGGAATAGTTATAAAAAACAATGGGAAAAGATGAAAGCTAGTTGGTTTAGTAGAAATCTTACCTCCCATGTAGACGACATGCGTGACTTAGCACCTGTGATCCGAGCTTTGACAGATATCGTGAAGGATTTTATAAATCGATTTGCTGTAGCGAAGCGCGAGAAGGCGGTTGTGGATTTTTCTGATTTAGAGCATTTATGCTTACAACTACTAATGGATGAGTCTTCTACGATGGAAGAGCCCAAGCCATCAAATGTAGCTGTGAACTTACAGAAGCAATTCAGTGAGCTTTTAGTAGATGAATATCAGGATACCAACCTAGTACAAGAGACCATTCTAACGTTAATCAGTGACCAAGTTGGTCCGGGTAATATGTTTATGGTAGGAGATGTAAAACAAAGTATCTACCGATTTAGACATGCGGAGCCATCCCTTTTCATTGAAAAATATAAACGATTCGCTAATGCAGATGACCCTGCTACAAGAATTGATTTAGCTAGTAATTTTAGAAGTCGAGAGCTTGTTTTAATTGGAGCGAATTATATTTTTAGACAAATTCTTGATGAACAGCTTGGTGAAATCAATTATGATGAGGATGCGGAATTAATCTATGCCAATAAAATGTACGATTCTCTACCGATAAGTGAGCCTAATCCGGAACTAATTATCATCGATCGTCAACAACCTGAAGACAAAAAGGTGACAGAAGATGAGGGAGAAGTAGGGGATGAAAACTATCTAGATCTTGAGTATGCACAACTAGAGGCCAGAGCGTACGCAATGAAAATTAAACAATGGATAGGAACAGAAGACAAAGCACCACTACAAGTGGTAGACAAGACGAGTGAAACACTACGAGATGTTCAATATCGGGATATCGTGATTTTACTCCGCTCCATGACTTGGGCACCAACTATTGTGGATGAATTGAAAAAGCAAGGAATTCCTGTTTATGCGGAGCTATCAACGGGATACTTTGAGGCTATAGAAGTGAAAATTATGTTGAATCTGTTAAAGGTGATTGATAATCCAAGACAGGATATTCCACTTGCGTCGGTGTTGAAATCACCAATACTGGGATTAAATGAGGATGAACTTGCTAAAGTTCGTTTAGCCGACCCACGTAATACGTATTTTGAAGCTGTAGAAAACTATCGTAAGAACCATAATGATGTGATTTCGTCTAAATTGAATCGTTTCATGGAGCTGCTGGAGCGATTCCGACTTGAAGCAAGGCAAGGAGCCTTGTCAGAATTAATATGGCAAATTTATCGGGAAACAGGCTTTTTCGATTTTGTTGGTGGAATGCCAGGTGGTCGACAACGCCAAGCTAACTTAAGAGCATTGTATGACAGGGCAAGGGGCTATGAAACTACGTCATTCCGCGGACTATTCCGATTTCTTCGTTTTATCGAAAGAATGGAAGAAAAAGGGGATGACCTAGGTGCTGCTAGAGCGTTAAGTGAGCAAGAAGATGTCGTTCGGATCATGACCATTCATAAAAGTAAAGGGCTGGAGTTCCCAGTCGTGATTGTGGGAGCAATGGATAAGCAATTTAATATGATGGATTTACGTCAGAATTATTTACTCCATAAAGATTTAGGGTTTGCAACGAAATATATTGACCCGGTGAAGCGGATTACGTACCCAACGCTGTTTTATCATGCTATTAAGGAAGAGAAAAGAAGAGAGCTGTTAGCGGAAGAAATGCGTGTGCTTTATGTGGCCTTAACACGAGCAAGAGAAAAGCTTGTCATGGTTGGAAATGTTGCTTCATTGGAAAAGAAACAGGAGAAATGGGAGTCTGTTATCGAGCATTCGGAATGGATATTACCAGCGCATTTTCGGATTGGTTCTCTCTCCTACTTAGACTGGGTAGGACCAGCATTAACCCGCCACCATCAAACAGAGGCATTGCGTACAGAAGAAATCCAGGATGTTATATTGGAAGAAATTCGAGTAGATCCTTCTGCATGGGACATTACCATTATTCATGGTAGTGAATTAACTAATTTAGATGAGGAATCACTGGAGGAAGATTTACAGCTTAAAGAAAAAATAAAAACATGGCAATCAATAGATATCGTTGAACCAGACTTAGACCGTTTCGTAGTGGAGCGCCTTTCTTACCGATACCCTTATGAGGAAGCAGCCTATTCACGAGCGAAGCAAAGTGTTACAGAAATTAAGCGGCAACGAGAAATAAAAGATGAATTTAGTGCAACACAGCTAGTAAAACCGTTTAAAACGCCAATCACTAAAAAGCCAATTTTTATGCAAAAGGAAAAAAAACTTTCAGCGGCAGAGAAGGGAACGGTTATGCATACGGTCATGCAACACCTTCCTATGTATAAAAAAATGAGCAAAACGGAAATAAACGAATATGTCGAAGGATTAGTTATTCGAGAGATTTTACGAAGAGAAGAAGCGGATTCTGTTGATATTGATGCAGTAGAGAGATTCTTTGACACGGAGATTGCTCACCTCATGATGGAAGCAGATAAGATTTATCGTGAGGTTCCATTTACGATTACACTTCCAGCCAAAGAAGTTTATGCAAACTGGGAGAGTAATACGAATGAGCAAGTCCTTGTTCAAGGTGTATTTGATGCGGTTGTTCCTACAGAAGGTGGTTGGATTATTTTAGATTATAAGACAGACCATATAACGGAAGAGGTTAATGAGGAGCTGATTTCAAGACTTATAAGTCGTTATAAAATTCAGCTCACATTATATCGACATGCGTTAGAAACGATTTGGAGAGCACCAGTACAAGAAACCTATCTCTACTTCTTCTCTAAGCAACTATTAGTAAAAGTACCTAAATAAAGACTCATGTCGCTAAGGGAGTAACATCATCTTGGCGACACGAGCTTTTTTTACAAGTAGAAAAAGTTACCCCAGCAAGCTGACCATGACTTAGGCATTGGCTGTTAGGTTTTGGTCATTTATATCTGGATCAAAGTGATTGGTCAGGTTTCCTCCAGTATTTGTGTTAATAAAGTCTCCAGTGTTGAGAGAGCCAGCACCAGTCACCGTTTTAGACGAGCTCTTTGGTGAAAGATAAAAAGAATCACCAAAATTGACAACGCCACCCCCAACACTATTAATTTTAACTGGTCCGACGATTGATGGCATGCAAAACACCTACTAAAATAAGAGTTTACTTTACAGTATGTTGCTTTCTAGGAACCTGTGTGTAAGTTTAGTACTTTTTTAATCTTTTAGTTTACGAATATGTTTAATTCTAGCCTCTGCATTAATATGCTGTAATCCTCCAATATGCACAGAAGAAGACTCACTCACCCCGGTAATTGAAACGCCACCTACATTAATCTGTCCATTCCGATGATAACGATGCATCGCAACAGGTAATTCTTCTTCTATCCAACTAGCTTCTCGTTGGAAAAGTGAAAAGTCTTCAAAGTCTAAGTCATAATCATCATTCCAAACAGTACCTTCACGTTGTACGGCAATACCATTGAAAGTTGGATTAAAGTGTACGGTATCCCCAATATTGAAGATAGAACTAAACGCAATAGAATTAACCGCTGTATTTAAAACCTGAACATATCGATGTTGCATATTCTCACCTCAAACAGGAGATAGTGGAACAATCGTACCAACGATATAAGATTCTGGCGGCGTATCATAAAAGGAAGCCAATTTAATTGTTTCATTATCACCGATTAAAAATACAGAGGAAGAAGCAACGGCTTCAATCGCAACATCTCCTACTGTTAATCCCCAATTATGCACTTCTATATTCATGTAGCCTCTCCTTCTTCACTATCAGTCGTTTCCATAAAGCGTTGTAATGAATGGTAGATTTCTTTTTTTATGTGATCCACGATAAAACTTTCCAATTCTGGTCTGTTGGTGAATTGATGTTTTTCTCTCGCTTCTTTTTCATAGAAGGCAATTCGGTTCGGAATTTGACCTAAAATATCATGAATCATGTCACCTTCTAATTTCTTATCAATCGGTTTATTATATTTTTGGGACAGGCTACGAATCATTTCTGGCCCTTGTTGATTCACAAAATTATTCAAGGTAGGAATAAGGTTTTGGTTTAGTGTTGATGGTGGATATTGCTGAACATTGGACATTTGCATAGTTGGAATCCCTAAGTCATCTATGTTAGCTAATTCATTCGGGGAAAGCCCAATGTGCAGTGTTCCGTCTAATCGTTCTATTTTAAGCTGATCAAAATGGTACTCTATTTTATCAACAGTTGGCTTAGAATTTTCTTGAATTTGCTTTTCTAAAATAGCTATTCTTTCTTCAAGTAATCTAATTTGTTCACTTTGTTTGGATGTAGCTTGCTGTATTTCATAGATGTATTTATTCCAATCATACATATTCATAGTCATTCCCCTTACCTGACAAACTATCTAAGGCTGTTGTTTATTCTCGTTTTAGGCTAATACCTATGAATATCCTATGCGGTAAGTGGAATTATGTGATAGGATTCAGTGGGCTAAGTTGCACTAGTGGACTAATCTGATCCTGTGCTTCCGCTTCTTCAGCGAATTCAGTAAATCCCCCTGTATTATATAACTCTGATTTCGCTTGTATTGCCCCGGTACTACCTATTTGTAATACGGAGGAGTTTGTAATCGAACCGACTTTTAATAGATTAATATGAATCGATTGATGAACGGTAATGTTCATGGATATTCACTCCAGTATGTTAAGCTGTTGGCTGATCAATAAAATCTTTATCATAAACATAGGTGTTGGATTGGCTTAAATTAATTCGTAATCCATCTCCAGTATTAAAAGATCCTCCACCAGCATAAGTCTTCGCGCTACTTACCGGATTCATCGCATACACGTCCCCAATGTTAAAAATACTAGATGACGATACATTGTTTACTTTTACTGCACCTACTTTTGCTGGCATATGAATCCTCCTCTTAGATAGTTTATGTAAAGGAACGGAATTGTTGAAAGTGGGGATTGTCTTAATTTATAGGTTGTGGCAGTGTAGAGTAGAGAGTGTGAGAATGGACTGAAACCAACGGGACATCTCAATTTGTAGTGTAATAACAATTATTACACGTAAAACGAGATGGAGCTTTAGGCACAAATGGATAAGGTAAAAGAAAAACCGAATGAGTAGCACAAACTTGAAGGTCCCCGATTTTACCGGAGCTAGTATCGTGCATCATTCGGTTATATGTCTAATATTTAGTTATATCTTGGTGCACGAAATGATTATCCTTTTAATACTTCCTTAATATGTTCAAGCGCCCAATCCAAATCCTTTTTTTCAATAACAAGTGGTGGTGCAAATCGAATTACATTTTCATGTGTTTCCTTACATAGTAAACCTTTAGCTTTTAATGCTTCACAATATGGACGTGCAGATTCAGTTAGCTCAACACCAATGAACAGTCCTTTTCCGCGTACTTCTTTTATTTTTGGATTGTCGATGGAACGTAATTCCTGCATCATATATTCTCCAAGTTCTAAAGAACGCTCTGCTAACCTCTCGTCCTCTAGCACTTCAAGAGAAGCTAAAGATACGGCACAAGCTAATGGATTACCACCAAATGTGGAACCGTGTGAGCCTGGATTAAATACGCCTAAGATGTCACTATTAGCAACAACACATGAAATCGGCATGACGCCTCCACCTAATGCTTTCCCTAGGATAAGCATATCAGGTTCAACCTCTTCCCAATCACATGCGAACATTTTACCTGTACGTGCTAAGCCAGCTTGGATTTCGTCGGCAATGTATAGAACATTATTTTCTTTACATACTTCATATGCTTCCTTTAAGAATCCTTCTGGTGGGATAACAATTCCCGCTTCGCCTTGGATAGGCTCAAAGAGAAAACCAGCTGTGTTTTCATTAATGGCGGCCTTAAGAGCGTCAATGTCTCCATAAGGAATTAATTTAATACCAGGTAGCATTGGCCCAAAACCACGCTTATATTCTGCTTCAGATGATAAGGAAACAGCAAGCATGGTACGTCCATGGAAGTTACCTTCACATGCGATGATTTCAGCCTTGTTTTCTTCAACACCTTTTACTTCATATGCCCAGCGACGTGCAGCTTTCACAGCTGTTTCAACTGCTTCTGCTCCAGTATTCATCGGAAGTGCCATGTCCTTATTGGTTAGCTTGCAAATTTTTTCATACCATGGACCAAGCTGATCATTGTGGAATGCTCGAGAGGTAAGGGTTACTCTTCCAGCTTGCTCTACTAAAGCATCAATAATCTTAGGGTGGCGGTGCCCCTGGTTAACAGCAGAATATGCACTTAGCATATCCATATAACGATTTCCTTCAGGGTCCTCAACCCATACTCCTTCTGCTTTCGCAACAACCACTGGTAGTGGATGATAGTTCTTAGCGCCATATGTTTCGGTTTGGTTAATAATTAATTCACTCGTTTTCGTCATAAAAAATCGCCTCCTATATTAGCAATGTACCATAATTTAACAAGTTTATAAAATTATATCTTCAAGTATAAATATACAATAAAATGAATGATTATATCTACTATTTCTTTTAATAACTTTATAAAAAATATTTCATATAAGCTGAACTTCTTTATATGGTGTGATAAGATATAATTGCGATAGATTTGTTTAAAAATTAGGAGGATAAGAATGAATACACATTTACATGTTACGGCTTGGGTAGTGGCATTCATACTGTTAATTGTAGCAATTGTGTTACATAAAAAAGGAAATGAGAAAGCAGCTAAAATTGTACACATGATTCTTCGTTTAGACTATCTAGTCATTCTTTATTCTGGTGGTGACTTACTCATGAATTACCTTAATGGTAGTCCATTGATGGCTGAAGCAATTGTAAAAGGAATTGCTGGTATCGGGGTAATAGCAGGGATGGAGATGACATTAGGTAAGATTAAAGATGGCGACTCTGCTAAAGTTGGCTGGATTGTACTGCTAGTATCATTTCTAATAACATTAGTCCTAGGATTTTTCCGTTTACCAGGTGGATTTCATTAAAACGGAAAGAGATGTCTCAGGAGATAATGAATCTTCTAAGACATCTTTTTTTGGCAGGTAGAGGTTGAGGGGCATAACGAAAAGAATTAAATGCAAAACTGAATGATATACAATACTAGCTCCGGAAATATACGTAGACTCCTGCGGGAGGATAGGGCAAGGTTGAGACCTTGGATGCACCTGTGTCTACTAGCAAAGCTACGAAGCGGGCTTCCTCGGTGCAAGGCAGCAAGGAAGATTATCAAGTAGTAGCCTGGCTAAGGCAGCCGCCCGGCGGTAAAGAAGACACTGCGAGGTCTTTTCGAGCAGATGTCGCACTTATGCTGTGATAAAGTGCAAGGTAGACACTGCGATGGTCTTTTCGAGCAGATGTCGCCCCTGTACTGGAAGCAACCGCAAGTATATTTCCGGAGCAGGGTCTTTGCTCATCAACCAGTTTTTCCTTTCAAATAGATTCTTTTGTCCCAGGCTCCATCAGCATAAGAAAGCTAACACATTCGTTTAAGAGTGAGCGAATGTGTTAGTTTTTCTAATGTTTTTTACAACTTAATAGACTATGTTGAATATATAGTGAACTAGGTAATAATGGATTAGAGAGAAATAATGCTGGAGGAATATAATATGAAAAAAATAGCAAGTATGCTTATAGCAATACTGGTATTGTTCCATACATATCCAGCTATAAGCTTTGCGGAAGAGAATAGCATCCAGGAAGAAATCATTTATGATATTTTAGTAGACCGATTTAATAATGGGAGTCAAGCATTTAGTGACCAAGTACGAATTGACGATCCATTAGCATATCACGGTGGAGATATTAAAGGAATCATGATGAAACTAGATGATATAAAGAAAATTGGTTTCACAGCTATCTCACTATCGCCTATTATGGCGAACGCCAAAGATGGCTATCATGGTTATTGGATTGAAGATTTCTATTCCGTAGAACCGCAATTTGGCACAATGGAAGAATTCCAGTCCTTCGTACAAGAGGCACATAATCGTGACATTAAAGTAATGCTAGAATTAGTGATAAATTATGTTGCAAATAGTCACCCAATAGTCACTGATTCAGACAAACAGGATTGGATTGTACAACAAGCGGATATAGATACGAGTAAGGAACCTTGGTTAGAAAATATTACTGTTTTAAATCAAGCTAATCCAGAAGTACAAGCTATGCTAATTGATGTAGCGAAGTACTGGATGAATGAGGGGAATGTAGATGGGTTTATTTTACATGCTGCAGACCAAGCATCTCCAGAATTTCTTGAAACATTGACAAGGGAAATAAAAGCAGAAAGCCCTAATGTATACATTATTGCAAATGTACTTGGGGAGGAAGTTTCTGAAGAACTCATGAATATTCAAACGATAGATGCAGTAGATAATCCAGAACTATCACAAACAATTGCGGATGTGTTTTCCCATGAGGATAATCCTGTAGAACAAATTTATACGAAATGGGAAGAATTAGGAATTAAGAACAGTCTTCATTATGTAGATAATAAAACACTAAACCGCTTTACCCAGGTTGCTGCTGAAAATAAACGAAATGATATCAATACATGGAAGCTTGTACTTGTTTCATTATTGACTACTCCTGGCGTGCCTATACTATTCCAAGGTTCTGAAGTGCCGATGTATGGTGCGGGGATAGAACAAATCCATAGTTTAGTAAACTTTAATAGTGGAGAACCAGATCTTGAAGAAGTTTATACGAAGGCGCTAGCATTACGAAATTCATTCCCTGCTCTACAGTATGGAGATTTTGAATTGGTTGGTTCGAATGAAGGAATGAGTGTTATGAAGCGCACGTATCAAGATGAAATCATGTATATTGCAATTAACAATGATAGTGTCTCTAGAGCGGTATCCATTACAGATCTTGCTCCTGATTTACAGTTAAGGGGTCTTCTAGGTGATAACCTTGTAAGAGAAATACATGATGGAGAATATAAGCTAGGCTTAGCAAGAGAGACGGCTGATGTCTTTATTGTAGAAGAAAATACAGGTATAAATTGGGGATTTGTTGCTCCTATGATTATCATTCTATTATCATTTGTCTCTGCGGTAATTTATTTAACTAGGAAGCAAAGAAAGCGCGAAGCAACAGAATAAGGTTCAATGAATAGTATTAGGCGGCTAGTCTAATGCTATTTTTTATTGTTATAATTCCGAATATTGACTACAATGGAAGGTAACTATGGTATGGGTAGTTCTACGGGCACAATGGGGAGAACGAGAAAGGGGAATTGGAAATGTACGAGTTAAAGACGAAACAAAATGATGATAGTGTGATAGAATTTATCGAAACGGTTGACAGTCCGAGGAAAAAAGAGGATGCCTATCAATTACTCGATATCTTTACATAGGTAACGGGATATCCAGCTAAAATGTGGGGACCGAGTATTATCGGTTTTGGGTCGTATCATTATAAATATGATTCGGGTCATGAAGGCGATGCACCACTAGTTGGCTTTTCGCCACGTAAAGCGAAAATTAGTCTGTACTTTGCAACAGGAGATCCTAAACGAGAAGAACTGCTCTCCAAATTTGGAAAGCATACTTCAGGTAAAGCATGTGTTTATATTAACAAGCTTGCTGATATCGATGTAGAGGTGCTAAAAGAACTGATTAAACAGTCTATGACATTTTTAAGAGAAATCTATCCAGACGTGAGTAACTAAAAGAGAGGTCTAAGGAATGTTTCTATGATTGGGGGGAGAACAATTTGATTAGATTAATCCTAATGACTATAGTATTTCTCCTATTATACGGTTGTTCTCCTGATATAGAAAAAGAGGAAGTAATGCTATCTTCTGGTGTTCAATATATTGGAGATAATGAATCGATGGTACAAGCATTCGAAAAGCTTCCAATCCATGTGAAGTATTCCTTTGTGATTGATAACTCATTAGAAGATTATAAGCTTGTCATCATTGAGCCTCATTATATAAAACATATAACAAAAGAAAAATTAATCGAGTCTATTCAGGATGGCTTTTTCATCTTTTTTATCAATCTAGATGATAGGAATTGGATACAAGAAGCATATTTCGATCAGATAGGTTATGCGGAGAAGAAGTTTGATAAGGTATGGACAGAGCATATATACCTTCATAATGGTCAACTCCAGTCTGTTACTTTAAGTACTAATCCTGATATAGAGAACCAGCTAATAAAATGGCTTCAATACTTTGATCGGTATAAAGAAGAAAGCTTATAAGTGGGGATCGTAATGATACAGAGGAAGAAGAATGGTTTTCGATTTCTTGATTTTTTAATATTGGAAGAAAAAGATATGAGTAGCTTTGAGATGCTAGCAGGATCCTATGCTATTTTACCATGCGAAGATAAGTTTTTGCTTTGTTTTAATAAATGGCGAAATCAGTGGGAAATTCCAGCCGGAAGTCGAGAGGGGCAGGAAAGTGCTAAGCAATGTGCAATCCGTGAACTTTATGAGGAAACTGGTCAGCAAATTAGCGATATGACATTTCAAGGACTCCTTAAGTCACAGAATATCGATGAAGGTACATTCAAATATAATCCAGTTTATTTCGCTTATGTAGATAGGATAGGGGATTTTGTGGAAAATGAAGAAACATCAGGCATTATACTATGGGATATGGTGAAGGAAATTGGCACTATTGATGAGGTAGATACTAGATTACTTGATTATCTCTTTAAAAATAAGGGGGGAAGCTCCATTGAAAGAGAATGTATTCAATAGTAAAACCATTATACCATTGGATGAATTAAAGCTTGTTGGTTATAGGGTTTTATGTCCAGGTGATCAGTATAGTGTGGAAATTCCAAAAGCAACAAGACGGTTGGAGCAAGAGAGAGGGAAAATAAGGCATTTAAAAAATCCAGCTATAGAAATAGGAGCATTCGTAGTGGATAGCGATACGGATGAGGAGGACGGTTATTGGATTTGTATGGAAGTAGAGGCGTTTGAAGATATACCTGAAGGGATGGTGACGTTAACCATTCCCGCTCAAAGCTATGCTGTTTGGGAACACCGAGGACCTACCACGGGAATTATGAAGTCATATGAAGAATTACATCAGTGGATAGATGAAAATCATTATAACCGACTAACCAGCAGTTGGCATCTTGAGATTTATTATCAATGGAGGGATTCCAATAATCTGAACGTTGCTCTGCTAGATACAGTTCAAGATAAGGAGAAGGGAGCTTAAAGGATGGAGGAGTGGAGAGGTTCGGCGGCTATTTGTATCAATAATAATAGGGAAGTGTTAATGGTTAGAGCAAAAGGGAGTAGCCAATGGGCAGTCCCTTCTGGTGGCATAGAGGAAGGAGAGACACCAGAGCATTGTTGTATACGGGAAGTGAAAGAGGAAACGGGCTACACTGTTACGATTAAAGAAGAAATTTATGTTAAAAAAGTTGTTAAGCAGGGTATTTCCGTTACGACACATTATTTTGTAGTGGATAGGATTAGTAACAGTAGTGGAATTAATGATCCTGACCAATTGATTGAGGAGATGGCATGGTTTTCATTAGAGGGTTTAGCGGGGATTGAGCATGCCTATCCTGAGGATGAAAAATTAATAGAAAAGTGCTTAAAAAGCCAGATGATAGATTAGTACTAACATCTGGCTTTTTTGTTTAATATTAGTAGCTGTATTCATGTGCGGAGGTGGCACCTTGCTGGTGTAAATAGTTGTATACATCACGATAAAATCGAATATCTATTTCTCCTGCAATATATTTCTTTTGATAGTAATCTAATATATCGTTCAATGTTTTAGGAGATTCTTTTCGTTCCATCTCATAGTCAGAAACTAATTCATTGATTAGCATATAATGCCCTCCTTATCAAAAAGTTGCTAGTACAACTGTATAACATGTATATGTTTCAGTGTGGGATATCATGATAAAAAGTTGCTAATTATTGGAGGGACTTACTTAAACGCTTTATGTGAAATGGTAAAAAATGAGGAGGAACGAGCGATGCTTCCTCCTACCAATCCTCAATATTCAAACGATAGCTCAGGTAATTCTATCGTTTTCAACATTTGCTTTTGCTTTAAATCATACACCTTCATTTGATCCCAAGATAAGGTGTAAAGGCTATCTTCTACCGAAACAATTCTTTTAATCTCAGAAGTCCATTCTGGGTAGTTGTTAAACGTTTCCTGGTGTGTAATCGTATCCAGTAGACGAATCCCATCTGGGGTAATTTCATATAGTAATGCCCCTTCGAAAATAACACTGTATTCCTCGTAGCTTATATCACCTTTATGGACCGTCTTTGTTTCGGATAGTGTTGCAGGAAAGCCATAAATATTTTCGGTTGGATGCTTATACAGTACTTTGTGATTATAGAGTAGTTCAGAATAGGAACCACCTTGACCAATTACTTCTGAGAATTTTTCCTTCGGGTTGGTTGGATCGGTCACATCAAAGACGGAAATCTTTAATCCATTTGTAAGAACGATTGGTTCGTTCATGCCGTCTTCTTTTTCGACTTTCGTATCTTGCCCAAATCCTATGACATGATTCTCATCGAGCGGATGCAAGTAGTTACTAAACCCAGGAATCTTTAATTCTCCGAGAACAGTTGGATTCGATGGATCTTGTAAATCGATGACAAACAGTGGATCTACTTCTTTAAATGTAACCATATAAGCTACTTCATCCATAAAGCGAACACTGTAAATCCGTTCGCCTTCTGCTAATCCCTCTAAAGCCCCAACAGGCTTTAAGTTTTCATCAAACGTATATAAATTGTTAGTAGATAACGATGCTTCATCCCAAGTATTCCCTTTAGTCGTCGCCACTCGGAATATTCCATTTCGTTCGTCCATTGCAAATTGGTTGATTAGTGTACCACTTACTATAGTTGATGCATGGTATGTCAACGTACCTTCCTCAATATGGAACTGTGAAATTTCAGTATCTGCTTCCCTTGGGAGCCATATCATCATGTCACTAGAGACAACTTCACTAGTATCGGTTCCATCGTTTTCGGTTTCTTCATTTTCCATTTCCTTATATTTATTAACCGCTATATAAAGATTGTTATGAGACATATAGATTTGCTGAGATGCACCAAGGTAGGTCTCCATATTTGCTTCCTTTTCCATATCGTTAAGGTCTATGGAAGTAAGAATTAGAAATTGTTCTTCCGTACTATCTGGAAAGAAATACATATCAGGAAAAGCAACAGGTTTGCTTTCGTCACCAACAGTAGAATCCTTTATAAATGGCCTTACATCTACATCCTCATTTGAACTTAAAATATGGTATGGAGGGTATTCGTTAGCAATTAAATATAAATAACCATCTAGAATTCTGGATGAACTATAATATCCTTCTTGACTCACTTCACGAATTTGTTTTGGATTTTTAGGATCTTTGACATCATAAATTAAGGTAGAAGTCTGGCTGAAGAAAATAGGCTCTACGATACCAACTTTATTTTTCGTTGAGTTTAATTCCTTATCTCGAAGTGGTTCTGATTTTTCTCCAATGACAATTAAAAGGTCATGATGTAGGTAAATTTCTTGTGGGTAATAATTCTCCACTTTTATTTGGCTTAATAATTGGCTGTTTTCCTTATCTGTTGATGTGATGAGAATATCTCCATCACGTACGAAGAAAAGAGAATTGCCATCAGTCTTTATGATGTCTCCTTCATCTACTCCTTCTACTTGAACATTTGTCGTAGAGCTTTCACCATCTCCCATATGTCCGCTACTTGCATCAGCAGCAATATCCGCAGATTCTTCCTGCATGGTAGAGAAGCTTTGGTTCCTTTCATTTTGTTGTGTCATTCGTTCTTTCAATAACGTGAGAAGTTGTTTTTGATCTTTAATGTTAGGTAACTGTGTTACTGCAGTGAAGGCATGTTGTAATGGCTTGGCGAGTTTATCACCGTCTGCGGTTTTGACATTACTAGTAATGGTAATATCATACGATTCATCAACAGTATAACCATTCTCAGGTGCGAAAAGTGTTAGTATCGTGTATGAATCATTCCACTCTAACTCGGTTGGAATTCGTTCACCTTGATTATTAGTAACGATTACCGTTTCTTCCGTAAAGGTCTTTGGATCCATCGATTCTGAAAAGTGTATGGTCCAATCTTTAAATGTTGGAACAAAACTAGATGCAGATGGTATCTCTGCTGTAATTTTGTTAGAGAATCCAAACACCACGAGTAACCAAACACCAATAATGGAAATGATACTGATTAGTACTATCTTTTTATACACATTCTCCACCTCATTCGTATAGGAAAAATGAACCTTTACGAATAAGACGTAGACAATTTCCATAATGTTTCAAGATCCCAATAAAATATCGTAATCGTAGCTTATACGAAGATTTGCTTGACTTGCTGATAGAGGGAAAGGTTACCACATCAAAGAAGCATGTGGAAAATAGTACTATTCCACATGCTTCCTGAATTTTTATTGGAATGATTTATTTAAGAAAAATAGTGCAAGTGTACCAGGACCAGAGTGAGCACCAATTGCAGATCCAACAAATTCGATAACAACTTCTTTAACACCAAATTTATCTTTAATCATTTTTGCAAGTGCCTCTGCCCGTTCTAGGTCATCACCATGACTAATACCAATAACTTGGTTTTCGAAATTACCACCACGTTCTTCCATCAATTCAACCATACGGCCAAGAAGTTTTTTCGTCCCACGCATCTTTTCGAGAGGGATTAATTTGCCGTCTTCCACATGTAGGATGGGCTTAATATTTAATAAGGTTCCAACAAAGGCTGCTGTTTTACTTACTCTTCCACCACGTTTTAAATATTCTAGGTCATCTACTGTGAAGATGTGTTCCATATGAAGTGCCCGTTTTTTCGCATCATCCATTATTTCTTCTTTACTTTTACCCTCTTTAGCTAATCGAGCCGCATTTAGCACGACTAAACCATAACCAATCGAAGCGCATTTTGTATCGATAATGGATATGTCTGCATCAGGATAGTCTTCTTTTACTTCCTGTTCCATCATTTTTGCTGTTTGATATGTACCGGAAAGCTCTGAAGAAAATGCCAAATAGATTAATGTTTGATTAGACTTGGCATATTCGGTGAAAATAGATTTAAAAGTCTGTGGTGAAACCTGGGAAGTCTTTGGGGATTTTCCTTCACGCATCGCATCAAAAACGTTCTTAGGTGTAATATCGATCCCGTCTTTATAATCCTTATCTTCTAAATGAACCGTTAAGGAGACCATTTCCATGCCATATTCAGTGAAGTAGTCTTTTGTAAGGTCACTAGCTGAATCAGCCATAATTGTAACATTAGTCATCACTATCACCCTCAATTCTTTACAAATATTATATTATGTTTAGTTTATAGCTATAATGTGATATAGTCAAAATTATTGTTAATAAAAGGAGACTGTTATGTTTTTAATAGAGGCGAAACGTATCTTAATTGTTATTATAGGTTCTTTACTGAATGCCTTATCTTTAAATTTATTTTTAGAAAGTGCTAATGTATATGCTAGCGGATTTACTGGTACTGCCCAGCTAATCTCCAGTGTATTTAATGATTTTATAGGAGTGAATGTATCAACAGGTATTCTGTTATTTCTACTTAACATACCTGTATTTATTCTAGGCTGGTTTAAAGTTGGAAAAGGATTTACAATCTATAGTATCGTTTCGGTAATCTTTTCTTCGATATTTCTACAATTCCTACCAATTGTTCAACTATCTAGTGATATTATTTTGAATGCCGTATTTGGTGGGCTAGTAGCAGGTATCGGTGTAGGAATTACCTTGAAAATTGGTGCATCTACAGGTGGAATGGACATTGTTGCCATGGTGTTATCTCGTATGAATGATAAACCGATTGGTGTTTATTTTATTTCCTTGAACGCTGTTATTATTGCACTTGCAGGATTTCTTTACGAACCAGAGAATGCATTATATACAATGGTTGCGCTTTATGTGACAACACGAGTAATTGATACGATACATACTCGTTATAACAAATTAACAGCAATGATTGTAACGAAAAAAGCGAAAGAATTACAAAAAGCAATTCATGACACGATGGTTCGGGGAATCACCATATTACCTGCAGTGGGAGCTTATACGAATCAAGATAAACATATGCTATACCTCGTTATTACACGATATGAATTATATGATTTAGAAAAAATTATTAAGGAAGTGGATCCAGAAGCGTTCACGAATATTGTCCAGACCGCTGGAATTTATGGATTCTTTCGAAAAGAGTAAGGGGGAATGATGTAAATGAAAAAAGCGTTTATGATTATAAGTACTGTTTTCATCCTTTCAGCATGTGGAAATCAACCTGATAAGGCTTCAGATCCAATCACAGAAACTACCCATGATGTATATGCCAATTTTCAAAACGTGGATATTCAACTTGAAAATAATCAAGCAATCATTACCGGAAACGTGAACGCATCCAATGATGAATTTTATTTTCAAGTGGAACAAGAGGATCACATTTTAAAAGAGGAAGAGAAAGTTACAGTTGATGGTGAGTGGAGCGATTTCAGCTTCCGTATAGACATTACGGACGAAATGAAAGAGCTAGATGAGGTGGTCATCGTAAAGATGTACACGAAAGGGGAAGACGGTAAAATAATTAATCCAAACTATATTCCGTTAGATTTGAAAGAGGTATAAAAAACAACATAATTCCTAGCTAGCACTTAAGTTGTTGCCAAAAGAATAGGGCTACTTATATAGAAAAAACTAGAATTCATCACACAATGGAATTCTAGTTTTTTCTTACATGTATTAATAACCATGCTTCTCAAAAACTTCTTTCACTTTCGGGGTAACCTCGTCCCATTCCGCATCGAAGCTTTTGTTAACGGTAATGAAATTTTGATAACCGAATACGTTATCTACACCTTCAAGTTTCAATAAATCATTCATAATTTCATGTTCACTTGTATCACCTGGCATAACGGAAATACTGTTTGTCCCTTCAAAGATGAGCTTATCTGTTGTAAACTTTATTGCATTTGGATTTGGTGTTGATTCAGCTCTTACTCCCATTTGTTCTACCTCCACATGAATCCTTTTAAATCTATATTAGCAGAAAAGTGGGGAAGAAAAAAGGAAAATAAGGAAAAGAGGCTGAGACAAAACTATTTCTAACATAGGATAAACCGAACATGAAAGTTAGTGCATCAAACCCACCCCGGAAATATACTTGCGGTTCGTGGGCGGCTGGTGAGCCTCCTCAGAGCTAAAGCTCTTCCAGGGTCTCAGGCAGTGCCCTTTCCTCCCACAGGAGTCTCCGTATATTTCCGGGTAATGATAGTGATTGTTCGTTTTTTATTACCTTTGTTTTCGTTTTGTCCCAGCCTTGTCATCCTACAGCTTGTTTCATCAGCAATTCCTTTTCATCCGAAGAATGAATTGGATATTACCATCACAGGCTTTTTAATTTGATGGAGGTTAGCTAAGTTGATGCTGTTCCAATTGCTGTTGTAACTGTTGTAATTGTTGTTTTTCTTCTGGTGTCGCATCATTCATAGCAGCTTGGATCGCATTATGAGCAGCTTGTTTATCTTGTGCTGAAGCGTTGCCACCAGTAATATTGCTTGTAAATTGGGTAACGGCATCTTTGGCTTGTTGGAATAGATTTTTTTTGCATTTAGAATCCTCCTACTGTATGATTATCTGCTTCATCCCGTTTTCGTTCTGCATCGGTGAAGTTAGAACGATATGGGAACTTCTCTGCATGTCTTTTTACAGCATCTGCGCTTTGTTGGCTGAATCTTTTTGATTTACTCCCTTTGCCCAAGTAAGATTCCTCCTTAGAAAAACTAGCATTCGTTCGAATGTGTTCGTTTTTCTTATGTTGGCAGGTGAGATATTTATACTTTCCTATCTGCCAACAAAAAAGTGAACGTTTTTACGTTCACTAGTTAGTATGGAATGATGAAGTTTTTTTATAGTAGGTAAAATACGGTACACCTGTTTTTACTTTACATTCGAATTAAGGCTTAAGTATTCTTCTAAGAACAAGCCAATACCACTTTCTTCATTGGTAACCGTTACATGGTTGGCAATGGATTTTAACGGTTCAATCGCATTACCCATCGCTACACCGACACCTGCATAATCAATCATTTCTAAATCATTATCCTCATCGCCAAATGCAATAATGCGACTCTGTGGAATTTGATAATAATGCGCAATTTTTTGTAAACCTACTGCTTTATTAATTCCTTTTTTGACGATTTCAATCACGTTCCATGGAGCTCCCCATTTTCGATGTTCGATTACTTCTGCATGATATTCATCTAAATGGTCACGTAATGATGTGATATGATCCTCTTTAGGATGGATTAACAGGGAAGTAGGATCTTCATTTAACTTACTCTTTAAATTTCCAATAATAAAAGGGGTGTCATCTCCCGTTTCATAAAAGATATCGATCAAATCTTGACTATATTTATCAAGATAAACTTGATTTTTTACTTCTGCCAAAACATTATAGACATCTAAGTCATAACAAGCTTGGACAATACTTAGAGCAGTTCTTTTAGGCATTGGATTGTGAAGAACATCCCACTTTTTATCTTCTGGATGATGTATTAATGCACCATTAAAATTGACCATTGGGGTTTTTAATCCTAGTTCATGATAATATTGAATGCTTGCACGATGTGGTCTACCAGTAGCAATCACGACAATATGTCCATCTGCCATGGCTTTAGAAATGACTTTCTTATTTTTTTCACTAATGACCTTATTGTCAGAAAGTAATGTACCGTCTAAATCTAACGCGATTAAATGTTGTTGTTTTGTCATATACTCACCTCATATGAATTAAGTTTATTCGTGTTTACCACAGATGTAAAGGAATATAAAGTAATCTTTACGTTAAATTAGTTTAATTATTTGTAAAAAAATACTATCATATTATTAACAGGACAAATAAGGGGATTATGCAGATGATTGGAATAACTAAAAAAAGTGTTGGAGGAGTGCCAAGTTTAGTTGTAGTTGATACAGAGAAAGCTAAAGCTTCTCTACCAACAATCGTGTATTTTCACGGTATAACAAGTGCAAAGGAACACAATTTACCACTGGCGTTTTTATTGGCAGAAAAAGGGATGCGAGTTATATTGCCTGATAGTTTGTATCATGGTGAAAGAGAGACAGATGAAGTATCGGATGTTCGTTACTTTTTATTCCATATTGTGTTACAAAATTTGAAGGATTTACATAGCATTAAGGTGGAATTAGAGGAACAAGGCTTACTTTTAGATGAAAGAATTGGAATTGCTGGAACGAGTATGGGTGGAATCACAACCGCTGCTGCCTTAACCCAGTTTCCTTGGATTAAAGTAGCAGGAGTATTAATGGGATCTCCCAAAATTACGACTTTCGCAAGAGAACTGGTGGCATTCTATTCGAAGGCTGGAGATCTCCCATTAACGGAACAGGAAGTTTCACAGTTATATAATTCGCTTGCAGATTATGATTTATCGCTTCAAGTTGAGAAATTAAATGAAAGGCCTGTACTATTTTGGCATGGAGATCAAGATCCTACCGTTCCATTTGATCATTCCCATAGCTTTTATCAACAGGTTAGGAACGAGTATCACGATCATGATAAAATAAAATTTATTCGTGAAGAAGGCCGAGGTCATAAGGTCAGCAGGTATGCTATTTTAGAAACGGTCAAATGGTTTGATATGCATCTGTAATGCAAATCATTTAAAAAACAAGCAAAATATGTTTAAATGAAGATATGAAAGAATAAGGAGGGAAGACCATGGATGAAGCATTAAAAGAAAATCTCATGGGAGCTCTTGAAAATGTTATTGACCCCGAATTAGGTATTGATATTGTCAACCTTGGGTTAATATATGATGTAGATCTTGATGATGATGGTGTATGTACAGTAACGATGACACTTACAGCAATGGGATGCCCACTTTCTGCCCATATTGAAGCTGACGTACAACGTGCTCTATATGATTTACCAGAAGTAAAAGAAACAAGAGTTAATATTGTTTGGGACCCACCATGGGGCAAGGAAAGAATGTCTCGTTACGCAAAAATTGCTTTAGGAATTCCGGATTAATAATTAGGGTATACCGTAATATGCCAACATAAAACAATCCCCTACCACGATTAGCATGGTAGGGGATTGTTTTATGTTTATCTTTATCTTAAGAAGAATAATGCGAAAGCACCTACAATGAAGCAGTAGAATGCAAAGTATTTTAGATTTCCTTTTGCCATAATATTCATAAACCATTTAAGCGCAAAGTATGTCGCGATAATGGATGCTATAAATGCAATTAAATACGGAATCATTAATGAATTTAATTCTGGATCAGTTACAATATCTTTAGCAGAAAGCAACCCAACCCCTAAACTAACCGGAATATATAATAGGAATGAGAAACGAAGTGCTGTTTCCTGCTTCATTCCGAGTAACATAGCAGCGACAATGGTTGCTCCAGATCGGCTAATTCCTGGGAATAATGCTACAGACTGTGCAAGGCCAGCAATTACCGCATCTTTTACCGTAATTTGTTTATCCCCTTTTTTACCACGTAAATTACGAATGATCCAAAGGGCAATACCGGTAATGATTAATGTAATACCTACTAAATATGGCTTACTTATATTCCCTACCACATCTTTCAATAAAATTCCTAGTATACCTGTAGGGATTGTTGCTACAATTAGCATGAGAATAAACTGGAAATCACTTTTAGCATCAGGATCACGAGAAACGATGTAGCGCAACCCGTTTTTTATTAATCGAACGATGTCTTTGAAATAAACCATAATAACTGCTATTAGTGAACCGAAGTTTACAAATGCTTCAAAGGATATTCCCGGTGTACTTACTCCTAATAGATCACGTGCTAATATAAGATGGCCACTTGATGAAATAGGAATTGGCTCAGTAAATCCTTGTAGTAAGCCTAATAATAAATATCTAAGTAAATCCAATAAATTTTCCATTTTTTATACTCTCCCTAGTTATCAGTTACTTAATTGGCTAATACTGTCACCTCTAATTAGGCATATGAATAGTCTAGTTGATGAGGAGGTCGATCAAAATGTCTCATAAAAAACAGGTTTATGACTTATGTAAGACACATATGCATTCTTATGTATTAGCCCAATTAGATGACGGTACCAGCTTTGATGGTATCATAACTGGTTTAGATGATGATTATGTTTACTTTGCTATACCAATTGATAGTGAAGCAACTCCGCAATTACAGCCATACATGTTAGATCAGCGTCAGTTTGGATATGGTTATCCGGGTTATGGCTTTCCAGGGTATGGTTTCCCAGGCTATGGAGGCTTTTACGGTAGACCACGCAGAAGGTTTAATCGACTAGTGTTACCACTTGCAGCACTTACTGCCTTAACCTTATTACCTTGGTATTAAATTCTTAATTGTAAATACCGGGAAGCAGCAAACCCTTGCCATGTAGTTCAAGGCAAGGGTTTTGCTTTCGAGACGAGTTACTGCTCTTTCTTTTCCTTCAATAAACCGTCTCCTAGAATGAAGATAGCAATGGAAAGAATCGCTGCCATTACTAATGTAGCTACAAGGTCTAATGATCCTCCACCCATACTGGATAGTACGTAGGATAGTACGAACGTTATTAATACAGCCCAAAGAATGGTTGCAATGTAACGCATATGTAACACCTCAATTTCTAATCTACTTTTAATTTAGCGTAATACACAATTTCTTTATTAAGTTTACCAAATGCACACATAAATGAAAAGTATTTCTTCATAGTTTACATAGAGAGGAGGCTGCCCATGTCGATTAGCATTTATAATTGTTTTTCTTGGATTGGGTATCATTATGTCCATTACTTTTTAGAAAAGGGTATAGAAGTAAACGGAATAGACAAAATTGATTCGGAGAAAAAAGAAAATCTCCATATGTTAGTCGGTAGGAATAGTTCGTTTCGCTTGATTCCACCAAATAGTATTCCGAAAGACCTTGTGGCGTTAGTCATTGGAGGTACAGAATTACCAATTTATGCGGATAGAATCATTCAAATTAGAACGAGAGAAATGAAAAAAAAGCTATCCAATGCTATAGTAATTAACGCACCTATCCTTTTTGGAGAATGGATGGAAATGACGGAGGAAGATATCAAGGTAGGAAATCGCAATGTTCGCTTTCATTCAAGAGAATTTCAATCGGACGCTATTTATATTAAAGATTTTGTTAAAGCAACAGCTCCACTTTTCCATTCAAGCAATAAACCTTCGGAACTTAGTGTCTTTTCAAAGAAAGTTTTCCTAAATGAAGCGGTAAAACTTGAAAATTCGATTTATATTCGTGACAATATACCTATAGAAGAAAACGTTAGAAAGGTACTAGCTCATTATCGACGCTATAAAGATTTGTATGAATACGATAGAAAATGAATGGAGTGCAGAATTTGAGAAGAACGTATAGTATAGCAATACTATTAATACTCGGAATAATTTTAGTAAGTGGTTGTAGCAATAAGGTAGAATCAGGGAATCTTTATAAGGCAGCTATGATTATGGAAGGGAAAATGGAAGATAAACCATGGAATCAAAAGGGCTATAAAGGTCTGTTAGAGATTGAGAAAAAACTAGGAGTGGAAATTGAGGTCATAGAAGATGTTAGTACGGAGGCTGAATTATCTAAGGCGGTAAGTGATCTTGTTGACGAAGGGACCAATCTAATTTTTGGGCACAGTAGTAATTATGGGGAAGCATTTTATAATTTATCTCAAACCTATACCGATATCCACTTCGTTTATTTCAATGGGAACTACTACAGAAATAATTTAACTAGTATGAACTTCAACTCGCATGGAATGGGATTTTTCGCTGGAATGATTGCAAGTAGTACAACGAAGACTAACGAAGTAGGCATTATTGCTGCTTATCAATGGCAGCCTGAAATCGAAGGCTTCTATGAAGGAGTAAAATATCAAAATCCACAAGCGAATGTAAGAATGGAATTTATTTATGATTGGAATGATAATGAAGCAGCTTTAGATGCATATGATCGATTGAAAAATCAAGGGGTAGATGTGATTTATCCAGCAGGAGATGCTATCAGTGAGGATATTATTAAACTTGCAGGGGACGATGGTATATATGCTATTGGATTCGTGTCCGATCAAATAAATGTCGAACCGGAAACGGTACTAACTAGTACAGTGCAACATGTTGATCGTTTGTATGTACTAGCAGCAGAGAAATTCAACGAGGGAGACCTTAATGGCGAAATAATGACATTTGATTTTGCGGATGATTATATTACAATGGGTGAGTTCAGTAAATCTGTCCCTAAATATTTTCAACAAAGATTAGTTGATTATATTGAGAAGTATAAAGAAACAGGCTTGCTTCCTAACCAATATTGATTTGCTGGTTTGATTTTCTAGTAAGGATAATTAGACCTTGCAAGTCTGTCTTTTTTGCATTAAAATTAGTACCAAGTCATAATATTTGATAACAACTTATAATGTTAGGGGATGTATTATATGGGTGTAGGAGTTATAGGAGTAGGTCATTACACACCTTCCAAAGTCGTAACGAATAAAGACTTAGAAAAAATAGTAGATACAAGTGATGAGTGGATCCGTACTCGTACTGGTATAGAAGAGAGAAGAATTGCCGAGGATGATATGGATACTTCTGATATGGCTTACCATGCATCACTTAGTGCGATAGAGGATGCTGGTATTAAACCGGAAGATATTGATTTGATTTTAGTAGCTACCGTTACTCCAGATACACCTTTTCCATCTGTATCTTGCATGCTACAGGAAAAGCTTGGTGCATGGAATGCAGCAGCAATGGATGTCAGTGCAGCATGTGCTGGCTTTATGTATGGGATGATAACTGCGAAGCAATTTATCGAAACAAAAGTATACAAACATATATTAGTTGTCGGAGCTGAAAAGCTTTCGAAGATAACAGATTGGTCAGATCGTAATACATGTGTACTATTTGGTGATGGTGCAGGTGCAGCGGTTATGGGAGAGGTTTCAGAAGGAAAAGGAATCCTTTCCTTTGAATTAGGTGCCAACGGTTCTGGTGGCAAACACTTATATCAAAAAGACGACGGATTTATTACAATGAATGGTCGTGAAGTTTTCAAATTTGCTGTTAGACAAATGCCTGAATCATCCTTAAATGTATTGGAGAAAGCTGGATTACAAAAAGAAGATGTAGATTATTTAATTCCTCACCAAGCTAATATTCGTATTATGGAAGCGGCAAGGGAAAGATTAGACATTCCAGAGGAAAGAATGGCTAAGGTTATTACAAAATATGGGAATAATTCTTCTGCTTCTATACCTATGGCTTTATCAGAAAGTGTTAAAGATGGTAAAATTAGCGATAATGATGTCATTGTATTAGTTGGATTTGGTGGAGGTTTAACATGGGGAGCATTGGCATTACGCTGGGGAAGGTAATGGATACCTGCCAGTAATGTCTGCTCTTTAATTTCTAATAATTATAGGAGGAGTACCGAAATGTCTGATAGAAGAGTAGTAGTGACAGGGCTTGGAGCTGTTACCCCAATCGGAAACGATGTGAACACGATGTGGGAAAGTCTCCTAGCTGGTAATTCTGGAATTGATTTCGTAACACAAGTAAATAAAGATGATTTTCCAGCAAAAGTTGCAGCAGAAGTAAAAGAGTTTGATCCAACATTATATGTCGATAAAAAAGATGCTCGTAAAATGGACCCGTTCACCCAGTTTGCTGTTGCTGCATCGATGATGGCGTTAAAGGATGCTAAACTTGAAATAACAGATGAGAATGCTCAACGTGTTGGTGTATGGATTGGGTCTGGTATTGGTGGAATGAAAACATACGAAGAACAATTCACTAAATTTATGGAAAAGGGTCCAAAGCGTGTAAGCCCATTTTTTGTACCGATGATGATTCCGGATATGGCTGCAGGACAGGTTTCCATCCAAACTGGTGCTAAAGGAATTAATTCCTGCTCAGTTACCGCTTGTGCTTCTGGTGCAAACTCTATTGGAGATGCGTATAAAGCTGTACAACGTGGGGATGTCGATTATATTATTGCTGGTGGTACAGAAGCTCCAATTACGAATATGGCATTCGCAGGATTTAGTTCTGCAAAAGCATTATCCTTCAACGATGACCCGAAGACAGCTAGTCGACCATTTGATAAGAATCGTGATGGCTTTGTCATGGGTGAGGGAGCAGGGATTCTGATATTAGAAACATTAGAATCAGCTCTTGAGCGTGGAGCGCATATTTATGCGGAAATAGTAGGCTATGGTGCTACTGGAGATGCATACCATATTACAGCTCCTGCTGAACACGGTGAAGGTGCTGCTCGTGCAATGCAACAAGCTCTACGCGATGCAGGATTACAGCCAGAAGAAGTGGATTATATTAATGCGCATGGTACAAGCACCGATTTAAACGATAAATTTGAAACAGAAGCAATTAAAACTGTTTTTGGCGAACATGCTTATAAACTCGCTGTATCATCAACTAAATCGATGACAGGTCACTTATTAGGAGCTGCTGGTGGAGTAGAGGCAGTGATTTCCATTAAGTCCATTGAGGATGGAGTAGTTCCTGCAACAATTAATTATGAAACACCAGATCCAGATTGTGATCTAGATTATGTGCCAAATGAAGCTAGAAAACAAGATGTTAATGTAGTCTTAAGTAATTCCTTAGGCTTTGGTGGGCATAATGTATCGCTTATATTTAAGAAATATCAATCATAAAATGATGAAGGACTGACTAAATGGGTCAGTCTTTTTTCATACTAGGAGAATGATGGGTTTCATGAGCTTGAATCCCGAAAATATAGATATTTTCTTTACAATGGAAACAGTGTGCGTCATAATCTCTTCATTAAAAATCTCCCCCTCTATCTTTTCTATCATGCCATGTAAACCACTAGCATATAATGAATTATAATCTATAGGACAAGCATAGGTGGTTGTATTATGGGATATATTCTTTTATTTTTAATCGGATTTGGACTTAGTGTCACCGGTGGTGTTACATTGATTGCCTATATGAATTTTTTACCGGCCGGTGTATCCTGGACCGAGTATTTTCTATTTGTAAGTGGTCGTTTGGAATGTTATTTTCTTCCCGTTGGCTTATTCCTTATGACATTCGTTGTATATTCATTTCCTCATCGATCTTAATCCATATTTTGCATACACTCGAATAAATTTTTAAATGATGGTCATAATGTATTTTAAAGTGAGTGTTCAAAAATTATGGTATAGATGGTAATTTTTTGAACAACCTCAGAGTGATTCATTTGGGAAGTGAGGGGTGTTGTATGTTATATTTACACGATGTTTGGGTGAACTGGTTTGAAGGAGAAGAAAACGGCTATAATGTATGTTATTTTCATGAATGGCGTAAGGATGACGGAATTGAGTTACTAGACCAAGTGCCATTACTATACATAACGGACTCACTATATCAATACATTGAAAATGATATGCATGACTTACCTCAAGGCTTACTTGATGCCATTTATAAGCGGGCATATACTCGTAAAGGACAAGAACGATCAGTGGTAGATTATGCTTGTATAGTAACCGATGGTAATGATATAGTTGCGTTCGATACGATAGGGTATCGTATCCCAATTCGAAAGAGTCGGTTAATCCCAAGACAGGAACAATTAGTCTATGAAATGATTGATAAGGCGAAACCACAGGGCTTTGGTTTTGATGATGCTAATTATGTAAAAGAGTATCATATGCTTTCCATGTCTCCGGAACTTGTATTTGGATTAACGAGAAGAGAGCGACAATTGAAGCAATTACTAATGATGGGATTGGATCAGCTTCGTACATCGAATAATATTGAAGAATTACGTTATTGGTTAACGGAGTGGAATCCTAAGAAATATCCAGATATTCGATTTATGGACGAAAATGAGGTTTGGCAGGCATTGTATGATGGTGTCAAATCGGGTTGGAGTCTTGCCCATGAGGAACTATGTGAGAAGTTAATTAAGGGACAACCGTTCCTGGAGAAGATGTGGGAGCTTGAAAACAATGACGTAGAAGGTGCATCCAAACAGAAATCAAAAAATCAGTGAGGCTTCTCACTGATTTTTCTTTTTCACTCGGCCAAGGCCCATTGCTTTTTTAGCTTTTTGTATCGTTTTATTCGCAACTAGGGATGCTTTTTCTGCACCTTCATCTAAAATGTCGTCTAATTCACTGGATTCTAAGATTTCGTGATATCGGTCTTGGATTGGTTTTAGAACGGCAATGACCGCATCGGCTACCCCTTGTTTGAAATCCCCGTAACCTTTACCCGCATATTTTTGTTCTAGCTCAGCAATAGTCTCACCGGAGAATACAGAATGAATATCTAATAGATTAGAAACTCCAGGTTTATTTTCTTTATCGTATTTTACGATTCCTTCTGAGTCTGTTACTGCACTTTTAATTTTCTTTTCAATTTGTTTCGGTTCATCCAGCATAAAGATAGATGCTTTCACATTTTCATCTGATTTACTCATTTTTTTCGTAGGATTTTGTAAAGACATAATGCGAGCACCGACTTTAGGGATGCTGATCTCTGGGATGGTAAAGACATCTAAGAAACGATTGTTAAAGCGCTGTGCTAAGTCACGCGTTAGTTCTAAATGTTGTTTTTGGTCATCACCAACAGGAACTAGGTCTGCTTGATAGAGCAAGATATCCGCAGCCATTAAGGATGGATAGGTGAATAGCGCTGCTGATACAGCTTCTTTCCCCTCTGATTTATCCTTAAATTGGGTCATTCTTTCTAATTCACCCATATAGTTAATGGATTGCATCATCCAGCCTAGCTGTGTATGTGCCGGAACCTCAGATTGAATAAAGAGGGTTGCTTTCTCCGGGTCGATTCCAGCTGCCAAATATAATGCTGCAAGAGAGCGGATGTTTTGGCGGAGTTTCAAGCGATCTTGTGGGACAGTGATAGCATGTTCGTCCACAATACAGAAGTAACATTGATGAGTATGTTGTAGCTCAACGAATTGACTTATAGCACCAACATAATTGCCGATTGTTAACGAACCACTCGGTTGGATTCCTGAAAAAATGGTTTTCATATTAAACACTCCTTTATTTTAAACAATAAAAAAAGCCCATTCTATCCCCTTATCGAAGGGACGAATGAACCCCCGTGTGCCACCGTACCACTAAACTTTGGGTATTCCCATTCCTCATTCGTCCCGTTAAATTCCTCTAAAGCCTCAATTATAAACTTTATTATACTTGCCTCATCTTTCCCAATTTTATTAGGGTCTTTATCCCATAAGGTAGATAATAGGCTAAATAGGACTATTTGATTTTGTTCTTTTACTTTCTTTTTACTTACTCTGCCTTTTTCGGTTTTTAGTTCTTCTTTTAATTGATTAAACTTTTCAGTAGGTACGGTGGCGATACTCATTGCCTTTTTAGCAAACTTTAAATTAATAACAATTTCCTTATTTGGCTTATACTCAATTGATTCTATCACATGTTTTAAATAATTTCTTACTTGTTTAGTTGTTTGATTTTTATAAAAGATTTCAGGCTGTAGTAATAATCCTACAACTTCCTGCAATTCTACTTTTTTCATGCTTTGTTCTTCTTGTTCCTCGTTTAATTGGTTTTTCTGCTTTCTTAACTCTCTAATCTGTTTTGTTAATTCTTCGCCTTGTTTTATTAATTCCATTTTAAATTCTGGGTCAGAAGCTTGACCAATACTTGAGATAATACCCTCTCTTGATTCCTCAGCTTTATTTATTTTATTATCCAGCCCATTTATTTTCTCAAGATATACAGTATTATTTTCTAATGCATCCTTTTGATAATTGTACAATGTTTTTAATACATTTAGTAGTACAGTTGCATTACCAAAGATGTCAAGAATTAAATCATCGATTTTTTCACAACGGACCAATTTTTTATTACTACAATTTTTACCTTTACTCTTGATTGCGATATCACATTTGTAATAATAAAACTTAGACCTTGTCCCATCTTTCTTTACTTTCCCTAATGCATAATGTCCATTCATTGCTCTTCCACACTCGTTACATCGAAGCATACCAGAAAGTAAATAAGGACTATTTTCTCTTTGAGGGTCGTAGTGCTCTTGTTTTGGCTTTCTATCTTGGAGTTTTTGTTGAACCTTTTCCCATGTTTCAAACGGAATAATTGGAGTGAAATCAGGTTCTTTTCCTTCTCTGAAGTTTTTACTCCAATACCATTCCTCAATAGGGTTATCTGTTCTTCTTTTCTTGGTAATTCTTTTTCTTCTATTCTTAACCATATAACCAGTATAAGATGGGTTTCTAAGAATTCGCCAGATTTTTTTGCTGTTAAAGAATACTCCATTGTAATCGTCTTTTGTACCATTTTTACGGTATTTCTTTAAATCACTTTCATTTAAAATATCAGCATACTGCTCGTCTGCCAAGCGTACAATTTTGCTTTGACTGTGATCATCTTCTAAATACCATTTAAAAATATTTTTAACCAATTCTATTTCTTTTCTATCACCCAAACAGTATTTTTTCCTTTTCTTTTCACCAATTTCAACCTCTTCTATCGAGAGCCCTATTGGAATTGCCCCTCCAACATAGCAACCCATATCAACAAGTTCATTCATGTTTGCGGATACTTTCTTTCGTACGTCTTCACGCATGTTCTGGTCAAATACAGACTGAATTAAATCCATCATAGTGTTACTGTTCCAGTCTAGAAGGTTTATTTCCTTACCGCTATTCGCTAAGAATATTTTAACACCCTTTTCCTGCAAACTCGTAGTCATATTTATAAAATCCTTAACTACACGGGTGTATCGACTACTATCATAGCAAATTAGATACTTAATATTGAACTTATCAATATCTATTAATAGTTGCTGAAAGGCAGGACGGTCTTCAAAGTTTTCACTAGAAACATCTTCATCGTAATAACCTTCGTTAACAAGTGTTATAGAGTTACTGTCTGCAAAGTTCTTAATAGCATTATATTGTTGTTGCGGACTTATTTTATTTCCTGTTTTATCTACACTTGTCCTTATATAAGCAGCACCTAGTTTCACTAGGATACCTCCTTTCAAGTCAAAAATTCGGGTAAAATGACCCCTGTACTGTGGGTTATGACCTTTAATAGATATTTGTATATGTATTTTCTAAGTAAGATTTAGGACTAAATTATTACATTTAATATTACTTCATTTTTCTATCCATAAATTATAGCATAGACATGGTATCAACAAGGATAAAACAATTATACTACTTTATTCTCGATTAGAGAAAGATTGAATAAGATTATTGGATAATCAAAGAAAGAAAGAGATTCTAAGTTTTTTTCTTGATATTTATAGCGGAGAAATTTGGAAAAGCGCGTTAAAATAGTTTCATGTTGAAACGGGAGTGATTACATGGGAAAGTAGTTTGTTTTCTTTGGCATAAGTTGGCTTTATTAGCATTGATGTATTATTACTCAGTAATTTTTACAACTATATGTTTACCTATAATGTGGTGGTATTATGACACACCACTTATAGATTATTATGTTTTTAATATAGGTATATTGTTTCTAGGGGGCATAGTATTTAATATGGTTTTTACTAAGATATATCCCTTTATGGAAGAGGAGATGAAGGATAGTTGCCCGATAAAGTTTATCCTATTTGTTTTTGGCAGAATATTAATTTTCTATAGTATATTATGTTTTACTATCTTTATAATTACTGATAATTCAGTTCCCTTTGTATACCTTTTAATATTTTTAATGGCTGGAGGATATTTTTGGTTTTGCATTATCAGGGGCTATATTTTGGCAAAAGAAGATTATACAGATACTGAGATTAAGAGTGGTATTCCTTGGAAAGGAAAGGTACTGGTTTTTAGTATTCCCGTTTCTATGTTACTAGGATATTTATTTCTGTACTAATTATTCCGCTTAATCGCATTGAGAAAATGAAAGGGTGAAATGTTCATGCGCAGTAATATCGATTCTAATATAGTGATAGGAGATAAACTTCAACATTTACTTAGGATTAATGGGTTCAATACTGCAACACTAATTAAGGCTATCAATATTGATGAATCGACTCTTCTTGATTATTTAAATAATGTAAAAAGCCCGACATTAGAAGATATCGTACAGCTGGTAAACTTATTTAATACATCATTAGAGTATATGATAGGTACTTCCGATTTTATTTTGGATTCATGGGATTATGATTTTTTAGAAGAATTTCTTCAATTTTCGGCTAAAAAAATTATAGAGCATTTTGAGGATAGGCAGAATATAAAACTTCCTGATGGTGATAATCTTGATGCAGTATTATTTGGTTTATTAACTTATACAACATTAATAAGATCTGGGAGGACTTTTGAAGATCTTGACGAGGAAGAAATAAATAAAAAGAAAGAATCCTTTGCAGAGATAATATCAATTTTTAATTCCTGCATCACTATGAGTAATCAGGATTGTTTTAACATAAAAGAGTTGAGGGCACTGAATAATAATATTGTAGTCTATCTGTTTGGTGATTTCAGTTTTGTTAATGAGAGAATACTAAATGGCTTAGAAGATAACCTATAAAAGTCAGACATTGATAAGTTTCGGTTACTAAAGGAATCTATTAATCAAAATATTATACATAGTCAGAGGGCTCTTGAAGTATTAAACAAACTGTCTAAGAATGAAGATAGTAGGGAAGATGCGAATTATCATTCCCATGAAGGTTTTAATTAATAAGCATTGGGTATACATCACCCAATGCTTAGATAAATAAAAGGTTTAATTTTGTGATACAAATGCCCTTGCAGCTTGGGAAGGGCGGTTTTTAGGTTTGGTCAATTCAGAATTGCGCTCAATCTCTTTCGGGTTTTAAATATCTTTGATTATTTTTTTTAGCGGCTAAGCACACATGCTGCTAAATCGGTTACTAGAATGGTAAGTCAGGGTCATTTAGTAGGCTATTCCTCCACAGTTTTATCTCTTCATAAGTTGTAATCAAATTCAATAAATAGTTATATTCATCATTATCATCCAAGTTTTCACAAATTACATAAGCCAAGTGTTCAATTTGCTTATTATAAACATACTTAATATCTTTATCTAAATCTGAGGCGATAGAAAGAAGATGATCAATTAATGACCCAGCAGAATCAAAGTATTCATAACTCTTATCTTCTTTTTTTACCCTGAAGCATTTTTTAAGGTAGTTCCATTCTATCGGGTACTGTTTGTCTAATAAAATCTTGTAACTATTGGTGTAGATGCATTTTCCTTTTCTAATATCAAAGGGTTCTAGTGTATTGTTTTCGATAAACCCATAAAGATAGTCTTCAACGGCCCCGACATCCATATAACCGTAGAGATCGTGGTAAGAATCAAATAAATCATGGAAATCAATATACTTTTCTTTATCAGCACTTTTCGGGATAGGTATATCTAATTGAAAATGGTCTAGTAAGTCTGCCACTTTTATATAATTACCTATAATGTCTGGTGTCATCTCCCTTTGCAACATAAGTACTTCAGTAGGTGTAGTGGTTTGAGACATACATTCGTTCTTACTATTGCAATAATACGCTTCAAACTTCCTTATCTCCCTGCAGAATAAAATAAAGGCTTCATATTCGTACCTTATCTCATCTGAGAGGTCGAAAAGATAATTTATGATATAACGAATACCATCCGCAATTCCAATTGTTCCATCATCAAGTAAAACTCCCAAAGAACGACTAGAATTTTCCCATTCAATAGCACATTTAAAATCGAGATCATCATAAGTGAATACAAAACTATAAGTGTGAAGGTGCCTCCTGAACAAATCCCGTTGTAGAAAACTTTGAATATCAGTGTTTTTTCTTTCTAATAGGTATTCATGGATATCTAGATTAGATAATGGGTGGTCTAATCCAAAAATCAAATGACAAATACTGTAAAGTGAATTATCAACCGTATCTTTGTTTATAAATTGAATCTCATCCTTTGTAAGTATAAACAAAGGATCTTCAGTATCATTCCGAAATTCATTTTGTTTTCTACTTACCCATGTACCGTCCGACCAAAATTTAACCTCTTCGGTGGTTTTTGATAGTAAGGCCTTTTTTAGTTCCTCTACCTGCTTCAGTGTACAAATCCAATTATTACTGTACCTTTCTTTAAAACTTCTTTTTTCCTTTTTCATATGAATCAACCTCCTTAATATATGTAGTAGGCTGATTATAAATTGTATTATGATTGGTTGTTCTGATTGTTATGTTAATGTCCTACAATCTATTTATAAAACAAATAAAATATTGAATCAAATCTATAGAGCACTTTTTAAAAAAATTTAAAGCAAATGAAATTTTATTAGTAATAATGCCTGTTTGTGATTGACCATATATTCCTTTAAGTTATTTCATAACATTGATTTAAGATGTAGTTTCCCCCTGATTTTTGGTGCGTTCGAACAGGTTTATCTGTTCCTGTATGGAATATTACCATGATGAAAATTTTATACGAAAGAAGGAAAAGAAATGGACAAAAGAAAAGAAGCAACAATAGTACATGCTGATAACGATATGGTTTTGGCTAAGAGTGGGGAATATTATGTCTCAGTTGTAAAAGTAAACAGTTCTGTAAGTGAAGGTAATTATGTAGTAATTGTTAATGAGGAAGATCTACAAGGTGAGCAAAGGGATGTTCTATTAAAAAGATTTATTAATACGGGGCATCTTGCTAGATTTCTATTATCTGTGGTTCCGGAATACTTTGTTGAGAAGAAAATTATTAAAGAAACTTACGATGCCATTCAGGAATTAATTACTGGAAAAGAATGAAAATATCTTCTGAGAAACAAGGAATTCGGCTTGGTAAATATAAGTTAACAGTGTAGACAATATACTCTAGAAAGGGAGATTAATATGGAAAAGTATAAGGATCAAGTACTTCAAGAAGATAATTTGGTTTACTCTTTTTTTGGTGATTACAACATTGTCATTTCAAAGGAAAATGGTTATGGATGGATGGGAAAAAGTTCATCTGAACCACTGTATTATGTAATGATTGAAAAGGACATGGGAGCAGAGCGACAACAAGTTTTGCATCTAAGGGTTTTTACAACTATAGGCTTAACAATGAAATACCTATCCGTAATTTTACCGGATTATGTATTTGATGAAAAACTTGTAGAAAGTATAGTTAGTACAACAAATCGTTTAGCGTTTGAAAAAGTATGCGAGGGATAATACCCTCGTTTTTTTTGACTGGTTAAGCTATTCAAATCAATCTAATTATGATATTCGTAAAAACTAAATAGGTATTTATAAGATTTTTAATTATTGAAAAGGGAAACTTGGTATCATGTTTAATTGTTCATGTAGAAAGGGGGGAATCAACATGAATAATGAATTTATTTGGCAAGAAGATGTTGACTTTTGCGGGATTGTGATACGGTTTGCAATAATAAAATTTGATGGCACTAATAAATATGGTGCTTGTGTTGCACAAATGTTTGATGATGAATTTGTTATGGTGGATGCAGCGATTTGTAACAATTTTAATGGTGCAAGGAGTTTCCTTTTAAGCAATGCTATTAAGGGTAATTTAGAAAAGTTAGAGTTCATAGGCGAAAATTTGGAACTGATGTATTTTGCAAGCAAAAAGTTTAGAAGAATGCAATGAAAAGTTTAGAACTTTGCCAGCCCTTATTTTCTTTATAATTAACTATTTGATAAAGCGTGTTTCACGCGGTAACTATCACCGGTGAAACTTAATATATGAGCGTGATGAATGACTCGATCCACCAAGGCAGCTGTGAGACGTGCGTCTACAAATATTTTATTCCACTGACTAAATTCCAGGTTGGACGTAATGATAAGGCTTTTCTGTTCATACCAGTCGGAAATCAATTGAAATAGTAACTCAGCTCCATCCTTACTAAATGGCACATATCCCATTTCATCAAGAATGATCATATCGACTTTAGTAAATCGATTACGTAGAGCTTGATATCGACCTTCCGCCCACGACTTTTCCAATAACTCTATTAAATCAGCTACTCTGTAGAAACGAACTTCATATCCGTTCCTACAAGCTTTTCGACCTAATGCTGTTGCTAGATGCGACTTTCCTGTTCCTGGTGCTCCTGATAAAATTACATTCTCTTTTCTCTTGATAAAGGAAAGGGATTCAAGACCATCTCTGTCGAGATTTGATGGGAAGTGAATATGGTCGCCCCATTGATAATCCTCTAATTCCTTTTCATTCATAAACTTCGCCTTCTTAATTAAACGTTCTCCTTTTGCGATTTCCCTTAACTCTATTTCCTGTTGTAATAGATCCATCAAATATTGCTCTGGATTCTCGAAAGGAACCTTCTCGTATAGGTCTGCAACGTATGCTAAACGGAGTAATTTACATCTCTCCCTAATTACATCAGACATGTTAAACACCCGCCTTTACAGTAGGTTGGAGGGAATCATAAATACTCCAATCCACATCGTAAGGATGGTTCGTAGAATCATCATCCGAATTTGAGTCAAATTGCTTTTCTTCCGGTAGTAACTCATAGAACTTTTCATCTATTTCTTGCATATCGTGATTTATAACTAAGCTCAGTAACCACTCTACACGCTCTTTTCTTAACTTCATTGATTCGATATTCAAGTAATAAGCAATTCTGCCAGGTAGGTAAGGGAAATAGCGAGAATATACAATGGATCGCGGCTTCTGTTTTCAATTTTTCAAGATGGATTGCCACGGAATTTCCCTAGTTTGATTCATATATAGTCTAGGGCCTTTGGAAAGTATTTCTCCATTATGAGAGACAACCTTGTAGTGGTCCCAATATAAAATTATATGTAGTTTACCGTAATGATAACTTTTGGGAACATGGACTAATACTCCATCAATTCTTACCTCACCATACTTATTAGCGGTTACCATGGACTGTTTAAATACCGGATAATCGGACTCAGGTAAAGCTAACCCATATTTCTTTTCTTCTTCAAACAACTCTGCAATAACGATATCCTTCTTATAATGAAGACGTTGATGATCTTTTTTACATTGTTCAAATAATAAAGCACGTAAGTGTGTGATATCTCTGATGACAGGAGATGGGGTGAAGAAATTATAACGAACATATCCGACTTTGTTTTCCACATGGCCTTTTTCATTTCCTTTTCTTGCATTACAGGCTTGCGCCTCAAACCCATAATGGTTCGCGAAACGTAGAAATTCTTCATTAAAAACAGTTTCCTGACCGCGCCCCCTTGCCTTTACTACTGCTGCAGAAAGGTTATCCAGGCGAAGGTTTCTTGGAACAAACCCTGTTTGGTTAAAGAGCATTTTAAGACCTTCTAAAAAGCACTCCTGATTTTCTGCAGGCAAAGGAACTGCAAATCCTGCGTTACTATACGGAAAACTCATTACTAATGCATGGATATCTTTTGCTTTCCCATCTTCAACTGCTTCGGTATTATAATCATAGATTTAATTTTAAAGTTAGCAATGGAAATAAAATGATTGAATGTATAGTAGAGTGGAATTATCAGGAGGAATGCTATAAATATAGAAAGGGAAAAAATGAATTTTTATATTTTGATTCATATACTTCGCTTATATTATACATATTGCTTGATTTCAAAGATCTAAAAAATTTTACTTGGGATAAATTTATAGAAGATTGTGTACAACTGATTAAAACCATAGAAAAGTCTTCAAAAGTAGATATAAATCTAAACTATTTAATCAATAGAATTAAACAACCTAACGTCCTGGACGACTTGCTTTACAGTGACTTACCAATTATTTAATGTCACGTCTTGAATTAAAAATAAAACTGCCTCTTTTGTTGTTCCTTCTGGCTTTCTTTTTTAGCGCATAATCTTCGACAAGCCAGTCAATGACAATTTCTCCCCATTCTTCTTGATACATCATTCCCTTTTTCTCAACAATCTTTTCTGTAGGTAATTGATCGCCGTCTGCGTATTTTTTAACAGTTACCCAACTAAAACCAGTACGCTTTGAAATTTCATTGATTGATAGGGATTTTATATTCCTTAATTTTTTGATATGATTGATTTCAGGCATTGCTAGCATCCTTTCACTCTCCCACCATTAGTTGATTCGACACCAATAACGGTAGGGTATTTTGAGAGGGCTGGCAAGCCTTTTCTTTTTGTGCAACCTTCTAACATTTTGGTTGCAATACTCTTAACTTTTATTTTGCACTAAACAACAGATCGAAGCAATAATATCTTTATCAGTATCCGAAGTAGTCTTATAATAGTATCGTTGGAAATTCCTTATTTCCTCACAAAACTGTGTGTAAAAATCGTATTCTGTAATTGTCAAAGACTCTTCTAATAGAAACATTATCAAATCGTAGAAATATGTATATCCGTATTTGGCATTATTAAAAATGATATAAATTCCTTTTTTGCTATCACTCCATTTAAACGAATAAGAGAATTCATGAGTGTCATTATATATGTGAAAATCATATGAGTGAGATAAACTCTCTAGAGTTTTTTCATTTAGCACAGTGGAAATGTCGTTATTTTCTTCAGATCTTAAATAGTCTTTGAAACTGATTCCACTGTTAAAAGGGGACTCATCGTATAAATAATAGAGGTCTAGCAATTTGAGAATATTCAAGATAACGTTTTCTACATTTTTGTCACCACTTCTAATATTTTCTTTAGTAAGGGTAAAATGTGGAGATATGAAGTCATTTGGGAAACTGTTTCCTATACTTCTGTACATCCAATTTTCATCTAACCAAAATAGAATTTCCCCGTTCTGAACTTCCGTAAGAAGTTGCCTTAATTCCTTAACCCTATTCAAAGTCACCATCCATTTGTTCTTGCATAATTTTTCTTCATGATTTGTCATAATCATCAACCTCCTTTAAGTATGTGGTAGGCTGATTATAATTTGTATTGTGATTGATTGTTATGATTGTTATGGTAATGCCCTACAATCTATTTATAAAACAAAAAAATAATATAATCAAATCTATAGAGTACTAATTTTTAACGATTGTAATGGAATCATTTAGCTCAACTATATAATCATACGATCCATTATATAAATTTGATTTAAAAGGCAATTTACCCCCAAATTTTAGGGTGTTTTAAAGAGTTGTCCACCCCAGCATGGAAATATTATCATGAAAAACTTCTTACGAAAGAGGGAGTGGATTTGAACAGAAGAATTGAAGCAGGAACTGTCTATTCTGAAGAAAAATTGAATATGAAAAAATGTGACCAATTAATCTCAGCTTTAAAATGAAGAGTTTCTTTAAAGAAAGTAATAATGTAGTAATGTTAGTGAGAGAAGTCTAGAAGGCTGACAGAGGGAGGTTTAAAAATTCGCTTGCTAGGTTTTATATTCTGTAGTTCTACAATACTTGCAAAAGAATGGATAAAAAACAAGGGATGATACTTGTTATAGATAAGTTAATAGTGTATATAATTTTACTCAAGAAAGGAAGATTTTATTGGAAAATTTCAAGAATCGGGTACTACAAGAAGACAATTTGGTTTACTCATTTTTTAACGATTACAACATAGTCGTTTCTAAAGAAATTGGTTATGGATGGATGGGGAAAAGTTCATCCGTACCGCTATATTTTGTAATGATCGAAAAGAATAATGATTCAGCAGTACGACAAGAATTACTTCATTTAAGGGTTTTTACAAGTATTGGTCAAACAATAAGGTACTTGGCAGTTATCTTACAAGACTATGTTTTCGATGAAAGATTAATAGAAAACATAATTAAAGCCACAAATACACTTGAATTTGTACAAGTAAGCTAGGGATACTCCCTTGCTTACTCTTTTTTTGATAAATATAAGTGAGTAGGAATCAACATTATCCTGTATTTTAGAACTTGGTAATAAAAGTAATAGATACTTTAAAAAATCTTGGGTAATAAAAAGGAAACCCTCTCTTAATGTTTAATTCAATACATGGAAGGGGGGATTTCATATGAATAATGAATTTTTATGGCAGGAAGATATTGATTTCTCTGGTATTGTTATTAGATTTGCAATTATAAAACTTGACGAGTCTGGTAAATATGGTGCTTGTATTGCACAAATGTTTGATGATGAATTTATTATGGTTGATGCAGTGGTATGTAATAACTTTATTAGTGCAATAAGTTATCTTTTAGAGAACGCTATAAATAAAAATTTAGAAAAGTTAAGAGCAATTAAGGATAATTTGATTTCGTTATAAAAAGCGGCAGAAGAATGATTAATTTATTGTTTTTTCTTAGTTTCTGAATATGTTAAAATATCGGTGAATGAATTGACCTGATTATAATGACGCTGGAGAACTTTGTAGATGAAATACGAAAATTTAAAACACTCTAAGGTGAAAAACGAAAGGGTAATTTCTTTTAAGAAAGCCCTTTCGTTTTTTACTTATAGAACTTATCGTGATTTTGGTTAGAGAACGATTATTCGGACAACCACAATCTCGAAACCGCTTCTGCTTTATCTTCTGCACTTGGACTAGAGTATCTCATTACCATATCAGCATTGGCATGTCCTGACAAAGACTGTATTAAACTAAAATCTTCACCATTCCGGACTAGTTTGGTAATAAAGGTATGCCTCAATGAATGGACATTAATTCCTTTTTTTCCAAAAATATGTTGAACTGTCCGTTCTGATATTCTTTTATTTCGATTGGAAAGAAACAATGCCTCATGTGAATCATTTCTTGTTTCTAAATACATTGAAATTGCTCTTCTTGTTTCTGATGATAATGGGAGTTGTCTCTCCTTATTTCCTTTTCCGAATCGCACTTTTAAGGTTCCTTTTCTTTCACTCATTACAATGTCATTGCGATCAAGGTTAACTAGTTCATTGAGTCTGATACCTGTATTAACCAAGATTTGTGTAATTGCCATGTTTCTTGTACTACCTGATCTATCAATTTCTCTTATAAGTTTGTTAACATCATTTCTTGAAAGTGCTTTAGGTGCCTGGTTCAGCATATTTGGTGGTGTAATTACAGAGATATCTTCTATGGCATACTCTTTTTCTGCCCAGCGACAGTAGTGTTTTATTGAACTCCAATATTTATTGATTGTTGTTGCAGAGTACCCCCGGCTAACGAGATAGTCAATATATTGCTGAACATCTGTTCGGGAAAACTCTTCTAAATCCGCTCCTGCACCATCAAGCCAAACAAAACATGTAGGTTTTTATAGTCTGTTTTGATTTACCTATAAGACCTTCCTCTTGATATGTCTCTAACATAAAATCACCTCTTTTAAATAATGAATAATTCCACGACAAAATTCTCTTGAGTTAATGGTCATAATTAGACGTTAATTTAATCCAAATCAAGCCAATTATTGCGTAGAATAATAGTTCCACGCAATTTTTCTACGACATCTCCTTTCTTGTCTTGAGTAAAGATTGTATCATTCTCACGATTCAATACGGAAGGTTGATTTCCTGTTAAATATTATTTAATACTAAGATTAATTTAATGGTACAAAATTTGTACGAACAACTCTTAACATACTTTTATAATATTAGATAAAAGTTTAATATAGACAGTAATACAATAAGAAGTGGAGTGGCTTATTTATGATTATTGATTTTGGAAAATTAAATGGTAACAATTCGGTTGATACAGTTATTAATCCAAGAGAGTTATTTGATGTCTTACCAGAAAAGGATGATAAATATGAAGAATATTTAAGAGATGTCCAGACAGAGGTGTTGAATAAATGGTTTGAAGATTACCGGGATAAAAAAGACGTTATTATTAAAATGAATACGGGGAGTGGTAAGACCGTTGTTGGACTATTGATGTTAAAGAGTTGTCTTAATGAAAATAAAGGCCCTGCAGTTTATGTTGTGCCAGATCCTTATTTGGTTAAACAAGTTATTAATGAGGCCATGAGCTTAGGTATAGATGTCACGGAAGATACAGGTGATCCTAGTTTCTTGAAAGGTGAATCAATCCTAATTATAAATATATTTAAGCTAATAAATGGAAAATCAGTTTTTGGAACTGACAATATAAAAATCAATATTGGAAGCATTATTATTGACGATGCTCACGCATGCCTTGATATTGCAGAGAATCAATTCTCTATAAAAATACCGTATGACACGGTTGTGTATACGGAATTACTTAATTTATTTAGGGAAAGTATTAAACAACAGTCAGAAGTAGGATTAATTGAATTAGAAGCAGGAGATCCTAACGCAAATAGAATAGTACCATTTTGGAGTTGGATTGATAATAAAAGCGACGTTATCAGAATACTACACAGTTATAAAGATAGTCCTGATGAAAATTTAAAATCATTAATGTTTGGCTGGCCATTAATTAAAAATAATATAGAACATTGTTACTGTGTAATAGGTAGTGATGGCTTAGAGATATCACCTAAGTTTTTACCAATACATAACATACCTAGTTTTCAAAATGCTCATAGAAGGATTTTTATGAGTGCGACAATTTCAGATGATAGTATTCTAGTATCCCATTTTAATATTGATCACACCAAAATATCACAAGCTATAACACCTAATAGTTCAAATGATATTGGTGAAAGAATGATAATTGTTCCACAGGAATTAAATCCTGATATTTACGATGATCAATTAAAGACATTTTACAAAGAAATTTCACAAACTCAAAACCTCGTGATAATTGTACCATCTAATTATAGAGCAAAATATTGGGAAGACGTAGCTGATATGATATTAAACTCTAAAAATTTACATGCTGGTGTTGAAAAGTTAAAAGAAGAGCATGTAGGTTTAGTTGTAGTTATAAATAAATATGATGGAATTGATCTTCCTAAAAGTGCTTGTACAGTGTTAGTAATAGATGGACTTCCTGATGTTAGAAGAAAGATAGACAAAATAGAAGAGTCTGCCTTACAGGGAAGTGAATTAGTCTTAAATAATAAAATACAAAAAATTGAACAAGGAATGGGTAGGGGAATTCGATCAAAGGATGATTATTGTGTTGTCTTTTTAATGGGACGCTCGCTAGTAAATCACCTTTATGTAAATGGTGCAATATCTAAATTTACTGCTGCAACTAGAAAGCAAATGGAACTCTCATCCCAGTTATCAAAACAACTACGTGGTAAAGAACTTGAAGAACTTAAAGATGTAATTAATTACTCATTAAATCGAGATAAGAACTGGATTAAAACTTCAAGAGGTGCATTAGTTAAAGTTAAGTATGATCCAAGTGTTAAATTTGATGAAAGAGTAATAATAGAACGTGAAGCATACAACCATGCACTTAAAAAAAATTATAGAGAATCGACTAAATTATTATTGAATATAGTTAACGAAGAGGAAAATGAAATTTTGAGAGGAGTAACGAAGCAAAAGTTAGCAGAGTACCTTCATTTTTACGACCCTATTGAAGCTCAACAAACCCTTATGTCTGCTGTAAAGGATAATAGTCAAGTTATTCATCCGATTGAAGGGATTCAATATGATAGACTTATACCAACAGATGTTTCTCAGGCTCAAGAATTAGTAAATTACATTAATCAGAAGTTTAGAGGCCCTAATAAATATATTTTATTTGTTAATAAATTAATAGAGAATTTAGTTTTCTTACCCAAAACTGCAAACGCTTTTGAACAAGCAATGATGGATTTGGCATTTGTACTAGGATTTAGAGGGCAACGACCCGAAAAACAGTTTAGAAAAGGCCCGGATAACTTATGGTCTATTGGACAATCAAACTATTTTGTGATTGAGTGTAAAAATGGTGCAGTTACGGATTATATTAGCAAAAGTGACTGTAATCAATTAAATGGATCAATAAATTGGTTTTATGAAAAATATGATGAGGAGAATAGTCATGTACCAATTATGGTGCATAGGTCTAATAAGTTTGAATATGCGGCATCGCCTAATAAAGATATAAAAATTATAAATGAAACTAATCTTGAAGATATAAAAACAAATTTGAAAAGTTTCGCTCAAGGTATAGCTGCAAATTCGAACGATGTTAATAAAGTGGATGAATTATTGAAAAGGTATTCTTTTAAGGAACTGCAATTTGTAGATAAGTATACATCGAACTATAAATAGTTTTTTAAAGCATCTGAATGCATATTACAAATGTGTTTTAGATGCTTTTTTATGGGAAACATCTTAATCGAATTATCAAATGTATTTAATAAAACTTATATCATAAAATACCTACCCTAAAAATTTGATAGGAAATTTTAAGTGACATATTATATAGCTGTAACCATTGAGAATAATTTATTGAGGAGTTGATTTAGAAGAAAATATATAGAATATTATCATACTACTATTAAAAATACCATGCTCCTCCTTTTTGAGAGGAGGGATACGATGGTTAGTAAGAAAGGATTTTTAGAAGAGAGAATTAACGTTTGTTTGGATCAAGAAGGTTTTAATCAAAAACCTAGCAAGAATGAAGTAGTGAGGATATCAGAAAGAATAGCAGGGCAGGTTACTCGCGTTACAATTAAGGAGTTAATGGAAAATGTAACTTTACCAAATGCAAAGTCATTTACACCTGCTACCTTTGCTAAAGCAAAAAGATTAAATCAAAATTGGAAAAGTCAACAGATATTCGCATTAGATATTGATTCAGGACTACGGATTGAGGAGGCAATTAGACTTAGTGAAAAATGGAGAGTTAAACCTACCTTCGTTTATTCAACCTTTAGTCATACGGATCAATACCACAAGTTTAGAATGGTATTTGTTTTAGATGAGGAAATTCAAGATATTCGGGTCCGGAATGTAATCCAAACTGCATTAACTACATTATTTCCAACCTCTGATAAAAATGCTAATGATGCTGCAAGGGTACTATTCGGGGGGAAGAAAATTGAATTTCTACATAAGGGAGTTGTGAGTATACCAGATATATTAGATGGGGTTGTATATAAGATAAAATCTAGTTCCAATTCCACAAGAGAGATGAAGAGATTCTGTAAAGCCTCTGGACTGGCTTTTCATAAAGGATATCCTCATTATAAGAAAGTTGAGGAACTGGAATTGCCAAGTAAATGGGAAAACCTATTTATCTCTAAGACTAAAAACCGCACCAACACTATTAATTACTATAGTACGCGTGGAGAAAATAGTCATTTTGACTATTACTTAGTCTTCTCTAAGGATTTCTATCAGGATAATGAATCTTTTTCCTTTGAATCAAAAACCTATGAGGAACAAGTGATGAAACAGGTACGAAACTTTCCATTTGAAAATTTACAGAAGAGATGCAAACTCTATCGGGAAGGAATCTCTGGGGACTATTGGTTATATCATAATGAAATGTTTGGTTTGATGACGAATCTGTTAAATGTGGAAGGTGGAAAATCCAAGGTAGTAGAAATTATTAATTCTAGGAAAGAATATCTTGAAAAGCGAGAAGAATGGTCATTAATGATGAACCAGATTAGGAAAATGAATTATGCTCCAACAAGGTGCAATACATACTGTCCTTTTGCTGATGAATGTATCCATGCCAAAAATATGATTGAGCAAGGGAAGTTACCACGTGGTAGTGTGCAGGTTATTGAGGAGCCCCAATTTCAAGATGTTGATGAAGTATATAGGAAATTAGAAAATGTATTGGGGGATTTGTTAAAAAGTACTGAGAATGGTGTCTATGTAATAAAAGCCCCTACTGGAATTGGAAAAACGGAAGCAATTGTCAATTTTGCAGCAGAAAACCATTTTAGTATTGCTTTTCCTACACACAGGTTGAAAGAGGAAGTTTCACAGCGTTTAAATTCTAAAAAGATAAAGCACATAAAAGTACCGGAATTACCTTTACTTGAAGAGCCATTCTCAGAAAAGATTGAGCATTTATATAATATTGGTGCGTATACGACAGTTAATAAGTATCTCAGACAGATTTCCAATGAAAATGAAGATGTGTCAATATTTCTTGAGGAATTAGATAAACTAAAGACTTCAAAAAATGAGTTGTTACTAACAACGCATCAACGTTCAATCTTCACTAATGACGATTCAAATTCAACCGTTATATTCGATGAAGATCCGATACCAAGTCTTTTTCCTATATCTCAAATGAAAGTATCCGATTTAGTTTTTGCATTCACGAAGTTACAGGACAACGAAGTGAACAAGGATGTTATCATTACTTTTCAAAACATGATATTGAATGCTCCGTTTGATATTGTTCAGGAACGGTCGTCGTTTTTATTACCATCTGTAAAAGATCTAGAACAAACAATAGTTGAGGAGAGGACCATAAGTTCAAATGTATTAGGGTTTCTTAATTGCGATTATTTCTTAAAAATGCGAATTCATAATACAGACTACATATATTTTATACAAAGAAAAAAACTATCTAAAAGTAAAAAGACTATCATTCTAAGCGCAACTATTAATGAAAAGATATCTAAACTAGTATTTGGAGAGGATGTTACATTTATAGATTTGGGATTGGTCAGACCTGCTGGCAGTATTCTACAAGTAACATCGAAGAGTTTTAGCAGATATACAATCAAAGAAAGTCATAAGGAGTTAAAATCTCTAGCAGAAAACCTTATGGAACGTTATAATCCAGAAAGTGAAATTATTACATATAAGGACTTCTCCACAGGTGGCAAACATGAAGAAATATATTTTGGTAATACTGAGGGAATTGATAATCTTAAAGGAGAAAATATCACAGTAATTGGAACACCGCATCTTAATCCAATTGCATATCTATTAATAAGTGTTGCTTTAGGTTATAGAATGGGTCTGGAAGAAAGTAGAATGGAGTATAGGCCTGTTGAAAGAAATGGATTAAGATTCTATTTTACAACATATAGCAATGATATTTTGTTGAAGGAAATTCAATTCTATCTAGTTGAAACCCCATTGTTGCAGGCAATAGGGAGGGCGAGGGTAAATAGATTCCCTGCCAAAGTTCTTATTCTTAGTAATTTACCTGTCGTTGGAGCAGAGTACATATCATTGTCACAAAAAGAATTAATAGATCTTATGAAATAATCCTAGTGCAGTCAGCTTGAAAAAGTTGGCTGCATTTGTCTTTGGTTGTTAACCATTAAAACTGTTGTTCTTCAATATAATGATTATAATCTTTATATTGAATACAACAGTTACTAATGACAATTAACGATTAAAAATATTAATAAGAGTTATTAACCGTTAATTTTTTTCATTTTTTTCGGGCGTATTTATTTTTTTCAATTTATTTCATGTTATACATATAGGTTTTTCTACCATGTACACTAGTGAAAAAAAATAAGAAATTAGCATAAGCCCGAATAAATTCGTCTTTTAATTATAAAGTGGTTAAAACCCTCCAAAAATAGAGAAAACGGCATATTCATAGCTTTTTTGAGAATAATAAACGTTTGATGACATTATTGTGATGGTTGGATGTATCATTTCCTCAAAAGGGATGTCGCAGATTAAACAATATAGACAGCAATAAAATAGTTTTCTCAAGTGTTTTTTTATCAGACTGTATTAAGAATTACCTTCTATTTTATATCTATCAATGTATTCTTTTTCTGACATAATTTCTATGATGTCTTTTGGTTCTATATTTACTTTTGGATGTACATAAGAAAATAATTCATATACTCCGTATCTCAAAATATAGAGGGATTTTTGAATCAACCACCTTTTTACTTTTACTTCAATAACTTCGTTCGGTAAATAATTTAGATTATCTTTCGTAATTCCGTAATAATTATCCTCATATTCAACCTCAAATGTCCAATATTTATAATTGTTAAGGGGTTGCTTGAATTTAATAATAAAATGTTCTTTATCTTTATTTTTAACCCAATCACTCTCAATTGTAGGATCACTTAGAAATTGGGCTAAATCAAAAAGTATTTCAGGTCTATCTCTTGTATATCCACCATATGAAACTACATTTGAATGACATAGAAATCCGTTGATTTGGAAATCTCCATAAATCTTGTGTATTACACGGTTTCTGAACTTTTCTTTATCCGTTAATGAGAAACCATTTGTTTTCTCAAAGATTTCAATTTTGTTGCCTTTATACAAAATGTATTTTTCCTTAACATTAATATGGATTTCTTTTTCACTTAAAAAATTCATTAGCGGTGTTTTTCGTGATACTGCATCTTGTAAATTAATGATCCCTAGCTCTTTAATAGATTTACATTTATCTATACTAGTAGTGCTGTGTAGACTTACCAGTTCAACATCCTTATCAAACAAATGTTCATCTTTAATTTCAAATGATTCTAGAAAGTCCTCTGCATCTGTACTTTCAAGGTAAACAAAATCGAATTTATTTTCTACATCTTCCTCATTGAAGCTTAGAAATTCTAATAGTGATTTTAATGTGCTATCATAACCACTCATATCAAATATCAAATTTAAAGCACCTCCCAATAAGATTTCACTAATAACCATAGTTTATCATACAAAATATCCCCAAAATCCATTTTATAGGTTCCGTGGAGACTGAAATTGTAAGTTAGGACAGTTATAGGATGTACTTGATTACTATTCATCGGACTATGCATACTAGGAAAAATTAAAGAAAAATAATAAATATACGTCTATTTTAGAAAACAGTCTTAATAGGTTAAAACTCTGTGTAATCGAATAAGAGTTAAACAAGAAGATTTCATTTTTGATTGTCTAGTTCTTTATGCAATTAAAGAAGTTATTTTTCATTGTTTTTGTAAATAAATTTATCTCTTATTATTCTTAAGTCTTTGAATTAATTTTTTTAAATAGGACAATTTATTAACGAAAGGAGGATGGTTATGAATCAAAATCTAACTGAATTAGAGGTAGAACACCTACGTAGTTTAATCGGGGGACATGGAAATGTAGCAAAAAAATTAGAAGCGTATGCACAAAGTTGTGCTGACCCTGAGTTGAAAGTAATTTTTGAAAGAGATGCACAAGCAGCAAAACAAGCTCAGCAAGGTTTAATGTCATATTTAAATTAGGAGGTTAAAAAATGTTACAAGATAAAGAAATGGTAAATGATTATCTAGCTGGGATAAATGCAAGTTTGACAGGCTATGCACATATAATCGCTCAAACGAATAATTCAGATTTAAGGCAGACTTTGATTCAAATGAGGGACCAGGATGAGTCCCGTCAACGAACTTTATATAGTTATGCTCTTCAAAAGGGACATTATAAGCCGGCTGCTCCAGCTTCAAAGGAAGTAGTTGAGCAATTGAGAAATCAATTAATGTCTGAACAATGAAATATTAATTGTGAAAGGCCGAATATTGTGTTCGGCTTTTTATATTTTCGGAAATCATTAACTGATTGAAAATAGATGATGTTTTTTTGAATTATAACACTCACTTTTGAAACGTTTATATCTTCTCCTAAAATACCCCTCACTCCATTTTTGAAGGAGGGGTTGTTTCGATTTTGCTTGTTTCACAACATCAGTTAAACAATCTTTCTATCCCAAAAACGATGGAGGGCAATAGCATTTATAAATTCGTCTGAGAATTTTCTCATATTATCTTTCCCTATGATCACGCCTTGTTTTCCATCCAACTTGTTGATTGTTAAAGCTGGGATTCCTCCATGAGTTGCGGCTATTGGTTTATAATGCCTAAACGCTTCATCGATGAAATACACGGCATCTTTATTGAATTCCCTATTTGTTTGACTTGCATTTGCAATATAAACTGCGTCGTACTGGACGGATTTTGCAGTTTGAAATGTCTGATTGGCTTCTATAATAACTCCGTTTGTTCCTGATACATTCCCTTGATGTTCGCTAATGATGTCAACAAACAGGTTGGCATCTTCCAATTGTTCTAGGACAAACTTGACATCTGGACCATGAAAGCCGTTACTAAGAATGACAGCAACTCTCCGTGTGTCCGGTTTAAATATTGTATTTTGTTGACTTAAAGCTGGAGATGAGGCAGTTACATTGGAACCACCTGATTTTGGTGGATTTACCCCAATTCTCTTTGCAATAGTTCTTGCAAGATCTAGATCCACATTAGCAAACATGTCAACGGACTGTTGTTTCACAGATTTACTTTTCACTTTACCGAGTTCAAAGCTAAAAGCATCGGTAATATGTTTTTTCTCCGCTGGGCTCATACTATTCCAAAAAAGTGTGGCTTGTGAGAAATGGTCGGTAAAACTTTCACTTCTTGCTCGAATCTTTCGGCCTTCGACTTTTTCTTGATAATGCTCATATCCACCTTCTGCAGGGCTTACTGGTGCAGGTGTATTTCCTGCAAGTGAGTTGCGATGATAGTTGACTTTTCCAACATTAATCGTTTGTCTATGATATCCATCGCGCTGATTATTATGAAAAGGTACAACGGGTCTGTTAATTGGAATTTCATGAAAGTTAGGACCACCTAGTCGAATAAGCTGAGTATCAATATAGGAAAACAAGCGTCCTTGCAGGAGTGGATCATTTGTAAAATCAATTCCGGGCACCACATGTCCCGGATGGAAAGCAACCTGTTCCGTTTCTGAAAAGAAGTTATCGACATTGCGATTTAATGTCATTTTTCCAATGATTTTTACTGGAACAACTTCTTCAGGCCATATCTTTGTTGCATCCAAAATATCAAACTCCATATTAAATTCGTCTTCTTCCTTGATGATTTGGAAACCTAATTCAAATTCAGGATATTGGCCGTTCTCAATGGCATTCCATAAATCATTACGATGAAAATCAGGATCAATACCTGCTAATTTATGAGCTTCGTCCCAAACCAACGAATGGACTCCTAGCTTTGGCTTCCAATGAAATTTAACAAAATGAGCTTGCCCTTCTTCGTTTATCAAGCGAAAAGTGTGTACACCAAACCCTTCCATCATGCGAAAGCTCCTTGGAATGGCCCGGTCTGACATAATCCACATAATCATATGAGCACTTTCTTGGTTATTTGCTACAAAATCCCAAAATGTGTCATGTGCAGTAGAGGCTTGTGGTATGTCATTGTCAGGCTCCGGTTTGAATGCATGAACGACATCAGGAAATTTTATGCCGTCCTGAATGAAAAATACTGGGATATTATTGGCAACTAAATCATAATTTCCTTCTTCGGTATAAAACTTGGTAGCAAAGCCTCTAGCATCACGAACCGTATCAGCAGAACCTCTTGCACCATTTACAGTAGAGAAACGCACAAAAACTGGTGTCTTAGTCGATGTATCTTGTAAGAACTTTGCTCTTGTATATTGACTCATATCTTCATATAATTCAAACTCGCCATGTGCTGCGAACCCCCGTGCATGAACGACCCTTTCTGGAATTCGTTCGTGATCAAAGTGGGTCACTTTTTCACGAAAATGAAAATCCTCCATCAATGTAGGACCACGTTCGCCTGCTTTTAAGGAAAACTCATCTTCAGACATTTTTAACCCCTGGTTTGTGGTAAGAGCCTTACCTTTATCGTTCACCTTAAAAACATCAAGCTGCTTTTGCTTCTTGTTCTGACCTTGATTTCGCTTATCAGTCAACAAATCTCACCTCCATAATAAAGATATGAATGATATACTGGATTATTCCAAATTACGAAGGAAGCACTGTGGAAAGAATCCACTAAACATGCTTTGTTTGCAAGCCCTGTAGATATTTTCTAATTGGAACAAATTGTTTAAAGAGTAATACATATATAGAGAGTGTGTTGAAAATAGGTGATTGCTGTGAACAGATTTGAAGGAATCAATTCAAATAAAAATGATATCACTAAATATGGTTCTTCAAATAATCAATTTGCAGGTTTATCAAGAGGAGAACTTTTAGGATTAATTGGAGGATTCACAACTATAGTTGGTGATTCGATAGCACTCTATGGTGCACTTGCTTCTATTATGGAAGCTAAACAAGCTGATCAACAACAACAGCAAGAACAACAACAAATGCAAAATCAAATAGACCAATTACAACAGCAGTTACAGCAACAAAAGCAAGACCAACAACAAAAGGAGAAAGACTTTCAACAACAAATGGACCAACTTAATCAATGGCAGCAAGAACAGCAAAAGAATCAACAAATGGATTTGATTGACATATTTCAGTCATCCAATCAAACGAACCTTCCTTTGAGTAATGGAACCTATAAACAAGATACTGAAATGAAGCAGCAAATTCTAGAATTACAAAAGCAAATGTGCATTACCCAACAAAACCAGGAAGATCAACTTAAACTTTTACGGGAACTTCTGCAGGTATTTAAGAATGAAAAAAAATCCAATTAAGTAATATTTTGTAATTAGAGGTCTGTTTCTTAAATGAAACAGACCTTTTTACAAGTGTAATGAAAAATAATGACCAGTAATACGTAACTAATTATTATGATGTATAAATTATTCTTAAATTAACAAATTAAGTACGAAGGTGGTGATGATTTGGATTTTCCAACGATTCATACAAATATTTGGGATGGTCTTTTAGCCGTTCCAGCAATTGTGTTATTAACGCAATGTTTTAAGTTGTTACCAATACCTCGTCAATTTTTTCCTACGATAGCGAGTATCCTTGGATTTTTGATTTCCATTTTTATTAGTCATAGAGGGGATCTAGCAGCTGGCATTTTTATGGGAGCATTTTATGGGGCTGCTGCAGTTGGAACTTACTCTTCCTTAAAAACTGCATGGTTAACTTACCAAAATAGAAAAAAATAAGGTTGGCTACTGCCTAACATAAAAGGTTTATGTGTTAACATTTAGTAAAAAGAGCTATACACTTTTGTGAAAAATGTTATTGGTTAATTGAATTTTTGATGGCCTGCCTGTAGTAGGTCATCGAATATTCACTTTTATAGTTGATGTATATTTGTCCAAGCAAGATGGAAATAAGAAGGAGAGATTGCAAAACTTTTATTTTATAAAGAATAGATATCCTCAATATGCGTGTGTATAACACTTAATTCCAATTTTATGTTCGTACGATCCTTTTCTTCTATAGCGACGATTAACTTGTTTATACTTTCATATAAACTTTCATATTCATCTTCGTCCCCAAGTAGTTGTAATTTCCATTTATCTTTTTTGTACAATTTTTTTAGCTCTTCAGCTTGAGCAGTAACTCTATCCCAGTCTGGATTTTCCAATGAATTCTCAATTTCGTTAATTTGGTCAAAGAAAGCATGACCACCGACATTGTTTTCACAACCTGCAAGAATTAATAAAAAGCTAAAGCAAAATAAGATAATAACTTTATTCAAGTAGTTTTCCTCTCCTTTGTATGGATTAATATTCTTATATTGTCCAATAATAAATACAAATATTATTTGTAAAAGGTGGAAATAGTCGATGCCGGAACTTGTTTTAATCCTGTTACGATCAATCGCAGCTTTCTTAGTATTATTTCTTATGACGAGAATAATGGGGAAGAAACAGATCTCTCAACTTACTTTTTTTGATTATTGTGTAGGGATAACAATAGGATCTATTGCTGCAACAATGTCAGTTGATCAGAATGTCAAAGCTCTAAATGGAATAATATCTTTACTTATTTGGGGATTATTCCCAATCTCATTGGCATACTTAGGGATGAAATCGCATACCTTTTCAAAACTGACAGATGGAAGAGCAACGATTTTGATTAGAGAAGGGAAAGTACTTGAAGGTAGTATGAAGAAAAATCTCTTGAATGTTAGTGAATTAATGCTTTTATTGAGAGAGAAGGGAGTCTTTAAAGTCTCTGATGTTGAAATGGCGATTCTAGAAACGAATGGTAATTTAAGTGTTTTGCTTAAAACAGATAAACAGCCAGTTAATGCAAAAATGTTGGGAATCCAAGTTCAACAAGAACATAGCCCAACCATTTTAATTATGGATGGTAAAGTGATGAAGCAAAATATTGAAATATTAGGATACACCAACGAGTGGCTTTTAGGTGAGATTCGGAAGCAAGGGGCTAATAAGATCAAAGATGTCTTTCTTGCTCAAATTGACTCAAATGGAGAATTGTATATCGATTTATATGAAGAGTAATTACACCTCTTCTTTTTTCGTAGCAGGAACTGAATAAAATAAGATGGTTAAAAGGGTGATTCTCTGAAATCATCCTTTTTTAATGATCATATAAACGTAACTAGGACCTTTAGTGATAATTACGCATAGGATACTTATGACAATAATTTAGGAGTGGTAAAATGTATTTTTCACCTTATACGGGTCCGAATTACTATGTAAATGTTCCAATGCCTTATATTCGTCAACAGCCTATATATTGGGGTTACCCACAAACAACAAATATAGAGAATTGGTATCAACCCATGCAAGTAGAAGACAGAGCAGATAATATGGGATTCAAAGATCAAGGGAAACAGCCATTTGTAATCAATATAGAGAATGCCGCGGAAAAGAACCGTACTTTCCGCACGGCAGTGTGGACTGGAAACCATTTGCAAGTCGTATTAATGAGTATAGGTGTTGGGGAGAGCATTGGTTTAGAAGTCCATCCAAATGTGGATCAATTTCTACGTATTGAAGAAGGTCAGGGGCTTGTTCAAATGGGCGAAACTGAAAATAATTTGAACTTCGAAAGGAGAGTTTCTGAAGATTATGCTATTATGGTGCCTGCTGGTACGTGGCATAACTTGACTAATACTGGAAATAAACCGTTAAAGTTGTATACGATTTATGCACCTCCAGAACATCCATTTGGAACGATTCAACATACGAAAGCAGATGCAATGGCTGCGGAAGAAGGTCACAATTCGTCCAATCAAACTTATTTTGGTAGAACACCAGATGAATGGGTACAGTACACAGATTTTTTAGTGAGACAAGGATTAGAGGACGTTAAGAGAGGGATAAATCCTACACATATCCTTCAAGAATTTATTCTCATGGGAGTTCTCGTCGGAAAAGGTTATTCTCCGGAAACAGCATATGAAACAGTAGAAGAATGGGAACGTACAGGAGAATCAAAACTTCTTCAGCAAAGTAAGAATATGTAACGTAACTCTTAGTGAAAAAAGGAATTTCTCATTTGTTTGATGAAATTCCTTTTTGGTTTTGTTTTAAAGGAAAATGAAAATGGATAATAGATTAAAATAAGTACTCGACTGGACATGGCATCAGACCCTCGTATTTATTATTAATTTTTTGTTCATATTACTATGAGATAATAAACGAGAGGAGTGATTGTATGAAACGGCCTATTAAAGTTTTAATTATAGAAGACGATTCAAATATTGTAGAATTAATTCAGTTATATATGGATAAGATTGGATTTTCATCTATATCTGCTTCTGATGGAGAAGAAGGACTGGACCTTTTTTTAGTGAGTCGCCTGATTGTATCCTTCTCGATATCATGCTACCTAAAATGAATGGCTGGGAAGTTTGTAAAACGATCCGACTAGAGGATAAACAGGTCCCCATTATCATGCTGACAGGTAAAGGAGAGACCTACGACATTATTAATGGATTGGATATAGGGGCAGATGATTATGTTGTTAAACCTTTTGATCCAAACGAATTAACGGCCCGTGTGAAAACCATATTACGGAGAACTATCTTATCAGAAAGTGATAGTGACACACTCCAATTTAGTAATATTGTAATTCATATGAAGGAATATCGTATCCTGATAAATAATGAGGAAGTACTAATGGCACCAAAAGAAATGGAATTGTTTTATTACTTAGCAATGAATCCGAATCAGGTTCTCACGAGACAGCAGTTATTGGATAGGGTATGGGGATATGAGTTTAATGGAGATTCTCGTACCGTTGATGTTCACATTAAGCGAATCCGAGATAAATTAGCTGTACATTGCGCTGATTGGTCTATTGCTACGATTCGAGGAGTCGGGTATCGGTTTGAGGTGAATTCGAATGCTTAAGAAAAACTCTATTTTTTCAAGATTGTTTATCAGCTATTCGTTGATTATTGTACTTTCATTTTTATTATTTATCGCTGTCTTTTTTTATTTATTTCATTTAAATCTTTACGAAGAATATGAAGAAATCTACCAACACCAATATGTACAGGTCGAAAAACAGCTTTCTAATCAAAAGGAATTCAATTGGAGTCACAGCGAAACTGCTGAAATACTAAGTTATTCGCTCTATCAACCAGGCTATCATATTTATCTTGTCGATGAGAGGGGGGACAAATCTTTGGACCGAACTTAAATCAAGCCTCTACGTATATCCCAATCCAAAATGACATTTTAAACGAAGTCATGATGGGTAATAAAGTGTCCGAGGGAGGGTTTGAAAATGGAGAGCTGCGATATACGATTGCCACTATGCTTTCCACGAGTATAGATGAAGTAGAGCAACCGATCATGGTTATGATTTTCCATGAATTAAACCATGAATATCAGCAGGTTATTTGGATGATTTTATTTACATTCTTCATTGCAATCATGTTTGCGGGAGTTGTTTTATGGTTTATGTCAAAGAGAATAACTGCTCCACTAAGAGAAATGAGTGAAATTGCAAGACACTATGCGAAAGGTGATTTTTCAAATTCTGTCCGTTATCAATCGAATGATGAAATTGGCCAGTTGGCGAAATCTTTTACCCATATGGCAGATGAACTGAATGATTTAGAAACAATGCGGAGGCAGTATATTTCTAATGTGTCCCATGAATTACGCTCACCTTTGACATCTATAAAGGGATTTATCATAGCACTTATGGATGGTACCATACCCAATAATAGACACGACTATTATTATCGTCTCATGAAAGAGGAGACCGAACGAATGATTAAACTTGTAAATGATACATTGGATATGAATCAATTAGAGGAAGGTCATCATAAATTATTGAAAACGAATTATAACTTAACGCATCAAATCAATACAATTATTGATAAGTTGGAACCGCATTGTACGGAAAAACAACTGCAAATACGTTTACACACTAATCGAGATTACTATGTTAATGCAGATAAAGAGCGGATAGAACAGGTAATTGTGAATCTCCTACATAATGCCATTCAGTTTTCAAGTTCACAGTCGGTTGTTGACATCAAACTTACTGAAGAAAGACCATATGTGTACGTCTATATACAAGATAATGGAATTGGTATAGAAGAGAAGCAATTAGATCTAATATGGAGGAGATTCTTTAAGGTTGATGAGGCTCGCTCGAATAAATCAGGAGCTGGACTTGGATTAGCAATTGTTAAATCTATTATAGACCTACATGAAACGGAAATAAAAGTTCAAACAAAGCCAGGTGAAGGGACGACTTTCTCGTTTAACCTCCCGCTAAACTAAGCTTTAGGCCACTATGTATCCCGCATAAAAAAATGATGCTTGTTAACATATTGTTCATATTCGCTTGCTATGATAGACCGCAGCACAGTAGACAAAGAGGAAAGGATGTAAGTATTGTATTCTTTAAGCTATATTCTTCACATTTTTGGTGTTGCAATCTGGATAGGTTCATTTTTTGCACTTGGCTATCTATTAAAAGGTTTAGCAAAAGATGAAAGGAAATTAGTGGATTTAGCTCCAGTTGTGAAGGGAATTCAAAGATGGGTGATGGTGGGTGTTCTTCCTAGTTTAGCACTGATTCTATTATCAGGTGTTTACATGGTTTTACAATTTAATCGAAGTTCAATGCCGCTTTATATAACGATCATGGAACAGGGCGGGACGTTGATTATCCTGCTTACAATTATTTTAGTATCCATGTACAGTGTGAAATTAACTAGAAAGCTGGAAGGTATCCCACTAAAAAAGGAAAAGGCGCTTGCAGAACTTATGAAATTGTATGCAAACTTTCTATTAATCTCTACAATACTTGGTGTTGGTATTATTATTGTTGTTGGCTTACGTTTGGTTTAAACAGAGTTACATATAAGAGGTTAAAATAAGCAGTCTACGTGCTAAAATACAACTTAGAGGTGAAATTATGTTTCTAGCATTAAGAGAATTTAAACATGCCAAATTACGATTTATTATGATTGGTATGATTCTAGTTTTAATATCTTGGCTTGTTTTTATATTATCGGGACTAGGAAACGGCTTATCTGCACTTAGTGCGGCAACGTTTAAAAATATGGATGCGGATTATGTTATCTTTGAGGAAGGCTCCCGGCATTCCATGTTAAGGTCAGTTATATCGGAGGATTTATCCAAAGATCTAAAAAGACTAGAACATGTGAATGAGGCTGCCCCAATGGGTTCTCAAACGGCAGTGGTTCTAAGAGAAAATGCGACGTCGGAGGATGAAAAAATTGATGTTTCTCTACTTGGTATCAATCCAGGGACATTTTTAGAGCCTGAAGTCATTGAGGGGGAAAAACTTGTACAAGGAAATGATCAAGAAGTCATTGTCAACGATGTATTAAAGAATCAAGGCATTGATTTGGGTGATACTCTAGAAATTGAAGGTACAGATGAGATAATTAAAGTTGTTGGCTTTGTTGAAAATGAGTCATTTAACCATTTGCCAGCAATTTTTATGACAATGGACGCATGGCGTAAAATCCACTTTGCAGCACCAGGTTCAGATATGGGAGTAATTAACCCGGTAAATGCGATTATGCTTCAAGGGGAAGATATTATTCTGGAAGATATCAATCAATCAGTGGAAGGAATTGAAACAGCAACGAAACAAGAAGCCATTAATGGAATACCAGGTTATACTGCTGAAAATGGAACAATTATGATGATGCTTGGCTTTCTTCTCGCCATTTCTGCATTTGTCATTACCGTTTTCTTCTATGTTATGACGTTACAAAAAACAAATCAATTTGGTATTTTGAAAGCGATTGGAGCAGGTAATGGATTTCTAGGACGAGCAGTAGTTTCCCAAGTATTCCTCCTAGCTGTTATTAGTATTGGAGTAGGAATTTTACTTACATATGGAACAGCTATGATTCTTCCAGAGGGGATGCCTTTTGCACTTGACCCTAAGCTCGTAATTAGCTATGCGATCGTATTGTTAGTTGTGTCTGTATTAAGTTCGCTTCTATCGGTTCGAAAAATAACGAAGATAGATCCACTTCAAGCGATTGGGAGGGTTGAGTAATGAAAGGAATTCAGTTTGAAAATGTATCTAAATATTATCAAGAAGGAGAAAGGAAGTTAACTGCCTTAAACCAAGTTTCTATTTCGGTTAAACCTGGGGAATTTGCAGCGGTCATTGGTCCATCGGGTTCAGGTAAGAGTACCTTTCTTTCCATTGCAGGTGCTCTGCTGCAACCATCTGAAGGTAACGTAATTATTAATGGAACCAATCTATCTGATTTGAAGCCCAGGGAACTTTCAAAATTACGACTCGACCAGATTGGCTTTGTTTTGCAAACTTCGAATCTTGTGCCATACTTAACCGTTTTCGACCAGCTCTTAGTTGTAAAGAAAATGAAGGGTTCTATTACAAAGGAAGATAAACATTTTGCTAAAGATTTATTAGATGAAGTAGACTTAGCTGATAAATTAACTAAATATCCTGATCAGCTTTCAGGGGGAGAACGGCAGCGAACAGCGATTGCTCGTGCATTAATGAATAATCCAAACATTATTCTTGCTGATGAACCTACAGCTAGTCTTGATACACAACGTGCCTTTGAAATTGTTGAACTGATGGCTAGTGGATTGAAAGCTCGAAATAAAGCTGCTATTATGGTCACTCATGATGAACGCTTATTGAAGTATTGTGATAAAGTATATCAAATCATAGACGGAAATTTAACATTACTAGATGAGCAGATTGCTATTCGGTAACTAATGGAGTCAATGGAATAAGAAGGGCAATGGAATTAGTGTTTTGTTGGAAGGGGATTAAGTTCTTTAACTAACAGGATTTTAGTAAAAGAAGAATATATTACTGAAACAGAACTTCCACAAATTTGAAGTTCTGTTTCTTTATTATTTTCAAAATTAATTTTAACAGAGTCTCAATTAAAAAATCTAGATAAAAGGGGTTTATCTACTTTAGTGAATTCTATTCTAATGTTGCCGTCTTCTGTTCTGCCATCGATTTTAAAGTAGAAATCAGATTTTAGTTCTTTCTTGAATTTTTTATAAACTGGTGACAAACTTAAGTAATCGTAATCGTCAAGTTTAATATTGTGGAAATCTAGATCAACTAAAAGGTATGAATTTCCTTCATCTTGTTTCTTAACTTCAATATAATTTTGATTAGTTCCTTCTTCCAAGCTTGAGCGTAATAAATAATCACATGAAAATGATGGTAATCTTTCTTTATTTATTGCTTCCTTGATTTTATTTCAAATGTCATTAGGGGTATGAATGGAGAAGAACTTTTCGATAACTTGATCTCTTATTATAGTTTTCTTTTTTACTTCTTCCCTCTGTTTCTTGTCATGGAATTTTTGAATATCGTTAAATACCATTGACTTTCCTCCAATCTTTGAATAAAAAGTTACCGGTTACTCATAGATATGGCTTAATTAGTAATTTAATGACTTTTAGGAAAGTAATAAGAGTTACTTTACAGTTAAATAACTATTACTTCCTTTTCTTGTTGTACTAATGAGGGATTTAGTGAATAAGAATGCGATTTAATTCATATGAAAAGGAGCTTGTCTAATCAAGCTCCTTTTTACTATCCTGTTTTTGCTGTTATTTTATTTTTTAACGATAGTTGCTAACCATTTAAGAATTAATTCCCGCTGTTTTTAGTACTTATAACTTCATAATCAGCTGTTTCTTATTGTAAATTCTAAAATAATGTAATCTATATTATCTTCTTTAATTGAAAAGTTTTGTAGTTTCATGACACACGCCCCGCGTTGCCACCCTAATTATCTTAAACAGTTAAGATCACTTCATTAAAAATAAGCTCCAAAGTCCAATTCCTATTTACCTTGATGCTTGTTTACACCAGCCACAAGCTCTCTGGAAATCAGTGGGTAAAAGTACTACGCCTTTTTCATTGCTAACGATATTGAGTTTTTTTTATTATATATAGCTTTATTTGGAAAATCAAGTAGAAGAGTAAATTCTTCCTAAAAAGGGTGGTATCCTAGTCTGAACTATGTATTATAAGCATCCTATACATAGCATCCTTAATAAATCATTTCATAAATGCTTAAGAACTCTTTTTGCTTTGTTTATTCATTTTGTGCAGTGTATGATTCTTTCCCCACTCATGCATGGCAGATAAGATCGGTTCTAAGCTTCTTCCATATTCCGTAATAGAATATTCAACCTTTGGTGGTACTTGAGGATATACGACTCGTTCCACAATGTCTTCTTCCTCTAGCTCACGTAGTTGCTTTGTTAACATTTTTTGAGTAATGCCGGGTACATTCCGTTTTAATTCACTGAATCGTTTGGTTCCCTTATCCAAAAGATGTAATAAAATAATGGGTTTCCATTTTCCTACTAGAATGCCCAGTGCATCTTCTACTTTGCACTGTTCTGGTTCAATCGTCATGATAAACACCTCCAATAGTATCCTTTTTGATACTATATTACATTAAAGTGCGTACTTGCGAGAGCGGGTTCTATTGTTCATAATAACATAGGAAGAAGAAAGATAAAAGATACCTTATAAATAAAAGAGGGAACACTAAACCTATACCATTAATCATAAATGTAATGCAGGTGAGAAAGGCGGAAGGGAAAATGGAAAAGTATAGAATCGATCCGGCGAAAGGGCTAGAGTTTGGTATTTATACATTAGGTGATCACTTGCCGAATCCAATAACAGGTGATCGGATATCAGCAGAAGAAAGAATTCAGGAAATTATTGAATATGCTAAGCTTGCCGATCAAGCGGGAATTGACTTTTTTAGCGTTGGGGAAAGTCACCAAGAATTTTTTGCAACACAAGCTCATTCTGTTGTTTTAGCAGCAATAGCACAAGCAACAAAAAACATTAAAATTGCGAGTTCATCTACTATAATCTCAACGTCTGATCCGGTACGAGTGTATGAGGATTTTGCCACATTGGATTTAATTTCCAAAGGCCGTACGGAAATTATTGCTGGGCGTGCTTCAAGAGTGGGACTTTTTGAACTTTTAGGTTATGATATTCGGGATTATGAAGCGTTATTTGAGGAAAAATTTAATCTTCTACTTCAGATTAATGAAGAAGAAGTTGTGAATTGGAACGGTGAGTTTCGTGCCCCACTAAAAAATGCCAAAGTGCTTCCGCGACCGAAGAATGGTAAAATGCCAATTTGGCGTGCTGTTGGCGGAACTCCAGCTAGTGCGATGAAGGCCGGATATGCTGGTATTGGAATGTTTATGGCCCATCTAGGTGGACCGGTTTCAGTGTTTAAACGAACGATTGATGCCTATCGTGAAGCAGCAAGGCTTGGTGGACATAATCCAGAAGAACTACCTGTTGCCACAGCGGGATTCTTTTATGCGGCAGAATCGTCCCAACAAGCTTTAAAGGATATGTATCCACATATAAATGAAGGAATGAAGCGAACAAATGGTCAAGGATTTGCCAAGCAGCTATTTGCACAAAGTGTTGATTCACGAAGTATTATAAATGTAGGTAGTCCTCAACAAATTATCGAAAAAATCCTATATCAACATGAACAATTTGGACACCAGCGCTATATTGCACAGATTGATTTTGGCGGGGTACCATTTGACCGATTAATGAAAAATATTGAGTTGATTGGTAATGAAATTTTACCAGCAATCAGAAAATATACAGCAAAGAAATAAGGTGGTAAACGAGATGAAAATCGTAGGATTGTCAGGATCGAAAGTTGGATCTAAAACGAGAACAGCAATGAATTATGCAGTAAAATCTCTTTCTGAAACATATCCAGATGTGGAAGTGACAGTAATTGATTTGGCTGACTATGATATTCAATTTAGTGACGGCCGAAATTACTTGGAATATGAAGGCGACACAGGGTATGTAACGAAAACCATTATGGAAGCTGACGCTATAATAATAGGAACACCTATATTTCAAGCGTCTATACCGGCAACCTTAAAGAATATTTTTGATTTACTCCCTATCAATGCATTCCGTGACAAGATAGTTAGTATGATCGTAACAGCTGGATCGGCGAAACATTTTCTCATAGCAGAACAACAGTTAAAACCTATTTTGGCTTACATGAAGGCCCAGATAGTACAGACCTATGTATTTATTGAAGAAAAGGATTTCTATTTAAAAGAAATTAGAAATGATGATGTCCTATTCCGGATAAATCGTTTAGTAGAAGATACGATTACACTAATGGAAACCTATAAGAAAATACGTGATGAAAAAGAAGCGATGTATGATTTTTAACCTCTGTGGTTTAAGGACAAAAGAAAGAGGGCAACGTCATCATTGGATGATTTTACCCTCCTTCTTGTTTATTTTACTGTTTAAAGAATGGATAGAAACGCTCTTCTTCTTGAACACTAATCCATTTAACGGTCGTGAATTTCTCAATTGCCCATTCGCCACCGAATCGACCAACACCCGACCCTTTTTCTCCACCAAATGCTACATGTGCTTCTTCATTGACAGATTGGTCATTCACATGAATCATTCCAGTTTCAATTTGTTTGGCAACTTTGACACCATGATGAATATCACCACTAAATACGGCACCGCTTAGACCATAGGGGGAATCGTTCGCAATGCGGATGGCATCTTGTTCATCCTTAGCTTTTATAACTGATGATACCGGTCCAAACATTTCATTTTGGGCAACAGGCATATCATTTGTGACATCTTTTAGAATGGTTGGGTAAAGTACGTTACCTTCCGCTTGTCCACCAATAACTACTTTTGCACCTTTGGCCTCACTATTTTCTATCTCTTTGAGAATCCTTTTAACTTCACTTTGGTTAATTAAAGGGCCAATTGCTGTTTCTGGATCGGACGGGTCTCCAGCTTTTAATTGACTTACCTTTTCTTTAAATACTTCGACAAAATTATCATAAATACTAGCATCTACTACCACTCTGTTTAAAGACATACATATTTGTCCTTGGTGTAAGTAGGCACCAAATGCAGCTGCTTCGGCTGCCCGTTCTATATCAGCATCATTCAGTACAATTAGGACATTATTTCCACCTAATTCAAGTGCTACATCCTTCAATGTACGTCCAGCAATTTCGCCAATTCTTCTTCCTACTTCTGTAGATCCGGTAAATGATACAAGTTTTGAAATAGGATGTTCGACAATATCATCACCAATTTCTGAGCCTTTACCTACGACAACACTTAGTACACCCTTTGGTAACCCTGCTTGCTCCAAAATATCCGCTATTAAAAATCCGGATGTTATAGGTGTTGATGATGCGGGTTTTAGTACGACACTATTCCCTGTTGCTATCGCAGGAGCAACGGAGCGCATTGTTAAGACTAATGGGAAATTCCAAGGGCAAATTACGGTTACCACACCTTTAGCGGAACGATAGATGCGATTTTCTTTTCCAGGTACATTGGAAGGTAATATAGACCCTGTGACACGATAAGGGAATGAAGCAGCTTCTTTTAACGTAGCGACCGTACCACCCCATTCAATTTCCGCTTTTATTCTTGTACTACCAGATTCTTTTACTAACCAATCAATTACTTCTTCTTTCCGTTCAATAAATATTTGTGCTGCCTTCTCAAGAATCGTACGCTTTTCATCTGGGAGTTTTGCTTCCCATTCTTGCTGTGCTTCCTTAGCGGACTTAAATGCACGATCAAGGTCTTCTTTAGAGGCACCCTTTATTTCGTTTATTACTTCATTATTATATGGGTTCGTGTTGGTAACCACACTATTACTTGAACCTTCAACCCATTCTCCAGCTATAAATTGTCTTGTATATTTTTCCAAGATGATTCGCTTCCTTTCGGATAAATTCGATATCTTCTTACTTCTTGATGATAGTACTGAAATCGTTTTAACATCAAATTATCTGCTTAACAGCAAATCTACTTACGACAGGTTACGGTAGGTCTAAAATCATTGGTTCTTCACCTTTTTTATTCATTAATCTAATTTGATCAGGTTTAATTTCTAATACGGTATAGTTTGGGTCATGTAGTCCATCAAACCATTTCTCCATATTCGTATTCCACAGTTTCTGTTTTAATTCTAACGAATCGGAAATATGAACTTTCCCTTCATACTCCACATACTCATCTCCATATTCTTCTCCTTCATAACCTAAAAGGATGTGTGTATAAGGGTTGTTTTCTAATTCGTCTACTTTATGTGTATTCTCATCTGTTGCCGTATAAAGATTTAATTCCTCATTAGAAAATGTCATATAGCGTGCGTGTGGTTTATTGTTTTGAACTGTTGCCATAATACCTACATTGCTATCGCTTAGTATGTGCTGGATTGCTATTTTCAGTTCATCTTTTGTCATTAATCTCACTCCTTAATCAGTATCATTCTCATTATTCCGTTAGTGGAAAGAAAATAACCATAATTTTTAGCTATATATTGGTATGAACCAATACATTAAGGTGGATGATAATAATGACTGTTACTTTGATTAAGGGAGGTGAAGAATAGATGGAAGCATTAAGAAGAATTGCATTAGCTCTAGTAATCATAGGTGCGATTAACTGGGGTTTAATTGGACTTTTCCAATTTGATTTGGTAGCTGCACTTTTTGGTGGGCAAGATGCGTTGCTTTCTAGAATTGTTTATTCGTTAGTTGGTTTAAGTGGTTTATATTGTATCACCTTATTATTCGAACCGGCTGATGAGAGGGAGACTACTGGTACTGGACGACTTAATTATGGTACTGAGTTTGGTGAAGAAGACGATTTTTCTCGCGTTAGGGAAGAAGATAGAGATGTATAAGCCATAAGTCGTCATAATGAACATCCCTTGACAGAGTACGAATGATAAATTCGCTCCGGAGACGGTTTCTCCTGTATGCGTGAGGCGCACGTTTAAGAGTGCTCATGATTAGGCGGAGCTCGAGCTTGACTGTACCAAGTTGAGCAAACAATCGTTTGATCTCCGGAGCGATTATACTTTAGTTAGCCTCTACGGTTTATAAGTAGAAATCATTGCTTCATTGTCAAAGTCAATAGGAAGTATAGCATATACAGGCCAATATATGATCCTGACAGTAAGAAGAATGGATTTAAAAAAATAGCATGAATATTCGTCATTAACACTGTATTGTCGATGATTATTTGGTAGATAGATAAAGAAGCGATTATCCCAAAAACCATGGTAGAAATAATAGCAACAATGTGGAATAGGAATCGGATATTCTTCCATGTATTGGATAAATAATACATTAAAAAGGGTCCTATTACGATTCCTGTAATTAAAAGGATTCTCATGATAACCTCCCAGTAAGATATATTCACATATAGTATGTACATTAGTAAAAATATCAACCAGTGCTGTAGAAAATAGATTTACTTGTTATAACGTTGTATCGCTAATATGCTTTCATTCTGTGAAAATAGTAACCAATTTCTATGAAAATATGTATATCTAAATAAAGATTTGGAAATAATAAAACTATAAATACCTTCGTGCTTGAACGAAGAATAAATTAGAGGTGAAAGAATTTTGAAGAAGTATGGTTTAGTTAGTTTAATAGGGGTGCTAGTAGTTGCTGCAATAATCTTCCTATTTGTATTTGACAGCCCGGATAATGAGAAAGAGCAAGCTAAAAATGACCAGGACGCAATTCAGGTATTTGAGGATTCCATTGAAGTCATAGCATCGGATGATGGCAACATCAACGCAAATAAATTATTTATTCCATGGACCATTAATAAAAACGCAGGGACCTTCTATTTAAGTCAAAGGGATGGAACGATTGTTTCGATTGATAGTGATTTTGGATTAGTGGAAGTTCAAAATGTAGAAGTTTCAAAAGATATTCTTCATAAGGGAGAGTCTGGATTTCTTGGTTTTACATTAGCGCCAGATTTTGAAAATTCAAAACAAGCATTTGCATTTCATACCTATGATAAGGAAGGTGAAATGGTAAACCGTATCGTAACCCTTGCTCTCGACGGTTCCACTTGGAAAGAAGAAGATGTGATTTTGGATAATATTCCCGGTGGGGAAATGAATAATGGTGGAAGAATTAAAATTGGACCAGATGGTATGCTCTATGCAACAACTGGTGATCTTGGTCAAGGTGCTGTAGCACAAGATTTAGATAGTTTAGCTGGTAAAATCTTACGTATGGAACTGAACGGTGAGATTCCGAGCGATAATCCATTTGAAGATTCTTATGTCTATTCTTATGGTCATCGAAACTCACAAGGGTTGGTTTGGGATGAACAAGGGGTTCTTTATAGCTCTGAACATGGGGAAGATGGTCATGATGAAATTAACATAATTGAAGCAGGTAAAAACTATGGATGGCCGATTATTGAAGGGGATGAAGAGGCGGAGGGTATGGTTAGTCCGCTAGTACATTCAGGTGATGACACTTGGGCACCATCTGGTATTGCCTACCATGATGGACAATTATATATATCTTCTTTAGCTGGGAAAAGAATTTTAACGTATGATATAGCGACACAAGTGATGGAGGATTTCTATGATGAAGCAGGTCGACTTCGCGATGTGTTTATTGAAGAGGATGCATTATTTGTCATTACAAGTAATCGTGATAATCGGGGAGAACCGACTGATAAAGATGACCGTTTAATCCACCTTCCATTAGCGGAAAAAACGTCTAATTAAAACTAAAAAGATGGTTCTAGTTGATACATACTCTAGAACCATCTTTTTTAATTTATTCTTTCATTAATGTTTTTAAATACTCTTTTACTGCCTCGATTTGTTCTTCAGACAACACGCCTTCAAATGGAGGCATACCCCCACCACCGTGTTTTATTTGCTCAATTAATTCTTCATCGGTCATCTCAAGGTTTTCAAGGTTAGGCCCGTTATGTCCACCTACACCATTGGCACCGTGGCAGGATAGACAGTTGTTCTCATATATCTTAATTCCTTGTGCAGCTACTTCACCACCATCTGTACCGGTTTGTCCTTCGCTTTCCTGATTGTCTGTGTCTTGTTCCTCGGCGGTAGGTGATGTATTAATTGCGTCTTCTGGTACGTCCTCTAACGATGTGTATTCTCCTTCTAAAGAGAAGGTGTAAATTTTATCTCCGTGGGTAGTCCCGGCTAATGAATTCCCAGCAGCAAAGACGGAAATATATTGCTTTCCATCAACGGAGTAAGTCATTGCTGGAGCATTAACACCGGCATCAGTCATGAAATCCCATATTTCTTCACCTGTCGTTGCGTTATAGGCAATAAGCCTTCCGTCATTATGACCAGCAAATAGTAAATTCCCTTTTGTAGTTAATAATCCACTAAAGGCAATGGTTTCCCATTCCTCTTGCCATGCAATTGTATTGGTTTTAACATCAACTGCTGTTATTAATCCGTGCTGTGGTCCACCTTCCATCGGCTGCCAAATACTTCCAATCCATTCTTTCCCTTCATCAAAAATATTCGCTTCGTCATCTTCGTTGTGTGCATAGGCAAAATAGTTACTGTTTACTTGTACATAATACAATTCTGTGTCTGGATTGTATGCAGATGGTGGCCAGTTACCTCCTCCTTGAGGGGAAGGGGTAATGGTTAATGGTTCATCCCAGAATGGTGTAAATAAATCCCCAACTTTTCCATCAAAATCATCTGGGAAATCTCGTTCAATATCTTCCTCTGTTATGGATTGTGGTACTAGTGCGTCTCCAATTGGATATGGTTGGGTAGGAGACGTTTTTTGTCTTTCATCCTGCGGTACGGGTCGTTCTTCTATGCCAATTAATGGTTCACCGTTTGTGCGATCTAATATATATACCCAACCAGTTTTCCCTGTTTCTGCAATAGCATTTCTCAATTCACCATCAATTTCTACATCGAATAATGTAACTGGATTAGCAGGATCTAAATCCCATATATCGTGATGCACTTGTTGGAAGTGCCATTGGTATTCTCCTGTATCAGCATCTAAGGCTAGCATGGAGTTAGCGTAAAGATTATCTCCTTCGCGGTTACTTCCATCAAGGTCAGGCGAAGCATTCCCAGTTGAAAAATAAATCATATTTAGCTCCGGGTCAACAGCAGGAGTCTGCCAAATAGGTCCTCCGCCAGTTAGCCAGCTATTGTTGTCGTCTGGCCAAGTTTCAGATCCTGGCTCACCTGGTGCAGGAATTGTGTATGTTCTCCATACCTCTCTTCCGATATTGGAATCATAAGCAGCTAAAAAGCCTCGAATGCCGTATTCTCCACCAGCTACTCCTGTGTAAACTTTGCCATCATAATAGAGGGGAGCACTTGTGATGGTGTACCCTTTTTCCCATTCAGCAACGGGTGTCTCCCAAACAACATCACCAGTTTCTTGGTCTAGTGCTACTAGACGGGAATCTAATAGTCCGACAAAGACTTTTCCATCTCCTAATGCAACACCACGGCTAATCCAACCACAACAAGCAGTGTCAAGGCCATCGGCAAGCTGTGGTGTATACTCCCAAATAATTTCGCCAGTAGTAGCATCAAGAGCTTGTACAACATTGGCTCCGGTGACATTAAACATTACACCGTCATATACAAGAGGCGTTGACTCACCGGAATATTTGAATTCTAAACCTGAACCCAAGCTAGTAACCCATTCTAGCTTTAAGTCACCAACATTAGATGTATCAATTTGCTCTAACGGTGAGTATCTTCGATTGTAAAGGTCACCACCATTTGTAATCCAATTGTCAGTAGGAGCGGCTGCTAAATCTTCAGGAGAAAATTTAGGAGCAACCTCTCCTGTGTAGTCCGTATGTTGAACAGACTGATGATTCTCTTTCTCTGGATTCTTGGTTTGTTCCGGAGTAGTATCTTGTTGTTCATTTTCGTTTTGTGTTTCTTCGCCAGCTGGAGGTTCAGCATGTTCGTCATCATTTATCCCTTGAAAAGCGAAAAATCCTACGGCGGTGATAATAGCTACAACTGCAATAACAAACCATACTTGTTTATCCATATTTCAAGCTCCTTTCATTATGACGTTATACATTAGGTTCTTTTGTAATTTGCCCTTATAACGTTAAATTACCCTTTTAATGTAAATTTCATAAGAAATGATGAAATAGGGATATATGTTCCATAATTAAATTTTCATTTCGGTTCTTATTATCGATTGAATGAGAATAATTCGACATTACAACTAAAAGAATGACAAAAATCTATTATTTTCCATTCAAAATCTAGCGTTTCTGCATTATAATAGATTGAAAGGGTTGCAAACGAAAGGTTGTCTGCATCAACTTAACGTAAGCAAGCTACACTTATGGAATAGGAGATTTATAGAATGAAGAATAAGCAACTGAAGAGATTATTAATCCCAATTGTTCTCCTACTAGTTATTTTACTTCCGTTTGCAATACCAGAAAAAAGTAGCGGGGACGAAGAATTATTTGCCCATGATCATGTAGCAAGACAAACATCGATCCAATTAATTGAACAGGGTGTTTCTATAAAACGCTTTGTAGTTGATTCTGGATATAATTTTGAATACCCAGATGCAGTACGTGGTATTTATGTAACCGGTCATTCAGCAGGAGGTAGTCGATTTAATTCGTTAGTGGAATTGGTGAATAACTCTGATCTGAATGCTATGGTTATTGATATTAAGGAAGACCATGGATACTTAACATTTAAACCTGATGAAGATTCACCATTTGTAGCTATTGGTCAAAATTATATTAAAGATATTCAGGAAATGATGAAAACCTTAGAAGAAAATCAAATTTATCCAATTGCTAGGGTTGTAGTATTTAAAGATAGTGTGTTAGCTAAAAATAGACCGGATCTTTCGTTTACAGAGAATGGTTCTGTTTGGAAAAATAACCGTGGTGAATCATTTGTAAATCCATTCCAAAAAGAGGTTTGGGAATATAATGTTGAAATTGCTAAAATGGCAGCCGAAATGGGCTTCAAAGAAATTCAGTTTGACTATGTTCGATTTCCAGAAGGGTTTGAACGTAGGGATGGCGACTTAACTTATTCACAAGGTGCTTATGAAGATAGCGAAGAAGACAATGTTCAACGGCGAGTTCAGGCTGTTACAGATTTTGTGGCGTATGCGAAACAAGAATTAGAGCCTTATGACATAGATGTGTCTGTGGATATTTTCGGTTATGCAGCTACAATTCCTGAAGCACCAGGAATAGGTCAAAACTTCTCCAAGATATCGGAAAATGTCGATGTCATTTCGTCCATGATATATCCAAGTCACTGGTCTAATAATTATTTCGGAATCCCACTTCCTGATGCAGAACCGTATCGTTTAACGGATGAATACGCTAAAGTGGAAAATGAGGTACTTTCTAAATTGGAAAATCGACCAGTCTCTCGACCATGGATACAGGATTTTGAAGCACCTTGGATTTATAATGGTACTGGTATACCAGTGACAAAATATGGAAAAAAAGAAGTGGAAGCACAAATAAAAGCCTTACAGGATAACGGAATAAATGAGTACTTAATTTGGAATGCTGGTAACACATATACCCAAAATGTTGATTATAAGCCATAATTTACGAAAAAAAGCGAAACAATAAATAAAAGTTTCGCTTTTTTTCGTTTAACTACACATACTGAAGATATAAGTGTATAACAGGGATTTAACATCTAATCCTATTTTCGTTATACTAGCAACATAAAGGCTTTCAGGATTGTTTTACAAAATCGTTAAGAGCTTGTTTGCTTTCTTTTAGAAAATACGAAGGAGTAGATCCATGGATTGGTATGAAAAATTAAGTAAATATTTCCCCATTGAAGAAATGAAATCAAAGGAACATATGGAACTGTTATTGAAAGAAAAAGGGGACGTTTACCATAAAGATGATGGTCCATATCATGTTATGATGTATGCTGAATTTGATTCCTTTATTTTTATTGATTATGTATGGGTTTCAGCTAAAGCGAGAGGACAAGGTATTGGACATAAATTAATTGAAAAATTAAAAGAACATAATAAACCGATAATATTAGAAGTAGAACCGGTTGATTATGATGATTCAGATACCGAAAAACGACTTCATTTTTATAAGCGTGAAGGGTTTAAGCATGCTCAATCAATTGGGTATAATCGCCGTTCGTTGGCGACTAATGAGGAGACCCCGATGGAAATTTTATATTGGTCACCGAATGATGAATCGGAAGAAGTCATTTATGAGCAAATGAGAAAAATGTATGAATCGATTCATACGTATAAAGATGAACAGCTTTATGGGCAGTCTTACCAACCAGTAGATGAAGTATTAACATTTAATGAGGACAGAGAGTCTGAGGATATTTTATCGAGGATCGATAGAAATCAGATGAAATAATAATTATAATTCGGTCGTCTTAAACCTTTGGTTAAGACGACCGTTTGTGGTGTTTAAAAGTGTAGTGTTTTCAATGTGTATTGCTTATTTTATATCGTTTTTCCTTCGGTGTTTCCGACAGGGATATTGTTTAAGCGATCTGCTAATGCAAGACCTACATTTGGCGATTCAATTTCATCGTTAGTTAACAATGTGTCTTTGAAGTCATAAGCATTAGAACCGTGTTCTGCAAAATCAAGTCCTGCAATTTCTTCCTCTTTGGATACACGAATTGGAACAAACTTGTTTAATACATACGTAAATCCACCAATGGTAACGGCTACCCATAAGATGACCGCGAGTACTCCGATGGCTTGAATTCCGAGTTGTGCAAATCCATTACCATAAAACAGGCCAGTAGAAGTTGAAAATAAACCTACAGCTAATGTACCCCATATACCTAGTAGACCATGTACGGTGATTGCACCAACCGGATCATCGATTTGTAACTTAGCATCGAAGAATCGAATTCCTTCTACGAGAATCACTCCAGAAATTAAACCGACTATAATAGAGCCGCCAAGAGATATTTCGGCACACCCTGCAGTAATTCCCACTAATCCTGCTAATACACCGTTTAAAGATAATGAAGCATCCACTTTCTTGTATCGGAATCTGGTGTATAATGCACTTGCAACTAAGGCAGCAGAGGTAGATAATAAAGTAGTGCCAATTACCATAGGGACTAATGTTGGATCAGCAGCTAGTGTGCTACCCCCATTAAATCCAAACCATCCAAGCCATAGGATAAAGACACCTAACGCGCCGAGAGGGATATTATGTCCTGGTATAACGTTAACTTTTTTCCCTTCGTATTTACCTAAGCGAGGTCCTAAAATAAGAACAACTACTAATGCGCCTACAGCTCCTGTTAGGTGAACTACGGTAGATCCAGCGAAATCGCTAAACCCAAGAATCGTTAGCCAACCGTCTCCTTGCCAAATCCAATGTCCCACTACTGGATAAACAATTGCCGTCATAGCTATCACAATGAAAATATAGCTTCCAAGCTTAATCCTTTCTGCAACAGCACCAGACATAATTGTGGCACAGGTGGCTATAAACATTGCTTGGAAGACAAAGAAACCAATATCCTCTACTCCGCTAAGCAAAAAGCCATCGGAACCGACTATAGAGCCAAAAGTACTTCCGAACATTAAACCATACCCGACAACAAGGAATAAAATTGCTGAAACACTAATGGTTAAGAAGTTCTTCATTAATATGTTTAACGTGTTTTTGGATCTAGTAAACCCTGATTCGACCATCGCAAATCCTGCATGCATGAAGAATACAAGAAAAGCGCCTAACATTACCCATACTAGGTTAATGGCTAACTCTAATTCTTCTGTATTCATTCTTTCCCCTCCTAATCATAAACTCATGTTATAAAATGGCTTGTGCTCCTCGTTCCTTTGTGCGAATTCTTATGACTTCTTCAATCGGATGGATGAAGATTTTTCCGTCACCAATTGTTCCTGTGCTACAAGTGTTGATGATTATGTCGACTATTTCATCAACTTGACTATCATCCACGACTGTTTCTACTTTAAGCTTAGGTAATAACTGTAGCTGAAACGTAGTACCGCGAAATAATCCGGTTTTCCCTTTTTGTTTCCCGGTACCAGCTGCTTCTGTAATCGTTAAACCGCCTATCCCTATTTCGGATAAGCTACTACGTAAAGATTGGAATGTTTCTGGACGTATTATGGCTTCAATCTTTTTCATTTACTCCCCTCCTTATGTAAGGTTTTATAACATTATAATAAAATGATAAGCGGGTTTTTCTAAAAAATCAAGAAAATATTTATTTAAATGTAATATAACCTAACATTATAAGGGGCGTTATTAGTGAATGGATTTATGGATAATTTATTTTTAGACAGTAATTATATCGATTTTGTGAATTTGATATTTTTAGTGAAAATAATCTATCTATTACTTGACAAATGATGTATACTATACTTATAGGTTATTTAAAGTAATTTTAATTTAATAACCGATTAAAGGTTTACCAATTGTAAACAGTAATGAGGAGTGAAGTATCATGGTAACACTTTATACCTCACCTAGTTGTACATCTTGTAGAAAAGCAAAAGCTTGGTTGAAAGACAACCAAATTCCTTTTAAGGAGCGGAATATATTTTCTGAGTCGCTAACTTTAGATGAAATAAAGGAAATATTAAGGATGACAGAAGATGGTACAGATGAGATCATCTCAACACGTTCCAAAGTATTTCAAAGTTTAGACGTAAATATTGATCAGCTTCCTTTAAAAGAATTATTTACTTTGATTCAAGAGAATCCAGGCTTACTAAGAAGACCGATCATTATAGATGAAAAAAGGCTGCAAGTTGGCTATAATGAAGATGAGATTCGCAGGTTTTTACCAAGAACTGTACGAACTTTTCAATTAGAGGAAGCTAGAAGAATGGTTAATTAAGCACCATCTTTTCAAAAGTAAAAGCGCAGATTCCTAATATCAAGAATCTGCGCTTTTAGTATGTTAGAATGATGACAAATTCGGTTAAATAAGTTAAAATAATATTTTAAATAATTATATATAGGCATATTAATTTTCATATTGCAATATGCTAACATACAATATAAATAAGATGGTATTCTTTTTTCAATAGATAAGAATAGACTAGCTCTATTGAATATAAAAAAAGGGAAGTAGCCCAGTAAGCAATAAATGGGCAGGACACTTAAGTCGAGTAAAGTAAACACGCCTCTTGGAGTATAGCCTTAAGTGAAGCTCCCAAGTCACTGGAGCTAGATTGAAAAAGAAGGGAGAGAATTGCATGGAAATCGAAAGAATTAATGAGAACACAGTAAAATTCTTTATCTCTTATGTAGATATTGAAGATCGAGGTTTTCAAAGGGAAGAAATTTGGTATAATCGTGAGCGTAGTGAACAATTGTTCTGGCAGATGATGGATGAAGTGAATTATCAAGAAGACTTTCATGTAGATGGCCCTTTATGGATTCAAGTTCATGCTCTAGAAAAAGGCTTAGAAATTGTTGTTACAAAGGCGCAGCTTTCTAAAAATGGAGATAATCTAGAATTTCCAATTGATGAAGATGGCTCTACTATAGATATTCCTGTAGATGAGAAAGTAGAATCATTCTTAGAAGAAAAGTTTGGTAAAAGCGATAGTGACGATGCAGATGAAGATTTCGTTGAGGAGAATTTATGGATTATCGCTGGTTTTAAAGACTTTGAAGATGTTATACAACTCAGTCACCACTTCCACGATGATACAGGAAGTGAGGAGGAAACATTATATTATTATAATGGGAAATACTATCTCTATATGGAATTTTCTCAAGATGTGCTAGATGAACATACACAGGAAGATATTATTTCACGTGTATTTGAATATGGAGATGATTCAAATATCACCATTCATGTACTAGAAGAGTATGGAAAAAAGATTTTCGATACTACTACTTTTGCTGATATTCGCTTACATTTCCCTGTGAATCCATAGGATACCTTTTAAAGGTATCTTATTTTTTTTGCAGGAATTTCATCACCTCTATCGAAATAGTATGATGGAGGTGATTGTTTTGCTACAAGCCAAATTAAATAATGGGAAGCTCATTACGTTATTCGAGTTTTCCAAGCAGGAGATTGAAGTGCTTAGATCGGATCATGTGTTTTTTTGTCCTGTGTGTAAAGGTAAGGTCATTATTAAATCAGGATCCAAGATAATTCCTCACTTTGCACATCAAAACAGGAAGAATTGTCAAACACATGAAGGAGGGGAAGGGGTCTATCATGAGCAAGGTAAGATCATGCTCTATCAATGGCTAATTAAGCAAGGCTTAGATGTGGCGCTTGAACAATATATTTCATCAATCAAGCAGAGATGTGACATTTTCCTTAGAGTAGGTAAAAAGAAAATTGCATTGGAATATCAGTGTGCAAGAATACCCATTAATGAGATTCAAAAGCGAACAGGGAGTTATCTAAGTGTGGGAATTCAACCAATTTGGATTTTAGGTGCGACCAACCTGAAACGAACTACTAAACACTCCTTCAAGGTAGATCAGTTTCTATTACAGTTTTTACATCAGTTCCAGGACCAGTCTTTCCCCGTATTATATTTTTTCGACCCACAAAGCAAACTCTTTACGATAATTGGAAATGTCTTTCAAATAGGAAAAAGACGGATGATTGGGAATTTCATTATAAAAAAACTTGATTCGATGATCTTTCTCGATATGTTTAAAACGTCCGTGGATTCTAGGGAACTCTTCCTTACTGAATGGAGAAAAGCAAAGTATCAGTACAGAATGTATCAACCAAAAAAATTATATGGCACCGAGTTGAGTTGGTACAATTGGCTATATTATAAAGGTACACACCGAGAGTTCTTGCCTTCTATTATATATCTTCCCATCTCCTCCCAATATAAAATGTTAACCTCGCTAGGGGATTGGCAAAGTAGAATTTGTCTAGAGTTTATTGACCCTATTCCCATTGGAGCAGTTTTTTCATTAAATTCTTGTCATTTTCAGTTTCGTAAATCAATATCAACGGATTCGTTCCCTTTAGTACAACCCTCAGCTGACCCCATTATGGAATACCTTCATCTATTGGCCGCATTAGGAATTATTGAACAGGTTTCCGAGCATGAGTTTCGTAAAAGCACAAACTTACACCATTATTCGCATATAGAAGACGCTCTTAAAGGAGATGAAGAATTATTGAAAGAACTTTTGAACATTTTCGAGACAAAATACGAGCATGATTCATAATTAATTCGTTATACTAAATAATATAGTTATTAGTAGTATTTTCTAATTTTTACTGATAACTATACTGTGGAATGATGTAAAGGAGGAAGGTAAATGGCAAAGGCAACAAAAGAACTTCAAACAAGAAGTGAAGTACCGGTTGAAAGAACGTGGAGATTAGAGGATATCTTTGAAACTGATGCCGTATGGGAAGAAGAGCTTAATAGCTTAAAGAACGAAATTCCTAAAATTTCAGAGTATAAAGGAAAGGTTGCAGAATCTGCAGACTCTTTATATAACGTTCTAAACTTGCAAGATGAATTGTCAGAAAGACTTGGTAAGCTTTTTACATATGCACATATGCGTTATGACCAGGACACGACTAACTCATTTTATCAAGCATTGAATGCAAAAGCAGAAAATGTATTAACATTTGCGCAAAGTTCTATGAGTTATTTAGTACCAGAGATTCTGAAGATGGATGAAGCAACGATAAAGGCTTACCTGGAAGAAAAAGAAGAATTAAAGCTTTATGAACATGTGTTAAATGAAATTATTAGACAACGTAAGCATGTATTAGGAGAGACAGAAGAAGCCCTTTTAGCAGAGGCGTCTGAAGCTTTATCTACTGGGTCACAAACGTTTGGAATGTTAAATAATGCAGATTTAACATTCCCTACCATTACCAATGAAAAGGGAGAAGAAGTCGATCTAACACATGGTCGCTACGTAGGGTTCTTAGAATCAAAGGATCGTCGAGTGCGAAAAGAAGCATTCCAAGCAATGTATAACACGTACGGACAATTCAAAAATACCTTTGCTTCTACATTAAGTGGTACTGTTAAGTCACATAATTTTAATGCAAAAGTTCGTCACTATGATTCAGCTAGACAGGCTGCGTTAGACAATAATAATATTCCGGAAACAGTATACGATAATCTGGTTGAAGCTGTTAATGAGAGATTACCGTTATTACACCGTTACGGAAAATTACGTAAACAAATACTAGGTGTGGATGAAGTGCATATGTATGATATGTACACACCATTAGTCCAAGATGTCGACATGGAAATCCCATATGAGAAAGCACAAGAATATGTATTAGAAAGTCTTAAGCCTCTTGGAGAAGAATACTTAGAAGTCATTAAGGAAGGCTTTGCGAATCGTTGGATTGATGTGGAAGAAAATAAAGGTAAACGAAGTGGTGCATACTCTTCAGGTGCTTATGGCACGAACCCATATATTTTATTGAACTGGCAAGATCGTGTGAGTGACCTGTTTACATTAACACATGAATTAGGGCACTCTGCACATAGTTATTTCACAAGGAAGTTCCAACCATATCGTTATGGTAACTATTCCATCTTTGTAGCGGAAGTGGCATCTACAGCGAATGAAGCATTACTTAACGACTACTTATTAAACAATCTTGACGATGAAAAACAAAAGCTATATATTTTAAACCATTTCTTAGAAGGATTCCGTGGTACTGTTTTCCGTCAAACAATGTTTGCAGAATTCGAGCATGAGATTCATAAACGCGCACAAGCAGGGGAAGCACTTACTGCAGATAACTTAACAGAAATTTATTATGAGCTAAATAAAAAATACTTCGGTGACGAAGTGGTGTCAGATGAAGAAATCGGTCTAGAGTGGGCTAGAATTCCTCACTTCTACTACAACTACTATGTTTATCAATATGCTACTGGATACTCCGCTGCAACAGCATTAGCGAATAAAATGCTATCTGGAGAAGAAGGAGCAGTTGGTCATTACCTAGATTTCCTGAAATCTGGAAGTAGTGATTATCCAATTGAAGTATTGAAAAAAGCTGGTGTCGATATGACATCGAAACAACCAATCTTAGATGCATTAGATGTATTTGAAGAAAAACTAACAGAGATGGAAAATCTTCTGTTAAATAAATAAGGAAAAGGGCGGCCCTTTAAGTCGGGGTCACCCTTTTTTACTTTAGAGGTTACTAAAAAAGTAGAATGGTGTAGTAACATAAGTGAACTAGCCACGATATTTATTTCGATGGGTGAATGAAAATAAAGTAAAATAAATACATAAAAATAGAATCGGTAATGTGACATAAATTGGGATCAGTTGCATTAACCCAAATAGATTTAGTAAAACAGCAAAAAACGTTAAGATAATAAACAGGTATGGAAGTAATTCTCGCAACGTAATTTCCTCCTTATTCCGATCAGAAAATCGTCTACTAATATATATGTAAGTCAAAGTAATAATAGAAGTGACAGATTTGTGAAAAGAAAAACAAACTAGTTGCGAAAAATGGTTGTAACTGATATATTATTAATGTGAGATGAATCACAAACAAAACCCCTTTGTTTGATCATGAAACTTTCTCCCATCCCCCTTTGTTTTGATACAAAGAAGTGAGAAAAAGAAGGATATACGCTGCCCCGTATATCCTTTATTTTTTCTTAAATGAGTAAAAAACCAAGGAATCCCCCTTGGTTTTTTGTTTAATATAATCGTTATCTTTGTTCATTAAATTGCCAAAATGTCCCATGTTTAGCAGGAATCTTTTCTACAATTTGCTTTAATTGGAGTTTTTTCATTTCGCGTTCTGCTTTTTCCAGGGTCCAGTTATATACTACAGATACTTCCTTTGTTCCAACTACACCAAAACGTTGTACGAAATCTTCTAACGAAGGATGTTGTGAAGGAATGGGCAGGTGCTCTGTCATTTCACTTAAAACCCGGACATAAATTTCGTAAGGGTAAAGGCCAGAGATTTTTATTCCTTGCTCTTCAATATTTTTATGGAAAAATACCATCGTTGGCATGTAATCAATTTCCATTTCACGGTTTAATTTATAATCACATTGTAATGCTTTCCTTGCAGAATCGGAATGTAAATCATTTCTAAATTCTTGAATGTCTAGCTTGGCAGCTTTTGCACACTCCAACAATACGGATTCTTTAGAGATATCCATCTTTTTTAAGAATAGGCATTCTTGTACTTTACGTAAGAATACTTTACCATAACGTATTCCTTGAAGCTCAGCAGCTTTGATAGCTAAATAGGCTGTGATAGGGGAGTGAATTGGGTTTTCTAGCCATAAATCACCATCACAACTCATTCCTGTTCTAGATGCGGTACGTTCCCAAATCTCTCTAAGTCTTTTTGGTTGATCAAAATTATCATGATTAAGCGGCCTAGAGGCACCTGAAATTATTGGTCTTAGCGTAAACAATCGTCCATATTCAATTGATAGCTTTTTTAAATACGGCTCAAGTGACCAGCATTCCGGACACATCGGGTCGATAAATACATATATTTCAATTGGTTTTTTTACAGTATCACAACTATATTCGGACGATGTGTTTGCTTTCTGTGAGCTAATTAGCTCAGTTCGTTCCCAGCTCACATCGATTCTCCTTTCTATTGTTCGGGTGTATTCATCATATGATTGGCGGTCATGGTCAACTTTTCAAATATAGCTGTACGGTATGGTTCTTCAATTTCCACTTCTTCTAATGCTGCTTCCATGCAATCTAACCAAGCATCTCTTCGTGAAGGTGTAATTTCAAATGGTAGGTGTCTACGTCTCATCATAGGGTGTCCTCGTTCTTCTGTATAAACAGGAGGACCGCCGAAAAATTGCGTTAAGAATAATGTCTGTTTCCTTGCGGTTTCAGTAAGATCCTCTGGAAAAATAGGAGTGAGTTTCGGATGATTTCCAACTCGTCTATAAAAAGCAGCCACAAGCCGTTCGATAGTCTCATAGCCACCAATTGCTTCAAATATTGTTCGATGATTCACGTTTATTTACTCCTTATCAATGGTGTCTATATTGTAGCAACAATAAATAAGGGTGAGCAAATAATCTGATTGTACTATATTTTAAGATAGGCTAGAAAAGAATCTTGCTATTTTGTTTGGTGTTTCTTTTTGGGTAATATGATATGTTTCTAGAATGTTCGTAAGAGCAGTTAAGCCAGCTTCTTTACTCTGCGACTCTATCTCTAGTTCATAGTCTTCCACATGATTATATTGACTATAATCTAAAACAATTATGAGTCCATTTTCCTGGTATTCGCGCCGAATTGTAGTTAGATTACCTACATAGTGTAACTCATCTGTATCGATATTCATTTGATTTAATTGAATGGTGGTCGCTTCTTTTGGGGTTGGATGACGATTAATCCATGATAATGCTTCTGCCTCGGTCAGTGAGTCGTGTGTTTCTAGTAGGCCATCTTTATGAGGCTCTTTTAAAGTTAGTTGGTATTGATTATTCTTTTTACGAATTCTTAATGCTGCATGATGTTGACGTAGTTTAAAGTCTGCTGTTTCGAAGTAGTAATTTATTTGTTCTTTCCCTTCTTTTGGAAAAGGTAGATTATTCAATAGGGTTTCATATTCTTCTTTTGTTAATAGGTTTTTATATTCGATTTCGATTTCTTGTGCCATTTGGTACCTCCAGGAATTTCTTAATTACATTGATTATGGCGAAACAGAAGTAATTATGCAAAGAATATATATTTCTTTTGTGTTAAAATAAAAACGAAATAGTCATTACAGGTGGTGTTAAAATTGAATTGGGAAGCAATACTTGCACCTTATTCACAAGTAGTCGAAGAATTAAAGGTTAAATTAAAAGGCATGCGTGCACAATTTGAATATGAGACAAGACATTCTCCGATAGAATTTATTGTTGGACGTGTGAAACCGGTGCAAAGTATTTTAGAAAAGGCAGAAAAAAGAAAAATACCGCTTAATCGAATTGAGCAAGATATCCAAGATATAGCTGGGATACGAGTTGTATGTCAGTTTGTAGATGATATTTATACAGTTGTCGAAATGCTGAGGTCTCGTAAAGACTTTACCATAGTAGAAGAGAAGGATTACATAGCTAATGAAAAAGAAAGTGGATATCGCTCTTTTCATATGCTAATTGAATATCCAGTTGAAACTATTCATGGGAATAAAGTGATTATGGCAGAAATTCAAATTCGTACATTAGCGATGAATTTCTGGGCTACGAATGAGCATTCATTGAATTATAAATATAAAGGTAGAATTCCAGAGGATATTAAGTTGAGGTTACAGCTTGCTGCAGAAGCTGCATTTAAGCTAGATGAAGAAATGTCAAAAATAAAAACTGAAATTCAAGAAGCGCGACGGATTTTTCATCGGAAATAAATATTACTAATAGGAGGACATGAGATTGAAGTTTAAAATCATTTCAAAGGGAGACGATAGATCGAATAAGATTAAAGCTAAAATGAAACAGCATTTAATCGACTTTGATCTATTATATGATCGCGAAGAACCGGATTTGGTTATTTCAGTTGGGGGAGATGGCACTTTTTTAGAAGCATTCCATCGCTATAACCATCGACTTAGCCAAACAGCTTTTATTGGGATTCACACAGGCCATTTAGGGTTTTATGCGGATTACTTGCCTGAGGAATTGGAGAAACTTGTAATCGAAATTGCGAAGACACCTTATCAGATCGTGGAATATCCATTATTAGAGGTTACAATTCGATCGAAAACTGGAAATAAGACGGATAGATATTTAGCATTAAATGAAGCGACGATTAAAACACCCGAAAGCTCTGTTGTATTTGATGTTGAAATTAGAGGAGAACGGTTTGAGACATTTCGTGGAGATGGCTTATGTATATCTACACCTTCTGGTAGTACGGCTTATAATAAAGCACTAGGTGGTGGGATTATTCACCCGACTCTAGAGGCAATTCAATTAACTGAAATGGCATCAATAAATAATCGGGTATTTCGTACCATTGGCTCTCCGTTAATTTTACCAAAGCATCATACATGTCTATTAAAGCCAATTGTCGATCGTAGCTTCTTTATAACGATTGACCATATTACGCATAATTACACGAATGTGAAATCTATTCAATGTCGCGTGGCCAAGGAGAAAATTCGTTTTGCCCGGTTTAGGCCGTTCCCGTTCTGGAATCGAGTACGTGACTCCTTTATTGCAGAGAATAATTAAGGTATAGGTGATTAATTCGATGAGATGGATCATCCAGAATGAAACAGAAGGAAAACTATTACGTGAATTTTTACAAAATGATCAAGACTTTTCAAGGCGTCTATTGAAAAGTCTTATTTATGATGGAGGAAAGATACTCGTTAATGGTGAGCCGGAGAATTTGCGCTATAGGTTAAAGTCCGGAGATATTGTTTCGGTAGAGTTTGCAATGGAAGTTAAGGGGCCGCTTATGCAAGCTGAGCATATACCACTAGATATCATGTATGAAGATGATGCGATAATGGTTATTAATAAACAAACGGGTATTGCTACAATACCTTCCATTATTCACCAAACAGGCACATTAGCGAATGGGATTCTATATCACTATGAAACACATAATATCCCTTATACGGTTCATGTGGTTACAAGGCTTGATCGAGATACATCAGGCTTATTATTAATAGCCAAACACCGTTTAAGTCATTCCATTTTATCAGCCAGTCAAAAAAAGGGGAAGGTGAAACGTAAGTATTATGCTTTAGTTGAGGGGGTTCTTAAAGAAAAAAAAGGTATTATCGATGCTAATATTGCTAGAAAAGAAGGCTCTATAATTGAACGAACTGTTCGGGAGGACGGTCAAAGAGCAATCACACATTTTCAGGTTGTACAGGAAACTAATTCCCATAGTTTACTCGCTGTACAGCTTGAAACAGGAAGGACGCATCAAATTCGTGTGCATTTTTCTCATATCGGCCATCCGCTAGCAGGAGATGATTTATATGGAGGAAAGAAAACACTAATAAATCGTCAAGCGCTCCATTGCTTTGAGCTAGGCTTTGAACACCCTGGAACAAAAGAATGGATGACTTATCAAGCTCCTTTACCAGAAGATATGAAACAGATCCTTCCAGACATGTAATTAGCTGTCTGGGAAGGATCGGAATTTATCTGGATGAAAAGGTTGTTCAGATGGAACACTGACAATTCTTTCTTCTGGCAGTCGAAATGCGGTTAATTTGTTACCAAACACACACCCCGTATCAATATTGATCGTTTTGTTTACGATTCGCGGATTCCGCACAGGTGTATGACCATACACAATCCAAGCATCCCCTTGATAATGCTGTGCCCAATCTCGGCGAATTGGTCTACCTGCCTTATCAAATTCGCCCGTAATATCTCCATACAATACAAATGTTTTTACCTTATTGTCATAACGCCCAATATAAGCTTGTTTAATTCCTGCATGAGCAACGACTGCATTTACTTCTGGTAATGGTAGGTAGAGTGGTGCTTCCTCATATAGCTCTATGAACTGACTTCGGATTTGGTCCTGTACTTTTTCGTTTAAGGCCATATACTCCATTACGGTAGTCTCCAAACCATGCTGATGTTGCACTTTATTACCTAAGAAATAACGATACAATTTATTACAATGATTACCTGGTACATATTTTGCCTTTTTGTGCTTCACGACCATCTCATATACAATTTGAATCACGTGAATCGATTCTGGGCCACGGTCCGTTAGATCCCCAACAAATACTGGAATACGGTTATCGGGGTGAAGGTAGATACCATCTATGCTTTGGTAACCTAATTCCTCAAACAAACTACAAAGTTCTTGGTAGCAGCCATGAACATCACCAATAATATCAACTTTCATTCTATCACCTCATTGTAAAAGGAAAGCGAGAATAGTATCTGCTATTCTCGCTTATTCAAACATATATTTTTTTGTTCGAGAGTGAATATTTAATACAATCCCAATTGCTAATAGATATGTTAAGGTTGAACTACCACCATAGCTTAAGAACGGTAACGGTAAACCAGTGATTGGGAGTAGCTGAATGGACATGCCGATGTTTTGAAATATTTGATAAGCAAACATCCCTACAGTTCCTGTTACAATATAGCTTGCATAACTGTCATTACTTTGAATGGCGATATAAATTAGACGATATAGTAATAGGAAGAATAATGTTACAACAATACTAGAACCAATAAAACCAAATTGCTCTGCAATAGCGGTAAATATCATGTCCGTATGGCGTTCAGGGACGCTTACTTGCATGACTTCAATTCCCTTTCCGAAAAGCTGACCAGAACCAATAGCCATCATGGCACGTATTAATTGATAGCCAGATTCAGAGTACTGTTCAGGACTAAGCCACCCGTAGAAACGACTAGATACGTGTTTAAACACGGTTTCTTCTAAAAATACAGCTATAGAATCTGGGAAAAGGAAGTAGGCAGCAACAATTAATCCTATTCCACCTAATGCAATTAGTATAATACTTAAAATCAAGCTCCAGCGAATGCCGGATACTAAAATCATTGCCCCTGTAATAGCGGCTAGAACTAATAATCCACCTAAGTCAGGCTGTACTGCTATTAGTCCCATTGGTGGAAGGGAAAGTAAAAGTATTTTGCATAGTAACCATAAATCATTCTTAACAGTTGGTTTGATATATTTTTGGTTATGGAAATACATAACATGTGCCAATGTTAAAATGAGAATTACTTTCATAAATTCAGCAGGCTGTAGAGTTCCAAGTACAGGGAATTTGAACCAACTCACAGCATTATTTACTTCGTGGACAATCCCTGGTGGAAACCCAAAAAACAGCATGAGTAACATGACCATACCAATTCCATAAAGGATCCAAGTTAATTGTCTGAAACGGTCATAGTCAATTTGCATAAGTAATGCGATGATAAGTCCTCCACCGACATACCAGATAATCTGTTTTTGATAGAAGTTTTGATCTGCTAATGTTGCTGGTAAGGTGGGTTCGACCGTATATATCGTGAAAACACTCACGATACCTAACAGCAGTATAATTGATATTAATGTATAATCAATGTTATTTTTATTAGTATTCATGTTTGTTCCTTACTTTCTATATGATACTTTGTTTTCTTTGAAACATAGTCTTCGCATTAAACTATTATACCATCTTTCTGTAGTTAGATGAATGATTTTTACAGGTATGTATAACGATGATAAATATTTTTAAAAGGGGGGTTGCATATGGATAATAAAGAGGAAGTGAAGTGGGAAGCTTTCAATAGGATTCTAGAAATTCTACAAAGCGAAAATATTTATGATTTTAGAGAACATTTTCTAGACATGCACCCATATGATCAAGCGTTATTTTTTATGGAAGTAGAAAAAAAGGACCGCATGTTAATTTATGGCTACCTTTCTCCAGAGGAAGTGGCAGCGATGATGGAGCATATAGGGCTTGAAGATATTCAACCATTTTTCACTGAAATGGATACGAACTATGCTTCCATGGTATTTGCTGAAATGTCGACCGATGATGCGGTGGACATCCTAAATGAGATGGAGAAAGAAAAGGTTGTAAGCTTTTTAACGATAATGAATAAAGCGGATGCTGAAGACATTAAGGATTTGCTTCATTATGAGGAAAAGACTGCCGGTAGTATTATGACAACTGAGTTCATCTCGGTAAACAAAATGCAAACCGTGAAAGATACAATGAATCAGTTAAAAGAAGAAGCTCCAGATGCTGAAACGATTTATTATTTATATGTTGTCGATGGAGATAAAAGATTAGTCGGGGTACTGTCTTTACGGGATCTTATCATTGCTGATGATCATACAACGATTGAAAGTATTATGAATGAAAAAGTTTTCCACGTCTCTGTGGCAGAAAATCAGGAAGATGTTGCTAAATCAATGCGGGATTATGATTTTCTTGCCGTTCCAGTTGTTGATTTTCAACAGCATTTATTAGGGATTATTACCGTTGATGATATTTTAGATGTTATGGAAGAAGAGGCTAGTGAAGATTATTCTCGCTTAGCAGGTATTTCTGATGGGGATAGTAAGGATACTAATCCATTAATAGCTGCAAAGAAACGTTTACCATGGTTAATTATATTATTATTCTTGGGATTATTGACTGCTAGTTTAATTGGTCAGTTTGAAGAAACCTTAAATCAAGTTACCATACTCTCTATTTTTATTCCATTAATTGGGGGGATGGCTGGGAATACAGGAACCCAGGCGCTAGCTGTAGCTGTTCGGGGACTGGCTACTGGTGAATATGGTGATTCCGGTAAGCTAAAATTGATTCTTCGAGAAGCAGGTACCGGTCTTATCACGGGAACGGTGTGTGGTTTGATTATAACTGTCATCATCTTTTTATGGCAGGATAACATATATTTAGGAATTCTAATTGGCTTATCAATCATGTTAACCTTGGTTGTGGCAACACTTGCTGGTTCATTTATTCCACTACTAATGGATCGTTTTCGTATTGACCCAGCTGTCGCTTCCGGCCCATTTATTACGACGATAAATGATATTATTTCGGTACTAATATATTTTGGACTAGCTACGACATTTATGCGTCTATTGTTATAAGCAATATGTATAGATGACTGTTTAGCTAAAAAGCATGACAGTTTTCGGTTTTTTATATAAACCAAGTAAACGAATATAGATATGTCTTGAAAAGAGGCTGGGACTAATTAAGAGAATTAAATGTAAAACCGAATGATACACGATACTAGCTCCGGAAATATACGTAGACTCCTGCGGGAGGATAGGGCAAGGTTGAGACCCCTAAAGAAGTAGCACGAGGAGGCTAAGGCAGCCGCCCGGCGGCAAGGTAGACGCTGCGATGGTTTTTTCGAGCAGATGTCGTCCCTGTACTGGAAGTGAAAGCGAAGTATATTTCCAAAGCGGGATCCTTGCTCATCATCCGGTTTTTCCTAGATAAATTCTTTTGTCCCAGCCTTGTATATTAAGTACTAGAGGTTCGCTACCTCTAGTGCTTTTTTAGTATAGTCATTTATACTAAAAGCAACGCTGTGGATTAGT
>NZ_JBPWOS010000010.1:0-188324 GCF_055550225.1 Ornithinibacillus liuyingii | reverse complement strand
GTCACACCTGTTCCCATACCGAACACAGAAGTTAAGCTTCTCAGCGCCGATGGTAGTTGGGGCATTGCCCCTGCGAGAGTAGGACGTTGCCAGGCAATTTTTTGTATATAAAATAGAATATTGTACATAATAGTCATATATTGTATTAACTATTATTCCTCAGAACGAGCATTATTCTCACCGAGAGCATCGAAAAAATGCTTCCATGAAAAGATACGTAATTTATATTATTCCACAGTAGCTCAGTGGTAGAGCAATCGGCTGTTAACCGATCGGTCGTAGGTTCGAATCCTACCTGTGGAGCCATTTTTATGTTTAATTTTCTATTATGCTTCCATAGCTCAGTCGGTAGAGCACCACCATGGTAAGGTGGGGGTCAGCGGTTCAAGTCCGCTTGGAAGCTCTTTAAAGCAGCTTAACTTCTAAATAAAGAGGTTAGGTTGTTTTTTTATTTGTTTCGTGAAGTATTCTGCGTAGAAGATTTCTATCTATTCTATAGGCATAATAAAAACTACCATACACTTTTCCAAAAGGTCTGTGGTAGTTTTTTGATGGTCACAAAATTGACAATAACCAGTTCACTTCCAACATGGAAAAGAAGTTAAAACGAGAACAACGCAAACTGTCCAGACGTGCGCTGCATGCGAAAAACAACGGAATCGACTTACTCGACGCCAAAAACTATCAAAAAAAAAACGCAATGTAGCAAGATTGTATGAAAAAGTGCTGAATCAACGTGCCAACTTCTCCTAAACAAGTTAAGTACAGCCATCATCAAAAAACACGATGTCATCTGTATCGAAGACTTGAACACGAAAGGAATGTTGTGAAACCATAAACTAGCAAAATCCATTTCAGATGCATCATGATCGAGATGTCAATGCGAGTAAAAATATTCTAGTCGAAGGGTTACGAATCGTAGCTTCGGCTTAAACAACCTATAAAACCGTAGGGACTACGGGGATAGCTTGGTAAAGAAGAGAAACCGCTGTTAGTTAAGAAATACCACGAACAAGTACGCTCTGTTCCCAAGAATCCCCCACTTCAAACATCCTGAAAGGAGGTTAAGTGGGGGTAGTTCAATGGTCATCTAATTATACACTTTAGATAATGTATCTCATTATTTAATCAGAAATGGCTGTATAAGCGTAATTGGTGTTTCAGGAGGACTTTTTCACCTGTCTCTTCTCTTGAATTGATATAGCGCATTATAAACACCATAGATGGCTATGAATACAAGTAATCCAACCATACAAAGATTAAAATAGTACCAAAATCCATCTCCGAGAAAATTTAGCGGTGTACTGGTTGAAGGTGTTCTAGCTAAGAAAAGAAAATTGGCGTCAAAAATTGGATTGATAAAGAATCCGATAATTGCTGCATAACATAAAAGGTAAAGATAAGACTCTATTGTCTTTTTAAAGGTGATTTTTAACGTAGATGTTAGGACTAAAAATATACAAGCCCAAGATAATATGAGATGGTGTATAAAAAACTGCCAAAATCGAAAATGAGGAAAACCATGGTGTAATTCTGGTGTTACTACCGCAAGGAAGGAAGGTACAATGCCGATGAATAGGATAACTTGAATGATTTTCTTATTTTTGGTTAGTAGTGCAAGCATAGTAACGATTCCCGCTATGCTACATAGTTGAAAGGGAAGGAATTCACGCGGATTCCAACTGCCGTTTAATACCCCCCATGTTTGATAACTAAGTTCAGAGGAAACTAAGATGATCAATAACCCTATCCTAAAAAAATTGGATGTCCTTTTATTGGTAATCCATTTGTTGGAGCAAAATAGTAATAATACAGCTCCAAAAATAAATAAGAATACCATGAATAGGTGGTGGATACCCCATAAATGAAAAGATGATACTGCCTTACTAGTAAACCACTCTCCCATTCAAATCCCCCCTGTATATCCTTATCTAAATAGAAAACAACGCTTACTAAAGCATTTTTAGTAAGCGTCTATGATTGATTATTGATTAGTGAAATTAGCCACCAATTATGTGGTAACCTGAATCGACATGTAGTACCTCTCCGGTTACACCACGAGAAAGATCACTGATAAAGAATAGGGTAGCGTCTCCAACTTGATCCTGGTCAACATTACGGCGTAAAGGTGCTTTTTCTTCCACCATGCCTAGTTTCTCGTTAAACCCAGAAACCCCTTTTGCTGCTAAAGTCCGAATAGGTCCAGCAGATACTGCGTTTACGCGAATACCATGTTTTCCAACATCTTCGGCTAGGTATCTAACACTTGCTTCTAGAGAGGCTTTGGCAACTCCCATTACATTATAGTTAGGAATTACTTTTTCAGAACCTAAATATGTTTGCGTAACGATACTGCCACCTTCAGTCATTAGTTCTTTTGCTGCTTTTGTGACAGCAACTAAGGAAAATGCACTAATATCCTGTGCTAATAAAAATCCTTCTCTTGATGTATCGCTGAAATCACCTTTTAGTTCATCGCGGTTTGCAAATGCGACGGCATGGACAAGGCCGTGTATAACCCCAACCTTTTCTTTTATCTCATTAAAAGCGTTGCTTATACTTGCATCGTCCGCAACATCACAAGTAACGATGAGTTTAGCCTCGATATCATTTTGTTCTAATAACTTAGTTAGTTTTTTATACGATCTTTCTTGCCTGTTTGTAAATATAAGGTTTGCTCCAGCATTATGGAGTGATTTTGTAATACCCCATGCAATACTTCTTTCGTTGGCAACACCCATAACAACAATGTTTTTATCCTTTAATAGTTCAGTCATTTGGAACCTCCATTGTGATTAACTATTAGTACCTAACTATAATTTATCATTTTTTAAATGAAAAACCAATTTATTTCTTAATTTATTAATTTTATTAGGGGGATAATCCCTTGTGTATCAAGGGTTTTACGGGGCAGAAAATTTTTTTATAAAAAAATATCATTTTTCTCTTTACAAAGTGTGGAAATCTGTATATAATAAAATTCGTTGACTGCTAAGACAAGTTAAATAAATGAACTGGCCCGTTGGTCAAGCGGTTAAGACACCGCCCTTTCACGGCGGTAACACGGGTTCGAATCCCGTACGGGTCACCATGTGGAGGATTAGCTCAGCTGGGAGAGCACCTGCCTTACAAGCAGGGGGTCGCAGGTTCGAGCCCTGCATCCTCCACCATTTAAACCTAGATAGTTCTTCACCATGCCGGCCTAGCTCAATTGGTAGAGCAACGAGCAATACTTCTACCGAATCAGCTACGAGTAACCCCGAAGCATACACATCCATGAATATGCTGGGAGATACAGGGGTCATCAGGCAAACGTGACAAAATGAATAGGTGAGTTAATACCATGCCGGCCTAGCTCAATTGGTAGAGCAACTGACTTGTAATCAGTAGGTTGGGGGTTCAAGTCCTCTGGCCGGCACCATTTTTTTGTATAAAAACATATTAATATGTTAACTATATGGAGGGGTAGCGAAGTGGCTAAACGCGGCGGACTGTAAATCCGCTCCTTCGGGTTCGGCAGTTCGAATCTGCCCCCCTCCACCATTTAGATTATTGGGCTATAGCCAAGCGGTAAGGCAACGGGTTTTGGTCCCGTGATTCCCAGGTTCGAATCCTGGTAGCCCAGCTTTTTTTATTTTCTGGGACTTTTTTATTTATGGAACACAAAGAAGCCGCCGATTATATAAAAAGGCTCAAACTAACTTAGAACCAATTGATAATGTGGGCCATTAGCTCAGTCGGTAGAGCAACGAGCAATACTCCCACCGAATAAGCAACGAGTAACCCCGAAGCATACACATCTTGAATAAGCTAGAAGATGCAGGGGTCGACTTTAAAAAGGCTCAAACTAACTTAGAACCACTTGATAATGTGAGCCATTAGCTCAGTCGGTAGAGCATCTGACTTTTAATCAGAGGGTCGAAGGTTCGAATCCTTCATGGCTCATCATATAAATACGTGAAATCATGCAAGGTTGCGATTCTTTCGTAACCTTTTTTTTATTTGCATTTTATACTGTTTTTTAACATAATAGATAGAGTAATTCTTTATCTAAAATAAAGAATGAAACAAGTTCTTACTAAATAAATAGATACTATTAAAGGATGGTTGGTATGAGATCTTCTAGGATTCCTGGATTTTATAAAAGAACAGTTGAAGAACGAAGAGAGCTGTTGCAGGAGGCACTTGAGCTATCTGAAGATGACTTAAGCGTCTTAACATCACAGGAGGCATTACCAATCGATACTGCAGATAAAATGATTGAGAATGTTATAGGGACATTCCCACTTCCGTTAGGTTTAGGATTGAACTTCTTAATTAACGGGAAAGACTATATAATACCAATGGTTGTTGAGGAACCATCAATTGTCGCTTCTGCAAGTCACATTGCTAAAATTGTAAGAGATGCAGGTGGTTTTAAAACAGAAGCTTCAGATAGAGTCATGATTGGACAAATCCAAGTAGTTGGTTGTCCAGATTTCGATGCTGCAAAGAATGTATTGTTAGAAGCTAAAAATGAATTAATGGAGGCAGCTAATGCTGCTTATCCTAGCATTGTAGCTAGAGGTGGGGGAGCAAGGGATTTAGATGTACGTATTCTAAATGATTCGCCTGATTCCAGCTACGGAACAATGCTTGTATTACATTTATATATTGATACATGTGACGCAATGGGCGCGAATATTATTAACACTATGGTTGAATCGTTGGCTCCGACAGTCGAAGAGCTTACGGCAGGTAAAGTATACTTACGTATTTTATCTAATCTTGCTGATCGCTGTATCGCAAAAGCAACATGTGTTATCCCCCCTAAATTATTAGCTACAGGCGAATACTCTGGTGAAGAAGTGCGTGATGGTGTAGTGCATGCATTTGAATTCGCAGACTCTGACCCATATCGGGCAGTAACACATAATAAAGGGATTATGAATGGTATTGATCCAGTTGTCATTGCAACTGGTAATGATTGGCGTGCGGTTGAAGCGGGAGCTCATGCCTATGCATCACGTTTTGGAAGTTATCGTTCCATGACGAAATGGTCAGTTGATCAGGAGGGTAATTTGGTAGGAGAATTAGAATTACCAATGTCTATTGGCACAGTAGGTGGAGCGATTCGTGTACATCCGATTTCACAATTAGCGCATAAAATGTTAAATATAGAATCTGCTTCCGAGCTTGCACAAATTATTGTTGCAGTAGGTTTAGCACAAAATCTCGGTGCTTTAAAAGCTCTAGTAACAGATGGAATTCAAAAAGGTCATATGGCCCTGCATTCTCGATCTGTTGCGATAGCTGCTGGCGCTACTGGGGAGATGATTGATATTATAGCTGAACAATTAGTTAAGTTAAAGGAAATCCGTGTAGGTAAAGCTAAAGAATTGGTGGAACAATATTCAAAATGAGTACAGAAAAACTAACAATCACAAATAAACTAATAACAACAGAAAAAAGTGGAATTGGAATTGCGAATAGCAAACTAATCTTAATTGGTGAGCATGCAGTTGTACACGGACAACCAGCAATCGCAATACCATTTCCGTTAGTAGGAGTAGAATCTGTAATTGAATTTCATAAAGGGCCAATTAAGTTCGACAGTACCTTTTATAATGGGCCGATGGATTCTGCGCCACTTACATTAGAAGGAATTGTAAACAGCATTCATGAAACCTTAAAATATTTAGGACTTCCTAAAAAGGATCTAGTCATTAAAATAAAATCCTCTATACCACCTGGAAAAGGATTAGGATCTAGCGCATCGGTCGCAATCGCTATTATTCGATCGTTATTTTCTTATGCAAATGTGACGTATACAGAAAGAGAATTATTACATTTTGCTAATATTGCAGAGAAGTTTGCTCATGGTTCTCCGAGTGGGATTGATACATTAACGATAACCTCGGAATCTCCGGTATGGTTCGAAAAGGAAAATCCAGTAAGCTATATAAGTCCTGGAGAGGATTTTCATTTTATTGTAGCGGATTCAGGTCGTATTGGTGACACACGCTCAGCCGTGGAATCGGTTGCTCATCTTTTAAAGAAAGCTCCTAAGAAGATTCAGGCCAAAATTGAACGAATCGGGGAATTAACTCATTTAGCTAAACACGCATTAGAAAAGGCCGGTAAGAATTTATTAGGCCAAATGTTAAATGAGGCGCAAAAGGAATTAGTTGCGCTAGGCGTTAGTGATGAGGGACTAGATCGATTAATTAACTTTGCTCGTAAAGAAGGAGCGCTAGGTGCAAAATTAACTGGTGCTGGCAATGGTGGCTGTGTGATTGCGCTTGCCAAGAATGAGTTACATTCAAGGCAACTAGCAGATAAGCTAAAAGAATTTGGTGCGCAAGCTGTTTGGCCATTTGTCTTAAGAAAGCAAGATTAATAAGAAATGGCTTTGAAAAGGGGAACAGTCATGAAAGCAACTGCAAAAGCGCATACCAATATTGCATTAATCAAATATTGGGGAAAGCGTGATGAAGCATTAATTTTACCTACTAATAATAGTTTATCCGTAACGTTGGATGGATTTTATACGACAACTACTGTTTCGTATAAGCCGGAACTAACAAAGGATACCTTTACCTTAAATGATGAGGTGGTAGTAGGTGAGCAATACAACCGAGTAACGAACTTTCTTAATAAAGTTCGAGATATAGCTGGGAAGCAACTATATGCAGAAGTAAAATCGATAAATGCGGTTCCCACTGCAGCGGGTTTTGCTTCTTCTGCATCAGGCTTTGCTGCACTTGCAGCTGCCGCGACGAAAGCAATTGGGTTGAGCCTGACTGAATCGGAACTATCTCGCTTAACCCGCCAAGGCTCTGGTTCTGCATGTCGTTCTATCTTTGGTGGATTTGCCGAATGGCAAAAAGGGGAGATGGAAGACGGATCTGATTCCTTTGCAGTGCCAGTAGCTCCGAAAGACCATTGGGACATTAGAGTTGCTGCGGTGGTTCTCAATGCAAAAATGAAAAAAGTATCCAGCAGGTCAGGGATGAAGCGGACGGTTGAAACGTCACCCTTTTTTAAAGGATGGGTTGAAAGTATTCCATCTGATTTAGAAGCAATAAAACAAGGAATTCTGGAGAGAGACTTTCATAAGGTTGGGGAAGTTGCGGAGGCGAACTGTCTGAAGATGCATGCTACAACACTTGGAGCAAATCCTCCCTTCACATACTGGTTAGACACGACGATGTCTGTTATGCAGACTGTACAGGAATTACGCAGTACAGGAGTTCCAGCATACTTTACCATCGATGCGGGGCCTAATGTAAAAGTGTTATACCTACCACAGGATGAGGAGAAGGTGCTCGAAACGCTTCGCAATATTTCAGGTGTAACAGATGTAAGATTAAGTCGAGTCGGGCAAGGAATAAAGTATCTAGAGGATGAGGAACTTGTCTAATTCAACAATAACGATTCAAGTCCCTGGAAAATTAATGATTGCTGGAGAGTTTGCGGTGCTCGAGCCTTATCACAAGCTAATTGCCATGGCTGTTAACCGCTTTGTATATGTCGATATAAAGCCTAGTGAAAGGAATCAACTAACACTAGAAAAACTTCAACTAACTAACTTGAATTGGGTATTTACTAATGACCAGGTGAAAATTGACTCTGAGGATAAACGTGTTGATTTTGTCCAAGAGGCAATGACGATCGCCTGTAAGTATTTAGCAGAGCGTGGAACTACTATCGAGAATTTTTCGCTTCGGGTAAAGAGCGAATTAGATGATAAAAGCACAGGTAAAAAATTCGGTCTTGGTTCTAGTGCTGCTGTAGTGGTTGGGGTCATAACAGCTATCTTGCAGTATCATATGAAAAAAAAACCAGAACCATTACTGATATTTAAACTTGCCGCAATATCGCATATTGCAGCACAAGGTAATGGCTCTGGAGCGGATGTGGCTGCTAGTGCATATGGTGGGATTATTCAGTATTCCTCCTTCCAAGCAGATTGGTTAAGAGAGAAATACGAAGAATCGCATACTTTATTAGAACTACTAGAAATGGATTGGAAATACTTATCTATTAAACCGATAACGTTGCTGGAACATATCCATATCCGTGTTGGTTGGACCGGTAGTCCAGCATCAACAGGAAATTTAGTAAATCAAATATTACAATTGAAAGAACGTAATTTTAATAAATATCAGGATTTTTTACGAGATAGTGAGGAAGCAGTTGAACACTTCCTAAAAGGAGTTCAAACGGAGAACCTTCCACAACTATTGCAAGGTATCAAGCAAAACAGAGCTGCATTGGTAACGGTAGGAAAAGAGGCGCAAACAGAACTAGAAACATCTATGATAACACAATTATGTAATCTAGCTGAAGAACTTGGAGGAGCTGCAAAGCAATCCGGAGCCGGAGGCGGTGACTGTGGAATTGCTTTTATGCCATCTATAGAGAGCGCTAATCATTTAACCCATGTTTGGGAAGAAGCAGGAATTATTCCGTTAGAACTTCAACCGTATTTTAATGGAGCTACCCCTATAGAGAAGGCATCGCCCTAATGTGGCGATGCTTTCTTTCGTGGATGGAGTATGAATAAATATTCGAAAAATTGTCGAGTTGAGTCGTTTTTATAATCTAAGGTAAAATAATATTATATGGAGGTGGCTTTTTATTATGAAAAATAAAATATCTTTAATCGGTGTCCCAATGGATTTAGGACAAAGTCGTCGTGGAGTAGATATGGGACCAAGTGCACTTCGTTATGCTGGCGCAATTGAGCGCTTACAAGATTTAAACTATGATATTCACGATTTAGGGGATATACCGATAAATCGTCCGGATAAATATGAGGATGGAACGAAACTAAAAAATTTAGAGCAAGTCATAGAGGCAAATGAAACATTAGCGGAAATGGTGGATGCAGAAATAAATAAAGGTAGGTTCCCCCTAGTGTTAGGAGGAGACCATAGTATAGCTATTGGAAGCTTAGCTGGAATTTCCAAACATTATGAGAATTTAGGGGTAATTTGGTATGATGCTCACGGGGATTTGAATACGAGTGAAACATCTCCATCTGGAAATATTCACGGTATGCCACTTGCTGTCAGTCTAGGACTTGGACATGAAAGACTTACCAATCTATATCAATACGCTCCTAAGGTGAAGCCAGAAAATATCGTAATAATTGGCGCAAGATCATTAGACCCTGGAGAAAGAGAACTAATCCGTGAAATGGGTATTAAAGTATATACCATGCATGAAATCGATCGAATGGGAATGTCTCGAGTGATGGATGAGACAATAGAATATTTTAAAGATCGTACGGATGGTGTTCATCTAAGCTTAGATCTTGATGGATTAGATCCGACGGAAGCGCCAGGTGTTGGAACTCCTGTGTTAGGTGGTATGACATATCGCGAAAGTCATTTAGCAATGGAAATGCTTGCTGAATCTGATTTGATTACTTCTTTAGAGGTAGTGGAGGTAAATCCAATAATTGATGAAAAAAATAAAACAGCTACATTAGCTGTTGGATTAATGGGTTCATTATTTGGTGAAAAACTGAAATAATCTATCAACTAAAAAGGCATTAATTTAAATTAAATTGATGTCTTTTTATTTATTAGATACATCTCTTAATTGATACTGATTCAATAGATTATCCAATTTTCTACTCGTTTCTACGACTACTTCTGAGGTTAGTTTATATTTATTACTCAGTGTAATCATCTCTTTACGGCATTGCTCAATTTCTTGTAATAAAAGTTTATCCATGTTTTTTCCCCCTATTACTATACATTAAACTATATTACCCGAATAATTTACCGTTTTGCAATAGTAAATTAAGAAAAATCCATATTTTTTAGCGATTATGCGTTATAATGGTATGGAAAAAGTTTACTATTGTTATTTGTTCTTGCTATCCATGATTTAATGTAATGTGTGCAAGGATAAATAGATTGTACGCACACGATAAAAAAAGGATAAAAAGCGGAAAATTTTATAAAAAAAGTGAAACCTTTTTAGTTTTGATACGTAAGGTTTAATACCGCATCAGGCGGAGGTACATGGAATGGAATTGTTAATTAAAGATAAAATTAAACAGGTCAAAAAAGGGGATCAAGCTGCTTTTGAAGATGTTATCTTATTTTATCAGGATAAGATTTATCAACATTGCTATCGAATGCTAGGAAACGCACATGAGGCAGAGGATATTGCTCAGGAAGCTTTTATCCGTGCATATATAAATATCCACTCCTATGATGAACGTAGAAAATTCTCAACATGGTTATACAGAATTGCAACAAACCTAACCATTGATCGTTTACGAAAACGAAAACCCGATTATTATCTTGATGCGGAAGTAAAAGGCACTGATGGGTTGGATATGTACTCGCAATTAGCTGCAGATGAAAAGCTTCCAGAGGATCAATTAGAGGGGCTCGAACTTCAGAATTATATCCAAAAGCAAATTGCTGAGCTCCCAGCCAAGTATCGTAGTATAATAATGCTACGCTATTTAGAGGACTTCTCACTTCAAGAGATTAGTGAAATATTAGACATCCCGATTGGGACAGTAAAAACTAGAATTCATCGGGGGCGGGAAGCCTTACGTAAAAAGCTTCGTCATGTGTAAAAGGAGTGAATCCAGTTGGATTGTAATAAAGAAGCATTAGATTTAATGCATAAGCACTTAGATGGTGATATCTCGAGGGAAGAAGAAGCCCAGCTAATCAATCATCTAGAGGGCTGTATGGCGTGTCAAAAGCATCTCCATGAATTAAAAAGAACCATTACATTAATTCAAAGTACTGATAAAATGAGCGCGCCTGAGGGCTTTGCTAATAGGGTAATGCAGCAGCTACCTGTGGAGAAGAAACATGTGAGATACATGCGCTGGTTTAAGATGCATCCAGTATTAACCGCGGCAGCTATCTTTTTTGTCTTTATGTTTACTGGATTAATATCTGCATGGGAGCAAGATTCACAGCTTATGGTTTCTAACCCGGAAAATCTTATAATTGAAGGACATATGGTTATTGTACCGGAGGGAGTCACGGTAGAAGGTGACTTAGTTGTTCAAAATGGTAACTTGAAAATTGATGGAACGGTGAATGGGAATGTCACCTTAATCAATGGTAAGTTAGTCGAAGATAATGGACTAGATCAAAATGGTCTAATGGCTAATGCAGCAGGGGTTAATGGTGAGTTAAAAGAAGTGAATCGCATTTTTGAATGGGTATGGTACCATACGCAAAACGTCTTTAAAGGTATATTTTCAATGGAATAGTAAAAACCTGGTTTGTAGAACCGGGTTTTTTTATCATCAATAGGCGAGAAGATTCCCACCTCAAGGAATGAGAAGTGAGTAGGTGGGAGATGAATCGCCATCTCGATTGTTCGACTATTCAAGTGCTTACATTCTTTCTTTTCTCCCTGAAATGACCTATCCACCATGCAACATATGGTATAATAGTGGTATCGTGATACAGAAAGAGGTGAAAGCAATGCTCGTCAAAAAAGCCTATAAATTCCGTATCTATCCAACGAAAGAACAGAAAAGACAGATTACGAAAACCATCGGCAGTTCTCGTTTTGTCTTTAATCATTTTTTAGCAAAATGGAACGACACCTACAAACTAACAGGAAAAGGACTGACGTATAACGCTTGTTCTGCTCAATTACCTCAGTTGAAAAAAGAAGCAAGCTGGTTAAAAGAAGTAGGCAGCATTGCCCTCCAATCTCTACTCCAAAACCTCTCCGATGCCTTCTCCAGATTCTTCAAAAGGCAAAACAAAGCCCCACGATTTAAGTCCAAAAAGCATCCTGTTCAATCCTACACAACGAAGCAGACCAACGGAAATATCTCCATGGAAGGGAACAAAATCAAACTACCTAAATTAGGGATCGTTCGCTTTGCTAAAAGTCGTGAAGTAGAAGGTCGTATTCTCCATGCTACGGTAAGACGTAATCCAAGCGGAAAATATTTCATCTCTATTCTTGCAGAAACAGACGTACAACCATTAGCAAATACAGCATCAGCTATCGGAATCGACTTAGGCATCGCGGGCTTTGCGATTCTTTCTGATGGACAAAAGGTGGATAATCATCGGTTCACCGCTAAAATGGAAAAGAAATTAAAACGAGAACAACGCAAACTATCCAGACGTGCTTTGCATGCGAAAAACAATGGAATCGACTTACTTGATGCTAAAAACTATCAAAAACAAAAACGTAACGTTGCAAGGTTGTATGAAAAGTGATGAATCAACGTGCCGACTTTCTGAACAAGTTCAGTACAGCCATCATCAAAAACCACGATGTCATCTGTATCGAAGACTTGAACACGGAAGGAATGTTGCGCAATCATAAACTAGCAAAATCCATTTCAGATGTATCATGGTCGAGCTTTGTATCCAAACTAACATACAAAGCGAAATGGTACGACAAAACGATCGTGAAAATAAGTAGATGGTTTCCATCCAGTCAACTATGTTCTGCTTGTGGACATCACGCTGGCAAGAAGTCGCTTGAGGTAAGGGAATGGACTTGTCCAGCTTGTCACATGCATCATGATCGAGATGTCAATGCGAGTAAAAATATTCTAGCTGAAGGATTACGAATCGTAGCTTCGGCTTAAACCATCTATAAAACCGTAGGGACTACGGGGATAGCTTGGTAAAGAAGAGAAACCGCTGTTAGTTAAGAAATACCACGAACAAGTACGCTCTGTTCCCAAGAATCCCCCACTTCAAACATCCTGAAAGGAGGTTAAGTGGGGGTAGTTCAATACGTTCTTAGGGAAAACCAAAGGTATAGCTACTAGCCGAATTATGGAAAATGAGACTAGCTAAAAAACGTATCGCGATATAAAATATGGTATAATGGAAACGGTATTTTCGCAGAAACTGTTACATATGGGCGTTAATATCAGTTGTTATCTGACTACACAATAGATTCAGTTAATGAAGACGGGAAGAGAATTCGATGTATAAAAGGAAGTGTAGACATGCCTAATGGGGATTTTGGTATATTAGACCTACTAAGAATAGGCGTAGATATAGGTCTCGTCTGGTATGTTCTATATAAACTAATCATGTTAATACGAGGAACAAAGGCAATTCAATTATTAAAAGGTATTGTCGTTGTTTTTGTTGTTCGTTTGCTCAGTATGCTATTTGAATTACAAACATTAATGTGGGCAACTGACCAGATAATTTCTTGGGGTTTTATTGTGATTATTATTTTATTCCAGCCGGAGCTTAGAAGAGCTCTAGAGCAAATTGGGAGAGGTAATCTTTTCTCCAGAAGTATGAAATCCGAAGAAGAAAAGTTTGAAAAAATGGTCACCGATATTGTTCATGCTTGTAATTATATGGCCAAACGCCGCATAGGAGCATTGATTACTATAGAACGCGAGACGGGTATCGGAGAATATATTGAAACAGGGATACCGATTAATGGGAAATTAACGCATCAACTATTAACAAATATTTTTACACCGAATACTCCGCTTCATGATGGTGCAGTCATTATCAAAGATGATGAAATAGTTGCAGCGGCTTGTTACCTCCCGTTATCTGAAAGTCCTTTTATTTCAAAGGAGTTAGGTACCAGACATAGGGCTGCAATGGGTATTAGTGAAGTAACTGATGCGCTAACCATCGTTGTATCAGAAGAAACTGGTGGTATATCTGGTACGAAAAATGGAGAGCTTCGCAGAGAGTTAAGCCAAGATGGATTAAGAGATTTCTTACTCGAAAATTTAACTCCTAGCCATCGTGCTTCCGAGAGAAAGACTTGGAAGATAAGGGGGAAAAAGCGTGGATAATTGGTTCAGAAGCAAATGGTTTATCCGAGGTATTTCTTTAGGCTTCGCGATATTGTTATACGTTTTTGTTTCTATTGAAGAGGCTGATACATCCAATGAAAGTCTTATCCCCAATCTCTTCGGTGGATCATCACAAACAGAAACTTTAACGGGGGTTCCATTAGACATCCTGATAGATAGTGAACAATATGTTGTTAGTGGTGTTCCAGAAAGTGTAACCGTCTCATTAGAAGGTCCTGCCAGTGCGTTAACTCCAATTGTGAGACAACGTAACATAGAGCTTTTCGTTGACCTTAGAGATTTGACTGAGGGAGAGCATGAAGTAGAAATTGAATATGATAATGTGCCAAATCAATTATCTGTCTATATTGAACCGAAAACCATTACTGTATTCATTGAAAAACGAGCATCCAATGAATTTAATGTTAGTGTCGATTTTATTAATGAAGATAAACTCCCTGAAGGTTACCAGATAGGAGCATATGAATTAAACACGAACACAGTCAAGGTGACAAGCTCAAAGGAAATTATTGAACGAATTGCCATTGTCAAAGTGTATGTGGATGTTGCCGGTTTAACAGAATCAATTAACAATCGGGAAGTACCAGTCAATGTCTACGATAGCCAAGGAAATGAACTTGCCGTTAGAGTTGATCCGGCAACGGTTGTGATCTCTGCTGAAATTGAGAATCCGAGTAAAAGTGTACCAGTAAGTGTCGCAACAACAGGAGAACTACAAGAGGGTTATTCCATGGTATCTATGGAACCTAAAGTGGAAGAAGTTGAAGTGTTTGCAGTTACTGATATATTAGATAATCTAGATGAAATCAAGACAGAACCAATTGATCTTTCTGAATTAACCAAATCAGGAACCATTAAGGTTGGACTAGCTCTACCAGATCGTGTGTTACCCTCTGATGTAAATGAAATAGAGATAGAGATACAATTAGAGCAAACCAAAACAATAGATGAGGTTCCGATTGAGGTGGACAATCTTGCAGATGGGTATAACCATAGATTAATTGAGCCGAATGAATCGCAGCTAAGTATAACTGTGACAGGAAATGAACAAGATGTTAGAGACTTAAGTGCGGAAGACTTTCGAATAACTATCGATGCAAGTGGTCTAGAAACGGGAAGAAATACCGTACCATTAGAAATAGAAGGTCCGGAAAATGTTACTGTGGAAACAGAAGTGAAAGAGGTCGTCATTGAAATAGAGGAAGTTTAGTATAGAAGCGATTAATCTCGTATCGTACTTAAATAACGTCCAGGAAGTAAGGATGTAAAGGAGAGGTACAAAAAAATGGGTAAATATTTTGGAACTGATGGTGTAAGAGGTGTTGCTAATAAGGAATTAACACCTGAACTAGCATTTAAATTAGGAAGATTTGGTGGTTATGTATTAACCAAGGAAACAACAAAACCAAGAGTTTTAATTGGCCGAGACACACGTATATCAGGAACCATGCTAGAGGGCGCTTTAGTCGCTGGATTATTATCGATTGGTGCAGAGGTAATGCGTTTAGGCGTCATCTCAACGCCAGGTGTTGCATATTTAACGAAGGCAACAAGTGCTCAAGCAGGTATTATGATCTCTGCTTCACATAATCCAGTAGAGGATAATGGCATTAAATTCTTCGGACCAGATGGATTTAAGCTATTAGATGAGCAAGAAGAGGAAATTGAGAAACTATTGGATGAAGAAGATACTCTACCACGTCCTGTTGGTGCAGATGTTGGTGTAGTTGCAGATTATTTTGAAGCGGGACATAAATATCTTTCTTTCTTAAAAGAATCCATTGATAATGATTTTGTAGGCTTACAAATTGCATTAGATTGTGCGCACGGTGCTACTTCTAGTTTAGCAACACATTTATTCGCAGATTTAGAAGCAGATATTTATACAATTGGTGCTTCTCCTGATGGATTAAATATTAATGCTGGTGTAGGTTCTACACATCCAGAGACTTTACAAGCATTTGTAAAGGAAAAGGGTGCGGATATTGGGCTAGCGTTTGATGGCGATGGTGACCGTTTAATTGCAGTTGATGAGAAAGGTAATATAGTTGACGGTGACCAGATTATGTTCATTTGTGGTAAATATATGAAGGAGAAAGGCTTCCTCCGCCATAATACCATTGTGTCTACCGTGATGAGTAATATCGGCTTCTATAAAGCATTAGAAGAACATGGTATGAGCAGTGAGAAGACCGCTGTAGGAGACCGCTATGTGATGGAAGAAATGAGAAAAGGCGGATACAACCTTGGTGGTGAGCAATCTGGACATATTATTTTCCTAGATTATAGTACAACTGGGGATGGCTTATTATCAGCTATTCAACTTGTTAACGTCATGAAAGAAACGGGTAAACCTTTATCTGAATTAGCAAGTGAAATGACTATTTACCCACAAGTATTGAAAAATGTAAGAGTAACCGATAAAGAAAAAGCATTGAACGATCCTACAATCAAACAAGAGATTGAAAAGGTTGAAGAAGCCTTAGGAAATAATGGTCGAGTTCTGGTTAGACCATCTGGAACGGAACCACTAGTTCGTGTCATGGTGGAAGCACCAACAAAAGAAGAATGTGAAACATATACAGATCAAATCGCTCAAGTAATTGAAAATTTACTTGGTATTAAATAGTAATGGAAAAAACTACTCTCAGGTTGAGGGTAGTTTTTTTGCATGTAATAAAAAATTCCGTCCGCATGGGAAAAAGTACAGCCCAATCAACTGTCAGATTGTTAGAAATGCGTTATACTATTCTTAGGAATTTAAATTTACAGTTTTTATATTGAGGGGGAGAAATATGATAAACTTTCCGAAGCCAACCGTAGAACAGTTTTTGCGTACGTATGTTATTAATAATTTTGCAATTAGTAAAGATGAGACACGGCTTATATTTAACACAAACTTAAATGGGAAAATGAATCTATGGGCAATGAATCTTCCAGATACATATCCGTATTTGTTTGCTCAGAAGGATCAAACAGCTAATTTCATTAAGGTTGATCCAGAAGGACGTTATGTCTTAACTGGTTATGATTATGATGGAGATGAGAACTACCAAATTTACGCTGTCCCTAGTGAAGGTGGTATGCCGCAGGAATTAATTACGGGTGAACCGAATGAAAAATACTATTTTGCTCATTTAAGCGATGATGGAAAACGGCTTTATTATGTAACATCTGAAGGAAATCCGAACTTCTTAAATACGCGTGTTCGTAACTTAGAAGACAATACAGATACGTTGCTACATGAAGGGGAAGATGGTTCTACTTATTTGGCAGGCGTATCAGAGAAGGAAGATGTTTTCGTTTATATGCGTCTATTTGCAAACACATATATTCAACTGTTTGTGAAAGAAGGCGATCAAATCGTACATTTAACACCAGATCCGGAAAAGGTTCATGTAGCAACTGGCCCGGTGTTTGTTGGGGATAAAGATATCTATTTCACGACGAACTTTGAAGAAGAATATAGTTATGTAGCCAAATTTAACCTGGATTCTAAAACGTTTGACAAAGTCCTTCAAATTGACAATGAGAGCATTGATCATATCGAATATGATAAGGAAAATAACTACCTTTACGTTGTAACGGAAAAGGGCGTAGAAGATATTTTATACCGTTATGATTTAGGTGCAAATAAATTAGAGAAGCTATCGACTCCATTTGATGTCGTGGAAAAATTATTTGTTACAAAAGCTGGCAATTTATATGTGCTTGGTCGTACTGCAACAATTCCATTTAACATTTACAAATCAACCGATGGTACTAATTGGGAAGCCTTAACTAATAATCGTGTACTCGGTGTGAGTCAGGAAGACATGGTAGAGCCTGAGGTCGTCACTTATAAATCATTTGATGGAATGGAAATAGAGGCATTATTGTTCCGGGCCAACCCAGAAAATGATAATGGGCATACTATTTTTTGGCCACATGGTGGTCCACAAGCATCAGAACGTAAAATGTTCCGTGCTATGTTCCAAAGTGCATTAAATCGTGGATATACGATATTTGCCCCTAACTTCCGAGGTAGCACTGGCTATGGTTCTTCCTTTGTCAAGCTGGTGGAACAAGATTGGGGACATGGTCCGCGATTAGATTGTGTAGCGGGAATTGAATGGCTATTTGAAAATAATATAACAGATCGTGATAAGTTGTTCCTTGTTGGAGGAAGCTATGGTGGCTATATGGCGTTACTATTACATGGTCGCCACCCAGAGTATTTCAAAGCGGTAGTAGACATCTTTGGTCCGTCTGACTTGTTTACTTTCGTCAACTCGGTCCCTCCACATTGGAAACCAATGATGGAGCGTTGGTTAGGAGATCCAGAACGTGATAAGGAACGTTTTGTTAAAGATTCTCCAATCACCTATCTCGAGTCCATGGTGAAGCCAATGCTTGTTATTCAAGGTGCGAAAGACCCTCGTGTTGTGAAGGAAGAATCAGATCAGATTGTAGAGAAGCTAAGAGGATTAGGTAGAGAAGTCGAATACCTTGTTTTAGAAGATGAGGGGCACGGATTCTCTAAGAAAGAAAATGAAATAAAAGTATATAATGTAATGCTTGATTTTCTTGAAAAGCATCAAGGTTAGGGAAATAAAGGACACATGGGAGATGATAATCCATGTGTCCTTTACTTGTTAACAATTAACTTTTTGTGACATATACTATTTACATGTCACCTTTTTCAATGTTTATGATTGACCAATGATAGTAATATCTTGTAAAATAAGTTGGTATCTTATCTTTGGTGAATTTTTGCCAAGAATAGGGTGACTAATAACGAAATAGTTAGGAGGGTAGAGGTAAATAATAATAAAGCGCCTGGACTATTTTCTGAACGGGAAAAAGAAAATAGTTGACGAGGATGAAGGTTATCGAGATTTATCGGCGGGTGCCTTCCGGTTGCACACTCCAGTCGTTATGCTTTTTTCGAAAAACAATAGGGCGACCTATTGCACAAAGGAAAAGGGTAGAGTGTTATAAAAAAACAGACTAAAAAACACGAGAAAGGGGCAATAAAACGCCCCAAAGAATTTTAAATGAAATCCTTTCATGGTCGTTTGTTGCCCCTACGAGGAGGAACAACTACTAATGTGTGGAATTGTAGGATATATCGGACAACAGGATTCTAAAGAAGTATTATTAAATGGACTTGAAAAATTAGAGTATCGCGGATATGATTCTGCGGGTATTGCGGTTTTAAATGAAAGTGGTTTAAACCTATTCAAAGTAAAAGGCCGTATCGCTGCTCTAAGAGAATCAGTAGATGAGTCTATTCACGCAACAATGGGGATTGGTCATACACGCTGGGCGACACATGGAGAACCAAGTGTAAACAATGCTCACCCACATCAAAGCACCAATGGAAGATTTACGCTTGTGCATAACGGTGTTATTGAGAACTATTTGGATTTAAAGCGTGAATATCTGCAAGATGTTACATTTAAGAGTGAAACAGATACGGAAGTTATTGTCCAATTAATTGAGAAGTTTTATGAAACAACTCAAAGTACGTTAGAAAGCTTCCGCCAAGCAATGGAGCTATTAAAGGGTTCTTATGCAATTGCGATGATCGACAATGAAGATCGTGATACACTTTATGTTTCTAAAAATAAAAGTCCTTTATTAGTTGGATTAGGTGAAGGGTTTAATGTGGTAGCAAGTGATGCTATGGCTACATTAAAGGTAACAGATCAATATCTTGAAATTCATGATAAAGAGATCGTTATTGTAAAACGTGAATCTGTATCTATCCAACAGCTTGATGGAACGGTTTTAGAACGTAATCCTTATACAGCATTAATTGATGCGAGCGATATCGAAAAAGGTACGTACCCACACTTTATGCTTAAAGAAATTGATGAACAGCCAATTGTTATGCGCAAAATTATCAAAGAATACCAAAACGAAGATAATGAGCTTAAATTGGATGAAGACATCCGTGCAGCAATGAAGGCTTGTGATCGCATTTATATCATTGCGGCTGGAACTAGCTACCATGCTGGACTTGTGGGCAAAAGCTTAATTGAAAAAATCGCGAAGATTCCAGTAGAGGTACATGTCTCTAGTGAGTTTTCATATAACATGCCATTGCTATCAGAAAAACCATTATTTATCTTCATTTCTCAAAGTGGAGAAACAGCAGATAGCCGTACGGTACTAGTTAAAATTAAAGAAATGGGATATCCAGCACTAACGATTACCAATGTGCCAGGATCCACCCTTTCTCGTGAAGCGGATTACACATTACACCTACATGCAGGTCCTGAGATTGCGGTTGCATCTACAAAAGCATACACTGCGCAGATTGCGGTATTAGCAATCTTAGCTGTAGATACGGCACATGCTAAAGGTATTACATTAGACTTTGACCTAATGCAAGAGCTTGCCATTGTTGCCAATGCGATGGACGTATTAACTGCACAAAAAGAAGAGCTTGAACAGTTAACTAAAGATTATTTAGAAACAACTCGTAATGCATTCTTCATTGGTCGTAGCTTGGATTATTTTGTTTCCTTAGAGGGATCATTAAAGCTAAAAGAAATTTCCTATATCCAAGCAGAAGGTTTTGCAGGTGGAGAATTAAAACACGGAACTATTGCATTAATTGAAAAAGGTACACCAGTTATTGCGGTTTCAACACAGGAGAATGTTAATTATTCTATTCGCGGAAATGTTCAAGAAGTTGTGGCACGTGGTGCAAACGCCCTTATCATTAGCATGAAGGGTCTTGAGCAAGATGATGATGCATTTGTCATCCCGACTGTACATGAATTATTAACACCACTTGCAACAGTAATTCCATTACAAATTATTGCTTATTATGCAGCCCTACACCGTGGAGCTGATGTTGATAAGCCACGTAACTTGGCTAAGAGTGTTACGGTGGAGTAGGAAGGATTTTAGTTGGAAATCTTGTTGTGAATGTCCAGTAACATTATAGTTGGTAAATTTACATTATAGTTCGTACATTTACATTATAGTTAGTAAATTTACAATAAAGTTGGTAAATTTCAATAAAGTGGTTAGCAACATTTTTTAACCCTCTGTTCTAAAATAGGAACAGAGGGTTTTTTTGTACAGTTACATTAGTGTAGTATGAAAATAAAGTTCAGTACTTGATAAAAAAGTGCTAAACTTCAAAAAAGAACTATAGACAAAGGTAAAAGTTAAACTTCAAACTTTATATCTTTTCACCCTCTGCCCTTAAATTGGACAGAGGTTTTTTCTTTGAGTTAAGAATTGGATCTTTATGTTAAAATACATATAACATTTAGAAGAATAAGTACTTAAACTACGAGGCAGTTTAGTTGAATAAGAAATAACAAAAGTAATGAGTATTTACTTTAAAATAAGATTAAACGGGGGTTTATATGCGAAAAATTTATCTAGATAGAACAGCATTCTCTGGAGCCATAGGTGTTAATTTAGAAGATACTGAGATTATATCAGCAGGAACAACCATTAATTCAATGGGTGTTCATGATAGAAATGAAGAGTATCAAACATACGCTAATGATTATGATATTCAAGTTATCTTTGACGATGATATTCCACATTTAGAGTTTTTTACGGTTCCACATGTAGATATTATGGCAATAGATAGTAAAGGAGGATTTGTTGGAATTGTTTATCAACAGTGTGATTCGGAAAGTGATGCACCAATTTGTTATATCAATAGGGATTTAGAGTGCTTTATAATTTCTGAAAACGTAGAAGATTTTCTGAGTAATATAGGAACATGGCAAGACAACATGAAACCCTATGATAAAATTACCGTTTATCGTTCAAAAGCAGAAGCAGAAACTGAACTAGAATTTATCGATTTGTCTGACATTCTTCCATTATTATAAATTCTTCTTGAACTAAAGGATGCGTTAGTTGAAGAAACATTAATAGAAAAAAGTGTTTAGTTTTGTGAAACTCAAGCATTTTTTTCTGTCTTTCGCTTCATATTACATGATCTACTGATTTCGTAGAGGTCGGTTGATTACTCTGTTTTCTTATGTTCGACAAATAGACTCCAATCAACGTTATAATTCCTCCAATTATTGCATAAGTAGTAGGAAGTTCACCAAGCCAGATCCATGCTATAAGAAAAGCGACAACTGGGGTTAAATAGAGAGAACTTGTTGCTTCTGATGCTCCTGTTCGTGAGGTAATATACGCTAAAGTAAAGTAAGGAATAACCGTTGGGAAAATTCCCAGATAAATAACCACTAGTGTTATATCTATGGGAGCATTAACAATTGCCTCTCCAAGACCTGGTGAAAATATCATCATGAAAATAGTACCTGACCAAATCGTGTACATTGTAAAAGGAACAAAACCATATCTTTTTAGATAAGCATTCTGAAAAACAAAGTAAATACTTTCTGAAAGGGATGCAACTAAAACTAGGATAATTCCGATATTTAAAGTAAAACTTTCAGTTATTCCACCTAAAGAAATAAATGCCACGCCAGAAAATCCAATTAATGAACCTATCCACCGCCAGAATCCATACTTCTCATGGAAAAAGAGCAAAGACAACAAAGCTGTGAATAAAGGTGTTGTTGAAACTAATAAACTAGCAACTCCAGCACTAATCGTTTGTTCCCCATAATTTAGTGCTGTCTGATAGACCGAAAATCCTAAAAAACCAAGTAATAAAATTATTGGTACATCTTTTAGTTCTGGTAAACGAATTCCTTGAATAACCGCAAGAAGAATCAATATTAATGATCCAATTAGTAATCGTAAGAGGGATAGATGCTCGGGTGAATAAGCAGTCAGTGCAGCTCTTATCCCAGGGAATGCTGATGCCCACAAAATAATTGTAATCAAATGAGCAGAAGTAAGCTTTAAATCTAAAGATTTTATCATAAATACACCTCATTCTATGTCTTAATCCAACCAGTTGGTTTTGATAGTTCTCATTTTAGTATGACTTTGGTAAAATGTATTCAACAGGTTGAATAGAAAAAAACCAACCACTTTGAACTTGGTTGTTGAAAAGGGGTACATATGAAAAAGCCAAAATACCAATTGATTGTTGATTTTATAAAAGACAAAATTTCCAAGGGTGAGTGGGCAATAGGTAGTCGGATCCCAAGTCAACGTCATCTAGCAAAAATGTTTGATGTTAATCGAAGTACAGTCATAACAGCATTAGAAGAACTAATGGCAGACGGACTGATCGAAGGAATAACGGGAAAAGGGACTGTTGTTACCAATAACACTTGGACTTTGATGGGAAACCAATCCTCAACCAATTGGAATGAGAACGTCACTTTAGGTATTCATAAACCGAGTGTTTCAACGGTACAGAAGATCAATGAAGCTGAATCTAATAATAATCTGATTCAATTAAGTAAAGGAGAATTATCACCAGAGATGTTCCCTTTAGAAGAAATGCGATCCGTTGTACAAAAGGTTTCAAATCAATTGACCCCCTTTGGATATGAAGAACCAAAGGGAAATATAAAGTTACGCCGAGCAATTAGTGATTACCTAAAAATAAGAGGAATAGACGTATCTCCGTCATCCATTCTTGTGGTATCAGGTGCACTTCAGGCTTTACATCTTATTTCAATAGGACTTCTGCAAAGAGGATCAACTATATTTTTAGAAGTGCCATCTTACCTTTACTCATTGACTGTTTTTCAGTCTGTGGGGATGGAGCTAGAAGGATTACCAATGGATAAGGAAGGAATTAAGGTAGATTCAATCTATCAGACAAAAGAAAAAGGAAAAAGTATTTTATATACCATTCCTACCTTTCATAATCCAACAGGCACGTTAATGCAGAAGAAAAGAAGGAAGGAACTCATTGAATACTGTGAAAGAGAACAGCTTCCTGTTATTGAAGATGATGTATATCGTGATTTATGGATGGATACCACGCCACCAGAACCATTAAAAGCAATGGATCATTATGGAAATGTGTTATATCTTGGTAGTTTGTCGAAAACATTAAGTCCTGGTTTACGAATTGGATGGGTAGTTGGATCTGAATCCGTTATTAACCGATTAGCTGATTTAAAAATGCAATCGGATTATGGATCAAGCACATTGTCTCAGCTCGTGGCAACGGAGTGGTTATCCAGTGGGTTATATGATCAACATCTTGAAAATGTAAGAGGAACAGCTTAAAGTTCGGAGAAGAACGGCTTTAGAATCTTTGAACAAGCATTTAAGATACCATGCAACATGGGAAGTCCCAACAGGTGGCTTCTTCATTTGGATTAAGATAAAACCTACTTTTAAGGTGAAAAGATTATTTGATAAAGCATTATCCAAAGGTATTCTTCTTAATCCTGGCAGTATTTATGCAGAACGGTTAGGGCAGTTTGTACGATTATCTTTCGGGTTTGCTTCCCTAGATGAAATTAAAACAGGTATATTTCAGTTAAGTCAAATCATTAAAAATCAATAAGGACAGGAATTACTTTACAAAGTGATATTAAACTAAAGGGTGCTTTAGTTTAACAAGATAATAAAAATAATACGGTTTTAAATTACAGGTTTGGTTAATAAAGGTAACTTAGTATAGAACATTTTTTTAATGTCTATTTAATGGAGTTCCAATAACTGTAAAAAGAGTGTATAACTTTATTATGATATCGCTCTGGATTAGGAACTGTATTATACGCTAGTAAAGAATTCTAGTATAGAACTATTATTTCATGTAACACTTGTTGTAGATGTCCAGTAACATTATAGTTGGTAAATTTACAATAAAGTTGGTAAATTTCAATAAAGTGGATAGCAACATTTTTTAACCCTCTGTTCTAAAATAGGAACAGAGGGTTTTTTATATGGTTACTTTGTTGTGATTTATTATCTTAAAATTTATGGGAGTTAATTGTTGATGAAACTAAAAATTGGACATTTATGTTAAAATACATATAGTATTCTGAATATTAAGTACTAGAACTAATAGGGCAGTTTAGTTGAAGAGGCAATAAAATTGTTAGAATACGTTTAGGAGGGGTTATTTTGCAATATTTTATCGGAATTGTTCCACCAGATTCCTATAAAGAGAAGGTAGCAACATTTCGAGGCAACTGGACAACCCATTGGATTAATAAAGCGGTAGAGCCCCATATTACATTAAAGGCTCAAGGTGGATTGACTCCTGACGAAAAGTGGATTTCTAAGGTTAAAAAGCTTTGTGAGATAATCGAACCTTTTCATATAACAATTGGAAAACCAAAGTTTTTCTTTGATAATATTCTTTATTTAAGTATTGAATCAGACGAACTTACCGCTTTGCATAAAAAATTGGTTCAAACTATCGCTCCAAGTCCTGAGTTAATCAAGCGGTACTTTGAGATGGACGATTTTATACTTTAGGAAAAACATATTATGGTATGTCAACGGAAGAACTTCAAGATATGGCAAGATTGGGGGGAGAAAAAATTACTCCATATCCTACGTTTAAAGTAGACTTTATTAGGATCTATCGAGAAATTGAACCGCAGATTTATGAAAAGTATATAGACATACCTTTAAATCACTAAATGACCTTATTCAACTAACGGGAGCTTTAATACAATAATGAGATCGTCGCAGTGGCGGTCTTTTTTACTAAAGGGACAGGTTAGTGGAAACAAGGTAATAGAACAAATGGGGGATTGAATAATCGATGAAACAAGAAATTTTCGATGTACAGACTAAAGCACAATTAAAGGTATTGGATGAAATTAGTACAATTTTTGAGAATCTCGATGCAGATTTTTGGTTACGTGGAGGTTGGGCAATTGATTTCATGCTTGGTAAGGTTACCCGACCACATAGTGATATTGATATACAAACATGGATAACAAATAGAGAGCGATTAGAGGCTGTACTTCTACAGGCTGGTTATGAACAAGTACCTGTCGGAGAGGAGTTTCGTAATAGACAATCTGATTTTCTTAAGGATAATGTAGTTGTTACTTTTGGATACTTGACATACGACGTGAATGGCAACCTTATTATGAATGGTTTACCAGAATGGGTATGGCGAGATGATTCCCTTTTGCCGCATTATTTTCAATTACACGGAATAAAAGCAAAAGTCCTGCATCCAAAACAGTTATTGGAAGAAAAGAAAATCTATAAAGAAATTGGTCGACCATATAGAAAAAAGGATGAAGAAAGTAAAAGGATATTGTATCAAATAATATCCGATTTAGATTAAGTATGTGAAAAAGTGTACTTTAAAGTAAAGGCTGCGTTAATTTAAGAAGGATTAACGCTTATATTATGTTTTACTAAAGGGGCAGAATCCTTGAAGAAGGGGTATTTATTTGTTCAAAGAGTTTAATTGTAGAAATTATTTGGGGGTGCTTTTTTGAAAAGGGTATTAATATTAATTTTACTTGTTGTGACTTTGGGAGCTTGTAGTCAGCAAGAGAATGATACCTCTGGAGAAAGACACGAAGGTATCATTGTTGACATTGAGAAGAATACTTTTGGTGAAATAATGTACATCGTATTATCTTTGCCAAGTGTGGAAGACATTGATATTTCGAGTAAAACAAGAGAGGAACTAATTGATCTTGCACAAGAAAATGATGGTGTGTTCTACCACCTTAACCAAAAAGAATATGAAGAATTAGATTTAGAAATAGGCAAACGAATTGTTGGCTATTATAGTTCTGTTGGAGAATCAGATCCACCTGTATTGTTTACCGATAAAATAGAGGTATTTTCACAATAGTTATGATGACTTTATTAAACAAACGGATGCAAGAGTTGAGTATAGATTTTAAATCCCGTACTGGCTTAATAGGGACATTTAAATCCCTTTTTGGGAACATATATATATAATTACAGTTCTAATTTACTTTTTCTTTTTTCCATATTTACTATTTCCCAACCTTTTTCCGTCTTTCCTAGTATGACTTTCATGTTTGTTCCATCTGGTATTCTATAGAATAGATAACCACCAAAGGCCCATTGAAAAAATTAGTATTTCTCTCACAAACTTTAGTTTAACAAGATAATATAAATAATACGGTTTTAAATTACGAGGTAGGTTAATAAAGGTAACTTAGTATAGAATATTTTAATGTCTATTAATGAAGTTCCAATAAATGTGAAAAGAGTATATAACCTTATTTATGATATCGCTATTAAGGCTATTCAAACATAGTAAGAGGAAAATAGTAAACTTCATTAGCTATCGGTGCGTTAGTTTAAGATGATTAATGTGTACTGTATTAAAGGAGTAGGTTAACTCAAGTAGAGTTCTTAAAGGCTTGGTAATACAAAAAAGACATTCTTGAAAAGTAGAATGTCTTGTATTGTTTCCTTACATTTAATGTTTACTATTTAATTTCTCGTTATCTTTAACATCATTTACTACATTTTCAATGGTTACATTTTCTAGAGTCTTCTCCAATGCAGTTTGAGCACTTATGAAGTGTGGTACAATTATATTTTGAATATTCCTTCCGACGCTACAATCAGGATTTGGATTTTCGTGAATGCTAAACAACTCGTTGTCCTTGACAACATTAACGGCTTTATAAACATCAAGCAATGTAATATCGGATAAATCCCTTGCGAGTTCTGCCCCTGCAATACCAGGTTGTACTTTTATTAATCCTGCTTTTTTAAGCATCCCCATAATCTTTCTAATTACGGCTGGGTTCGTGTTAACACTTCTAGCTATATATTCAGATGAACTTACTCCATCTTTATCTATTTCAATTAGAGTTAATATATGAATTCCAACGGAGAATCTGCTGCTGATGGACATCTTCGGTCACCTTCCTTCTTTCCTTACTCTTATTAAAATTAATTAGTTCATCATGTAATTCGTTCGATTACAAGTATATTATAACTTAAAAGATTAATCATATTGAAAAATAGTTTTTATTGTTGACATTCAATTGAAATGTAACTACAATGATTACAGGTAATCGAATCGGTTACAACTAAATTTGTCAATGCAGGAGGTCTATAAAATGAAAATTGGAATCATTGGTGCAAGTGGAAAAGCAGGTAACCTAATTTTGAAGGAAGCAGTTAGTCGGGGACATGAAGTTACGGCTATCGTTAGGGATAAGTCAAAACTCAAAGACACGAATGTAGCTGTGATTGAAAAAGATATACTAGATCTTACACAAGATGACATTAAAAATTTTGAAGTAGTTGTAAATGCTTTTGGTGCTCCAATCGGTGAAGAGCAAGCACACGTTGATGCAGGTCATGCTTTAATCGAAGCATTAAAGGGAACAGATACTAGAGCAATTATTGTAGGTGGAGCTGGAAGTCTGTTCGTCGATGAAAATAAAACCGTTAGGGTTATGGAAACAGCTGAATTTCCAGATTTGTTTAAGCCAACAGCTAAAGGACAAGCGCGAAACTTGCAAGAATTACAGGAAACATCCGATATTACATGGACATTTTTAAGTCCCTCAGCGGAATTCGATGCTGACGGAAAAAGAACTGGATCCTATCAATCAGGAAATGACCAACTTCTATTTAATTCAAAAGGTGAAAGCTATATAAGCTATCAAGATTACGCAATTGCGGTTTTAGATGAAATTGAAAATCCTAAGCACATTAATGAAAGATTTACTGTTGTTGGAGAAATGTAACTTTCGATGCTTCAGAGAAGAAATTTCTCATAGGAAAGACATTAACAAATGTGATTAAAAAGCGGAATCACAAAGTTAATGTCTTTTCTTTTGGTTTCTTAATTGTTTTTAGATTACAAAATGGGGACAGATAGTATTCAACTGAATAGATTGAACACCTAAATACGATTCAGTATTAAAAAAATTAGGTTTTCCTTTGAGGGAATGACGGCTTACCTTGATCATCACGATATTGACGCCTTCTTAGAATTATTAGAGAAGCAAAAAACTAACAGAGAAAAAATAAATGAACTAGAACGAGTTAAGCTTAGATTTCAAAATCGTCTTAACGAATAAGAGTTAAAGGGAGGAGTCAAAAGTAGGGGAGTACTAAAGTGAAAAATAGGTTAGCAAGATATTTGCTAGCCTATCCACCTTATTTGTACTGATTTGGCCACGAAGTCTTATAACAAATCATCTAAATTCGTATCTGAATGAATAGCGATAAGAATGACAGATTTTGTGTCTCCAATATTTTTTACCATATGAGGAACACTTGCATTCCAGCTAAAAGAATCGCCTTGTTCTGCGATAATAGAATCTTCTCCTTGTTCAGCAAGTACTCTTCCTTCTAGTACTAAATGAACCTCCTCTCCTTCGTGTGCGTGGGGTTCTTCTTCTCCAATGGCAAATCCAGGTGGAGATTCAACGATCATCATTCGTAATGGTCCTTTTGAGGTTATATACTCTATGTTTAAATGGTTTAATGATGAGGTTCTTCTCTCATTTTTTCGAACGACACGCATGTGCTGTTTCTTTTCTAGCAATAAATAAGGTAGAGGCACCTTCAGAAACTCAGCAATGTTATTAAGTGTATTTATAGAAGGTGATGTATTGTTATTTTCAATGTTGCTAATAAATCCTTTTGAAAGCCCTGTGCCTTCACACATTTGCGCGATAGTAATTTTTTTCCTTTTTCTAATATTACGTATTTTAGTCCCTATATCCATCCTAATCACCCCCATAAGTTTTCCTATATGAAACTAATAGTAGCAAAATCATTGACAGACTACAAGTCCCTTGTTAACATATTGAAAACAAATATTCTTATAAGTAAACAGAGGTAGTATTTTTTGCGCTAATGTTTCCTAATATGAATATTTGTTTAGTATTAGATTTCGATTTACGTTTAATAAGGGTAAATCTTACTGTATAGAACGTTTTAAGAAAGAGGTGGCATGTAGGGATACAACATTAACTTGTTAGTAAATAAGATATTGAAAATATATTACTTTAGGAGGAACTAAAATGATAAATAAACAAGATATTGGTGCGCTGTTACTACGAGTGGTTTTAGGAGTTATTTTTATTGGACATGGTGTAAGTAAATTTCAAGATGGTATTGGAAGCATTGCTGGATGGTTTGATAGCATTGGATTGCCTGGATTCTTAGCTTATATAGTAGCAAGCATTGAGTTGATTGGTGGGATTGCGATGCTCATTGGTTTGGGCACACGTGTCGTAGGTGGACTTTTTGTCTTAGTGCTTTTAGGAGCAATTGTGAAAGTACAATTAGCTACAGGCTTTATTGGAGGTTACGCGTACGATCTTGCTTTACTGGCAATATCTGCATATTTCTTATTAAACGGAAGTAAGCTATATTCTTTAGATTATTATATTTCAAAGGCAAAAAACAAATAATAAAAGGGCTCAGACCTATCAGGAGATAAAAATGAAAAATATGAAGATTATTTCGGTAATTATTATTTTATCTATTGTAGTAGCACTTTTTTTATTTGTTAAAAAAGAAGGGCGCGACGAAGAGATGAGTTTGGAAACTTATACAGGGGTTATGGAACCTAGAATTGGTTATGTAGAGCTACAAGTCTCGGACATAGACCGTTCAATATCATTCTATCAGGAATTAATAGGGTTTCAAGTGTTAGAGAGGGAAGAAAAAACAGCAATACTGACAACAGATGGAAGTGTCCCGCAGCTTGTATTAAAAGAGGAGGAATCGTTTGTTGAGCGTCCATATAGATCTACTGGTCTATACCACTTCGCAATCGTCGTTCCTACTAGAGAGGATTTGGCTTTATCCTTAGTACACCTATTGGAAGCTGGGTATCCATTACAGGGTGCTTCAGACCATCAATATAGCGAAGCGGTCTACCTAGCAGATCCTGACCATAACGGGATAGAAATATATGTCGATAGAGATTCTAATCAGTGGGAAAGAGACGGTAAGGGTGGTTATGTCGGGGGGACAGCGCAATTAGATGTTGAGGATTTATTCTCTGAAATAAAGGGAAGTACATGGAGTGGATTACCTAACGGAACAAGAATAGGTCATGTGCATTTACAGGTATCAGATATAGAGGAGTCCGAAACATTTTATGTGGAAGCACTTGGACTTGATATTGTGGCTAAGGATACTCATATGCTTTTTGTATCCAAAGATGCATACCACCATCATATAGGAATGAATATTTGGTCAGGGAAGGGTTTACCTGCACCTCCAGAAAATGCATTAGGCTTAAAGTATCTTACCCTTCATTTTACGGAAGAAGAGTATAACCGAGCAAAAGGAAATTTAGATCGATTAGGATTTAAGTATAATGATGACAACAAAGAAATGTTGATCAAAGACCCTTCTGGAAACACCATAAAAATTATTATAAAAAACTAATTAGATGGTTTCCACTCTCTTATAATGAAAAAGTTATGATCAATTAGTTACAAACTAATATGTCCGTGAACAATCTTGTGGTATTTATATAAAGTAGCGAAGCTTTACCCCTTTGGATAATTTCATCTAAGGGGGTGTTTTTTGAGCTAAGCACTGAAAGATTAGCAATTAGGCCGTTTTTGAGAACTTTTTTACAATAAAAACGTGAAAAAGCGTTTGACTTTGTGCTACTAAATCCCCTGTTAGTTCAACAAGACTTATCCGTTATTATCAGTATTAGCAAAGTTATTCCTGTTATTTTTATACCAGTCCAATGCCTTTATTTCTATTTCTCTAGCAAGGCGTTCCTTACCGTTTATATATGATTGAATATCATAGGGAAACTGTTGTGCTAATTTGTCTTTTAACTCACCATAACGGTTCTTTACATCTGGATGCCTTTGCAAGTAGTCTCGAAAAGCCAGGTGTCGTTTTATTTCATAACTTCCAACCTGATAAATATGTACATGATGGGAGCGTTTGTCTCCGCCCTTTTGGAAGTATCTTCTTCCGGGTATTCCGTTCTCACCTTTAGGCTTATATCCAATCTCTTGCATCTCCTGATTGTATTTGTCAACGTTGTTAATGTCTCTTACAACAGGCATTATGTCTATTATTGGTTTTGCCTTTAGCCCCGGAACAGATGTACTACCAATATGATGAATAGCTATAATTTCATCTCCATAAATGAGTTTCAGTTTTTCCACTTCTTCTAAAAACATGGCAGGCCATTTTTCACTATATGAACACACTTCGACCTTTCTCACGGTTCACACTTCTTTCTTCACCTTTTTTGCCTCTTTAGTACACTTAAATTAACGCCCCTGTTTGTTTAAGTACATTTTAAACCAACAGTTATCCATAGTAATGATGAAAACACCAAACCATAAGGATCATACTCATGATTCCCCAAGCTGTGGTACTCACTATCCACCAAATTATTGATTTAGCTTTTGTTGAACTTCCCTCATCTTCCATATTTGCTTGTATAAAAGCGAGTTTTCTTTCCATACCTTTTTTCATAGAAGTTAGAGCAACAAATCCGCTTAAAATGAAACCAATAGTTATCCAGAGTAATAAGTTCACCTTTAAACCTCCTTATCTGAGGATTACTTTCCTTTCAATCTTCCTGATCCCATTCTCTTGCTTCGTTATTATTAGAGGATTTCATCACAACCTCTTATTATTTTAACACGGTTGTTAAACAGATCGATAATAATGTTAAAATACATATAGGATTCTGAATATTGAGTGCTAGGCCCTAGGGTGAAAAAGGTGATCATTAAACTGATTGCAAATCTTTGAATGGTGCTATTTATTTAACTCTTTTGAAACTTTATCTTGTGATAGACGTATAACTTTATTGTAACCGCTTAATATTGTTGGTAGGAGGTAAGGATACCGTTGAACTTATTATTAAAGGGATTGATTAGAGGTGTGATTCCATTTGTTTTATTGCTAATAATTTCTTTATGGAATAGGTTACAAGGGTCGGTTGAAGAATCAAATGCTTTCTTTTTCTATGGTGTAGTTGTTTTTTTCTTAGGTCTGACCAGTGTAATATATGAAATCAATCATTGGAAGTTTTCAAAACAAATACTTGCTCATTATGGTGCAATGTTGATTACGGTTTTTCCAACTCTACTACTTAGCGGTTTTTATTCTCTAAATTCTTTTGTGGATTTAGTAAAAGTATATTTAGAGTTTAACATCACGGGGATTGTCTTGTTTTTCTCAACTTATTTGATTTTTAAGCTGATTAGGAAGTTAAATCATGTAAAAGCAGAATGAGTTAGTTACGGAACGAACGAGTGAATTGACTTCAGAGGAGTATTACCATTTTTTCTAACGGATCAGTTTAGTTGAATAACTGTTGGAACAGCATTGGGGATAGCGTCTCTTAAAAAGAAGTACATATTGGGACATCTAGCGATAATGACGGAGGGGGAAGATAGTTGAAAAAATCGTTTAAAATCATTTTCCACCTTCTCCAGAGAGATATGGTAAATTAGCTATTGAAATTATAGATGAAAATGGATATTACGCTTATGATGAAAGATGGCAAGAGCAAAAAGAAAAAGCATTACGTGAGATCAAAAATATTACTAGCTACGAAGAAGCACATTCTATTATAGAGGAATCGGTAAAAGTGGGTGGTGGAAAGCATTCGTTCTTTTATGCAGACAAAGAAAATCATGATTCCATTCAGCAGGTAATGCCGGTAGTAGAGAGAAAGGGTGACATATTATCTATTAAGCTTCCTGGTATTGCTGACGGTGAAAAGTATGGGAAAGAGTATGCAGAAATTGTACTAAAGGGGTTAAAAGAAAATAGTGATGTAAAAGGTGTTATGATAGACTTACGGTCTAACAATGGTGGGAATATGGTTCCAATGATAACTGCTATATCACCACTATTACCTGATGGTGACATATTATAGTTTACTGACCGGAATGGAGATATACCCGTTATACTAAAGGATGGACAGGTATCTATCGGAGGCACTTTATTAGGGACTAAGCCAAGTATAGAACCATTTAAGATGGAAGTTCCTGTTGCAGTTTTAATGAGTACAATGACAGCAAGTTCTGGTGAAGCAACCTTAATGACGTTAATGGGATTAGAAAACGTTAAAACATTTGGTCAGCAAACGATTGGATTAGCTTCAGGAAATGCTGTGTATAATCTATATGACGATGCATGGATGGCACTAACGGTTACATACAACAAAACGATAAATGGTCAAATATTTGGAAATACACCCATCCCAGCTGATGTGAAAACAACATACATTGGCTCTGTGGAAGAGGCAACAAAGTGGTTAGAGGAGAGCTTTTAAATAGAATAATTAATTCCTTTGTTAAATATCTTGATAACAGTTCTATACTTTGATAACAAAACAATTAATTATTCTATCCTTTGCTACTACGGTTAGCAAAGGTTTTTTTATATCCTACAATTTTTCGGAGTTAATTGCTGAGGAAGAGCAGTTAAGTGCATAATTATGTTGAACATATATAATATTTTGCATAAATAAAAAAACAGATGTTTTACAGAAGAAGGATTCGCTAAAAATCACGAAATTGACGTCATCTTATTGCGCCACAAGGAATTTCTCTCAGTCGTTACTAAATTCGAGTTGCATGAATTATCTGAGATATCTAATCCATCTAATTGATAATTGTTATCAATTATGGTATATTAAGTAGTAACGATACAGATAATGGACTAAGGAGAATATATAATGCAAATATACTGGACTACTATTAATAAGATTATTGATGAAACGCCCGAGGTCAGAACGTACTTGCTTGACTGTCCGGAAGAATTTACATGGGAGGAAGGTTCCCATACCCACTTCGCATTGGAAGGCTTTAATGCCGGAGATAAACCAAACCGCGGCCTGATCCGTCATATGTCAATCTCCACTTTACCAAATGAAAATACAATCGGGATCACAACACGTATAAGAGAGCAGTGCTCTGAATTTAAAGCAGTTTTAAGAAATCATAAAGTCGGCGATAAGGTGGCAATATTTAAAACTCATTCGAATGTACCACTTAAAAGAGAAGGCAAAAATGTTTACCTGTTGTCATCAGGTGTCGGACTAGCAACCTTCAGACCGCTTGTACTTGATTATTTGGAACGTGCTGACAATGTTAATCAAATTCATTCCTTGAACATCGATTCATCAAAAGATTTCTTATTCACCAATATCTTTAAATCAGCACCTGACAAGAAGTTCACAGCACAGTTCGTCGATAATCGTAAAGACTACTATGAAGAAGTGAAAAATCTTGCTGAAGACAGGGATGGACTTTTCTATGTTGTCGGCAGTGACGAGTTCATCGTGCAGAATATTGAAGTATTGCGTGAGCATGGCATTAAGCCAGAACAGATTATGCTCGATAAGCATGAACAACAACGGTCTGAGTTATTATCAGTTGATCTATCCATTTAAGCAAAACGATTTTAGGTAAATATGATATAGATTCTATGGACGCTTTTCTTTAATGAGTAGGCGTCCTTTTTTATCTATAATTACGGTTTCTCTTTATACTATTGTGTTAGTCTTAACATACATATTACCTCGGATATTTTTATAAATATAGCACAAGAAATGTCAAAAGAAAGAAATGGATCATTCTTATAATGTTAATAGGAGTGAGATAAATGAATGAACATATACAACTTATGATTGATTGGATTGAAGATAATTTAACAAATAAATTCTCATTAGACGAGCTTGCTCATTATATGGGATATTCCCCTTATTATTGTTCTTTTAAATTTCACCAAGTAACAGGTATCAGTATTAGGCGCTATGTTCTTCTTAGAAGATTGTATTTATCAACGAAGGATTTGGCCAATAACAAAAGGATAATTGATATCGCCTTTGATTACGATTATTCATCACAAGAAGCTTATAGTAGAGCGTTTAAATCTGTTTTTGGTATCAATCCAAGGGAATATCAACTTCGCCAGCTACCTGTTCAATCGTTTTTCAAGCTCACTATTAATAACAAAGAGGAATGGTATAGAATGAATGTTTCTAGAAAAATAGAGGTTGAAAAGTTACAAAATGGGAATAAGGAGTTGTTTGACCAGGATGTACTTAATATATTGAATGGTCAGGTGATGTATGAAGAGTTTAACAATGAAAAACTAATGGGTGATTCCGATTATGTTCCATTCAATGAAGCAATGTGTGTAAATACGACTACTGAACAAGTTTTCGATAAGGAGTTTATCAAAACGCGAGCATTAGGACATCGTGTTTCAGTAGAGGATTATATCCAAAAAGTAATAGAGCCATTAGATAATCTCTTTCATAAAGAATATAAGTATATCGTTCTATGGTTTGGTGAGGATATGTTTTGTCAAATGAACCTGCTGACCATACTTGCCTATCTGGAGCAGTCCCAATATGACGGGAGAGTTTTCTTAAATAGCTTCAGAGAGGATGAATTTAAAGTAAGCCAGACAGAGCTTACATTAGGTAACTATTTTTCTGTATATAAGGAAGTGCTGATCAATCATAAAAGACCATCAATAGAACTACTTCCAGTAATGTTCCAGGCAATAGATATATATTTAGATATGCTAAAAGAGAATAATGCAGTAGTAAAGTATATTTCCCAAAATAAAGACCTACCAACATCAGAATTAGTCAATAGGTTACTTAGTCTGTTCCCAACTATAGGATATGGCGATTCCCAATATATAGATCTTATTAATAAAAATAGATAGTCCCGCTATCTATAAACCGTATTTGATGAAGTTCAACACTTTAATCAAATGCGGTTTCTAATTATTACCGTTTGTTGGAAAGTTACCAAGGGAAAGAATGTGTAAAACTTCAACAGTATTAAAGCATTATTATCATGATTACTCCTCCTATCATACTTCGTTATCTTATAAAGCTATCAGAGCATTATATTAGAATGAAAGAGACCAATCTAGCAGTGTGACGGGTTATGGCCTCTTTTTTGTCTGTCTATAAGTCAAATTTCTAATAGATAATATACTCCAAAATATCACTATGAAAGAAATCAACTATATTGATAATGTAGAATTAATAAATGATTGACTTTAATAAAGTTAAAGATTACATTTAATTATGTTAAAGTCAATCATTAAGTTCGATTTAGCATTTGTAATGGAGGTGTATAGTTAATGTCAATAGATGTAATCCCAGATTGGCTAGCATCCTTAGATGATGAAGATATTAGTTTTATAAAGAGGTTTATATTATCTTCAGGCTCACTTAAAGAAGTTGCAAGTTCTTATGGAGTAACGTATCCTACAGTAAGATTAAGGTTAGATCGATTAATTCAAAAAATCCAAGTAGCTGAAGACACTTCAAATGATCCATATGTTTCACTCATTAAGAGGTTAGCAATAAATGAAAAACTAGATTTTGATACGGCAAAAATATTAATAAATGAATATAAAAAAATAAGAACTGGAGTGTGAATGAACTGGAAGAGTTGGTTCTTTTACTGATTGGATTATTAATTATAGTTGGGATAATAGCACTTCAAATCTCCCTATCTAAGCAGGTGAATAAATGGCCTGGTTTAATATTACCAATCATTAGCCTATTTTTTTCCATGATTATTAGTTTTAATTTACTAAATCCTTCCATCATCGAAGTCATTATAACATTCTTAGTATCTAATATTCTGACAGCAATACTAATAGTTATATACTTTACTCATAGAGGAAAAATTATAAAGAAAAAACAAATAGACAAAATGAATATTCTAGATTTAGAGTGATTATGAATATTTATCCATGCTTTTGGAACCTACGAGTGGACGGTAAAAAGGCAGTTACTACACTACGTGTTTTAACTGCCTTTTAATCTATATTTGGATAAAATCACAGTTTATCTAATTGATGAGGTAGCTTCTTGATAGAAGATACGTCAATTAATTCCAGTACCAATACTGTGCACCGTATGGATATTCTATTCTACTATCTACGTGGGTGTAGGAACTTCCATTGTAAACGCCACTAAATCCGGATGACCTAGCTGCATTTCTAAGAGTGGTTAGGGAGACACCTGAAGCGCGAATATCAGCCGCAATTCCGTATGTGTGCTGGCTGTTTGATGAAGAACCAGGAATGCTATTGTTGTGGGAAATACTTCTGAAGCCGGAGTTAATTATAATCGGACGGTTTCCTATTTTAACGCGAACTGCTTCTAGTTTATACATCATTCTGCGAACATTTTCTCTAACCGTAGTGGAGGATACTCTTCCACCGTTAAAGACACTGCCGTCCTTGGAATAAAACTCACTATAATTAAAGTGTTTCGTTCCATTCGGACCTTCTAAATCGTTTAACTTTGCTTGGGTAGCAGGTCCAACAATACCATCAGCAGTTAATCCATAGGCTCTTTGGAAACGCATGACGGCAGCTCTTGTCGCAGGACCAAATTGACCATCGACAGCAATATATGTTTGGGTAGGGGAATCGGCAGCCCAGCCAGCTACTCTTATTTGTAATTCTCTTACATCGGATCCGCTGGAACCTTCTTGTAATGTACGGGTCCAGTTATAGGCAGAAGCCTCATCTGTACTGATAAAGGTCATGGCAAGTGTAATCATGAAAGCAAAACCAACAATACTAATAAACTGTTTAAAAGCGTTTTTCACATTACATACCTCCTAAGATTTAAATTGGTAGTTGCATCCCGAAAGGCTAATGGAACATTACAAAGCTTTTAATCCATATTTTCTATTCAATTGATAAGGCTCTTTTTCAATTAACACTTGTCCGGTTTGATTCCGTCTTTTAATCTGCTTAGGTCTTATGACTTTGAATAATAGAAGCTTTGCTAGAAATAGTGTTGAAATGAATCAAGACGCTTCAAACGGTTCTGAACAGAACAGAGCTTATGAAAGTTCGCCTTTAAACAAACACCCCCTCAAACTTTGGATTAAATCGTTTGAGTTATACGAATCTAGCTGTCTATAACTATACTAACATGGAAAGGAACAGTAAGATATTCGTCAAATGTTCTAAATATATGTAAGGACTTTCGTATGGTAGAAAAGGTAGGAGATAAACGAAGGAACTATAATAGAAATATAGTCATGCAGAAAGTGGTATATTGTTACTAGTTTTTAATTTCCTTACACCATTTGTAAGTGTTTTTGAGCTTTTGTACTGGATATAATGTGTATAACTCGATTCAGTCTATTATATTTCAGAAAAGGATAATAAAAAGGGAGAGTTATATATGGTTAAACAGGGGAAATTATTAGAGGTTCAAGACTTACAAAAGCGCTACGGGAAGAAAAACAATATAACTAAAGCTTTGAATGGTGTCAGCTTTGATATTCTTCCAGGGGAATTTTTAGGAATCATGGGTCCAAGCGGTTCTGGGAAAACTACATTGTTAAACTGTATTGCAACGATTATAAAACCAACCTCAGGACGTGTCCTTTTAAATGGGGAAAATATTAGTGCTTTTGATAGTAAGGATTTAGCCGAGTATCGTGGTAGTCGGATTGGATATCTATTTCAAGACTTCGAGTTACTAGATAATCTAACTGGAAAAGAAAATATCCTCTTACCACTATCTATACATGGGGTGGACTTTGGAAAAGCACGTGCAAAGTTAAATGAGCTAGCGAGCTTTTTAGAAATTACAGATATACTGGATAAATTCCCATCCCAAATGTCCGGGGGACAGAAGCAACGGGTAGCTGCAGCTCGGTGCTTGATAGCTGATCCGGATATCGTTCTGGCGGATGAACCAACAGGGGCTTTAGACACACGCTCTGCGAGAACATTAATGAATAAGTTAGAAGGGATAAATAAAAACAAGGAAAGAACGATTTTAATGGTTAGTCACGATCCAAATGCAGCTAGCTTTTGCTCCAGAATTCTGTTCATTCAAGATGGTGTGCTCTTTCATGAACTGCGTCGTAAACAAGATGAATCTCGAGAAGAATTTTATGATAGGATACTAAAGGTAATGGCTCAGCTTGGAGGGGGAAGTGCAAATGTTCTCTAGGTTGATTTTTCGTAATGCAAAACGAAGTCGTAAGGAGAATTTAATTTACTTTGCCACACTCGTAACCGCAATAGCTTCGTTTTATATTATTCTTTCCCTTGGTAGACAAGATGTTATTATATTTTTAAGGGAATTTGAAAGTGAGGCAATTGATAAACTGTTACAGTTAATGCCGATTGTCTATGGCTTTGCTTTGTTTTTATTATTCTTCTTAATTTTATTTGCTAATCGCTATCAATTAAATCGAAGAAGTAAAGAATTTGGCGTTTACCTCTTATTGGGAATGAGGAAGGAGCGCCTTGTTCTTCAGCTTTTAGCAGAAGGATTTATTACTTCTGTATTAGCACTTATTGGGGGGATATTAGTAGGCGGATTTTTGGCCGAAATAATTAGCTTGACGGTTTCTAAATTAGTTGGTCAGGGCATTATTGGCCATCAAATGAGCTTTTCCTTAAGTGCAGTGTTCTTTACCATTATAGGTTTTCTATTCATCCAGTTCATAGCATTGTTCATTCTTGGTGGAAGGTTATTTAATCAAGAGGTTCAACAATTGCTTAAGGGACAAATGGAAAAGAAACAAGATATGGGGCGTGTTAAAGGTAATATTCTTCATATATTGGTAGGGTCTGTATGCTTAGGAATTGCGTATTGGATTGTACTCTATCGTTTTGAGGAGCTCGGGGGTCTACTGTTGCTTGTGGCACTGATTCTCGGATGTGTAGGAACGGTATTTTTTATGAGGGGATTTGGCAGGCTCTTAGGGTTAATGGCAAGCTTATCTGAACGAAAGTCTACGAAAGGGTTGCGCACATTTACATTAAGGCAGTTTCAAGAAAATGTGGCTAATCGATCGGATTCTGTTGCGGTAACGTCAATCCTCATCACACTATCTATCATTTTATTAGCAAATGGTGCTTCCACTATTATAGGGTTTGATAGTACTTCTGTTAGAAGCTCCTCGTTATATGATTTTACTGTTAATGGGGATCATCATAAGGTAGAGGAATTCCTTCATTCTGATGCCATGTCGCCTTATGTAGAGCACTTAAATTTGCTAGAAATTGCTAAGCTTGATAATCAAGATGTGCACACGGAGAATGGTCAGCAGAAGACATTGGTGGATTGGTCTAAATTAAAAGAACAACTTATTATGTCTCTGCCAAGCGAGGAAAAGGAGCAATTTTTATCGGGGGAAATGCAAGGGTATACGATTAGTCGAGAAAACCCGGAGGCACTTAATCTGCTAGGTATCTTAGAGATCGATGCAACAACCCCTTATCTAATTCCAGAATCATCTTATAATCGGCTGTTACAAGCTATAGGAGAAGAGCCATTGAACCTTCATGCTGATGAAATGGCTCTATACTTCAATCCTGATCTTTTGTATATGGATGATTTGGGAAATATGTCTGTATTGGACACTATTCTAGAAAAAGCCTCCATAGAAGGGCAGACTTTAGTAAGCATTGGTGACCAACCAATTTCCATTCGAACTTCTGTCCCTATGAGAGGCTTAGTAGCAGATCGTTCGGTAGAAATTCATTCAGCGTTTATTGTCCCCAATCAAATGTTCGAGCAATTAGTGAATACAGAAACTTACAGGTCCTATTGGAACTTTCTTATCCCACAGAAGTTGCAAGAAGAACAAGGTTTAATGAAACCAATGATGGAAGCTAGGGATATATTAAAAACATCAGGCTTTGAATTTGAAAGTTATTTGGAAAATTATGGACGAAAACTCTTTTATGTTGTTTCAGGAAGCTACACCGAATTATACTTGGGCTTCTTATTTCTGATTATTGCTTGTACCGTATTAGCATTACAATTCTTAACACAAATAAGGCAGACTGGTCAACGTTACGTTACACTTTCCATGCTAGGTGCAAAGCGGGGACAAATGAAAGAAGCGATGTATAGGCAAGTACTGTACACCTTTTTATTGCCTATGTCTCTTGCGTGTATCAGTGCAGCGGTTGGAATCAAGGCAATGTTATCCTTCCATTATCTGTATATCGAAGAAAGTGCTATGCTATATCCGATGCTCCTTCTCTTTGCAAGTGTAGTAATCGTCATTGTTATTATATATGGAGCAGCAGTTGCTCGGTCAGCGGGTCATGAGATAGATAAATTACGATGGAAGTCGAATATGGATTAGTAATTTCACAATAGGGGGTGCTGAAATGGCGACAATTACAATTGTAGAAGATGATTCTTTTATGAGAGAAGAGCTAACGGATATTTTGCTAAAAGCGGGGTATAACGTAATCGCTATTTCAGACTTCCAGGATGTTGTTACTCCTATAGTAGCCAATCCCCCAGACTTAGTTTTATTAGATATCAATTTACCGGGCCTGTCTGGGTTTGATATATGTAGAAGTCTTAAATCAAAAGGTATTAGGCCCATATTAATTTTGACATCTAGAGATAAGCTGCAAGATGAATTACATGGCCTGCAACTAGGAGCAGATGATTATCTGACCAAACCATGTAATCGAGATAGATTGTTAGCACGCATTCAAAATCTATTAAGAAGGTTTGAGGGACAACCTGATTTACTAGAGGGTAGTAATTTTACTCTAGACCCTAATACATTTACCTTATATAAGGGAGATCAATCGCTGTTATTATCAGCTAATGAGGGGAAGATATTAAAAGCGCTAGTGCAACATAAATCCGAGATGGTATCAAAGTCAACATTGAGTGAACATCTATGGGGAACCAACCAATATATAGACGAAAATGCACTTCAAGTCAATATCACTCGATTGCGGAAAACATTGCGAAAGTTAGACCTAGATGACCAAATCGAAACCATAAGAGGTCAAGGGTACCGACTTAGGGGGTAAGGAGCATGAAATGGCTAAAACAAATCTATGATTGTTTTCAAGCTTATAAGCTTTGGTTTCTCATTTTACTAGTTACAAATGTATTCTTTATCTTTTTAGCCTGGTTAGCTTACCCAGAAACCTTTACGGTATTAGTAGGGCTCATGATTATGTTTACATTAGCAATGGTCGTCATATCGTTATTTTTTATAGTAAAAAAGCAACGGGAAATTGAAGCGGCATTTGAGAATTTTTTAGTAGAGGCAAATGAAACGAATGAAGAAATACTATGTCGAGTGTCTCCTAAGACCCATAGGTCGTTTATTCGTAGAATGGGAAGCGTCATGAGAGTAAATCAGATGAAATTAGATGAGCAAGTGACCGAGTTAGCTGATTATGAAAGCTATATAGAAGGCTGGGTGCACGAAATTAAAAAACCTCTTTCATTAATGACGTTGGTGTTAGATAACCGCCGAGACGGCATGTCTCCTCTAGTCAGACAGCGTATGGTTCATGTTCGAGATCAAATGCAAGGGGATGTAGAACGAATCTTGTACTTTGCAAGACTGAGATCAGCTCATAAAGATTACATATTTGAGCCTATAAACATAATCGCGTTTTGTAAACGGACAATGGAAGATCAGCAATCGTTATTAGATGAAGCTGGTTTTCACATACAGTTCATAGGGGAAGAGATGGAAGTCTTATCCGACAGAAAGGGTTTAGCATTTATACTTGAACAAGTAATTGCTAATAGTGCGAAATATATGTTACCAGATCAAGAAAGCCCCATGTTAAAATTCGAAACGGTTTATGATAAGGTAGGCGATCAAACTATTTTACATATTACGGATAATGGACCTGGTGTGTTTCAAGAGGATTTGCCATTTATTTTTGATAAAGGCTTTACTGGAAGAAAAGGCACGTATGCAAGAGAATCGACAGGTATGGGACTTTATTTAGTGCATAAGATGGCTAATGATTTAGCTATTCAGCTAGATGCGAAATCAGAGCCTGGTTCTGGACTTTCTATATCGCTATTCTTTCCACGTGTTAAAGCTTCATTGTCCAATAAAGTATGAGAATACCATCTTGTTTTTGGATGTGTTGCACACTAGTACTTGATAGTAGTAGTGAACTTCATTTAATCCTTGGTTTAGTTGTAAGGGACTATGCCAGGGATTTTTGTTTTTAGTATGTTATGTTCTAATAAATATAGTGAAAATCATGATGAATTTTATTAAAAAAAGTGAGAAAATTGTCGTATTTCTGTGGTATACTATTCCGTGCGTTTAGGTCTTTATAACTATTTATTGATTATACTTAGGAGGAAGAAAATTGAAGAACAACTTTATGAAAATTGTCCTCGTTTTTGGGATAATTATGTTCCTAGCGGCTTGCGGTTCTAAAGCGGAATTATCAGATTATGTAAAGGTTAATTTTAGTGGGTATGATACAATGGGAACCGCCACTTACGAGATAGATCAGGATAAATTAATAATGGATACATTTGAAGTATCAGATAATATTTTTGATCTTGATTTTGAGAAGTTAAATGAGATAGATGATATGTTATCTGCGTACAGTATTGAGTTAGATAAGGACAAGGATTTATCTAATGGTGAGCAAGTTGTTGTTAAACTATCGGTAGATGATTCTAAAACGGATAAACTAAAAACAAAAAGTGAGATTAAGGTAACTGTCTCAGGTCTTGAAGAGCCTAAAGAATTAAGTGATGAAGAAATTGAGAAGCATGTTGTTGTTAACTTCAACGGTGTTAGTGGAAGAGGGTCACTCATGATTGATACCACTTTCAGTGATGACTTAAGGGGGTTAACTTTCGAATCATCCCAAGATGGTGAAATAACAAATGGTGATACGGTTGTCGTTAGTTTAACAGAAGATTCTAGAGATTCTTTAGCAACTCTTGGCTATGTCCTTACAGGTAAAGGAGAGGCAAAATTCGAAGCATCCGGTTTAGATGTGGTAGCAGAGAAACCTTCGGATATTGCCAATTTAGATGATGTAGAACGATTTATTAGTGAAGGGATAAATAGGGAATATCAAGATTGGGGTTTTTACAAATATGAAATTATAGAGGGAAATACATACTATAGACAATTCTACAAGGAAGAAGAGTCAATTTCTTTTTGGGGAAATTCTTCTAGTGATGGTACATTAGTCAATATATATACTATTGAAGAATATGGTTCAGAGGGAGAATTAGTAGATACGTATACAGTAGTTTATGGGTTTACTGATATTATCTTGGATGAGAATAATAAGGCGAATGTTACAGAATTAAGGGAATATTCGAATAAATATGATGACACATACTCCTTAGAATCTGTTGAAAAACTTTTAGAGGGGTATGGATATCAAGTAGTCGAGTAGTAGTTAAAAGGTGAACAATGTAATAAGGTAATTGAAATTTACTTCGGTGTTTTTATTTACTAGCATGATTTTTCTGGACCTAAACTTTTTACCAGAGTCTCAAATTATTTTTGTTACAATGTCTTTTAAATCAAAAGACCTCTATGTGTTAACTTACCATATGGGGTCTTTTTATGTTAAATAGCTACGAAATATTTTTTATCTAAATAACTTCCTAAATAGAATCTTCATAATCATATTGCATTCGGATTTCTGAAGTGATAGAATAGTAAAAATTAAATAACAAATGCGATGAAGAGAAGAGTAAATGAAATGTAATTCATAACAGAGAGCTCCGGATGCTGAAAAGGAGTATGATTTATTTCATTGAAGCAAGACTCTGAGCAGCACGTTGGAATCATAAGATGATGGCGTGACAGGAGCTCCTGTTATAGAGCTAGAGTATAAGCAATTAGTAAATTGCCGTACTTAAAGAGGTTAATATGGCGACATATTAACAAACTGGGGTGGCACCGCGAACAGGAAATGATTCAAAATCTCGTCCCCAAGGCTAAAAGTCTTGGGGGTGGGATTTTTTTATTTGTTTAAGTAATGATTAGGGGAGGTTTCGGTATGGAGCGTAGAAAAATAGTAGATTATTGGAAGTATCCTGCTATTCTTTTATTTGGCATTGGAATTTCTAGTATTGGATCATGGATATATTTTATTGCCCTAAATGTCATCGTATTTAATATGACAGGTTCCCCTCTTGCTGTAGCAGCACTTTATATCATTAACCCATTAGCGACGTTGTTTACGAACCTTTGGGGTGGGAGTGTAGTGGACCGGGTTAATAAAAAGCATTTCATGATCTGGTTGGATTTAATTCAAGGGGTGCTTATTACTTGTTTAGCATTTTCAACGAATACATTGTGGGTAATCTATTTGTTTGTGTTTCTAATCAATATGGTTAGTTCTTTATATGACCCGACCTCTATCAGTTATATAACAAGATTAATTCCTAGAGAACAAAGACAACGATTTAATTCGTTAAGAAGCTTGTTAGACTCTGGGGCCTTTATCCTTGGACCAGCCATTACGGGGATGTTGTTTATACTGGGAACACCACTATATGCCATTTTCATTAATGGATTATCTTTTTTCTTCTCTGCTCTCGTTACGTTGTGGATGCCCAATGTGGAGAAGAACAAGCCTTTGGACCATGTATCTAATCAAAAATTATCATTACATGTCATAAAGAAGGATTTCATAGTAGTCATCCGGTTTAGTAGGCGTTACCTGTATGTAATGATCGTATATTTTCTTTTTACTGCATTCGTGGTCTTGCAGACGGCAGTTGATTCACTAGAAGTAGCATTCGCAAGGGAAGTGATTTCACTATCGGAGGGAGCGTATGGCTTTCTTGTCAGTACGGCAGGAGCTGGGATTTTGATCGGTGCATTGTGTAATGCGGTATTCGCAAAGAAATTATCTATTCGCTTCATTATCGGTCTTGGTTCTGTCGTGGTGTCAGTGGGTTATCTTATCTTTGCTTTCTCTAGTAACTTCACAATGGCATCGGTTGGTTTCTTTGTATTAGCATTTTCCCTTGCCTTTGCTAACACAGGTTTTTATACTTTCTACCAGAATAATATTCCAGTAGAGATTATCGGCCGAATTAGTAGCATATATGGATTTTTAGAAGCTCTGTTGGTCATTGTGCTTACGTCGATATTTGCGGTAGGAGCTCAAGTCTTATCGATAAAGCTAGTAGTTATTTCGGGTGCTATATCTATGTTTATTCTAACTGTCATATTGTTCATTATTTGTTTAGCCCCTAGTAAACGTAAGCATTATGAAGTGACATCATGAACGTTTTAATAATACGCATTGTACCAAGATCTCCCAGCGGGTATAATAAATTAAAATAAGGACCTAATTAACGTTAAATATATTCTAGGACAAGGAGGAAAGCAAAATGGCAGAAGAAAATGTAGTTAGCGGTAAGAGAGAGTTAACTCCCGAACAGCAGGAAGGCTTGCTAAGAATACTAGAAGGTAGATTTATCAAATATATGAATCGCCATGAAGGTATGGAGTGGGCTGAAATCCGGGAAAAGCTAGAGGCAAATCCTGAAAAACTCTGGTCACTTCATGAAATGGAAAGAACAGGCGGTGAGCCAGATGTTGTAGGGTATGATGTCGAAAAGGATGAGTATATTTTCTATGATTGTTCTGCGGAGAGTCCTAAAGGTCGGAGGAGTCTCTGTTACGACCGGGAGGCACTGGAGGCAAGGAAAAAACATAAACCAGAAAATAGTGCTGTAGATGTAGCGGCTGCTATGGGGATTGAGATTTTAACAGAAGATCAATACCGAGAATTGCAGAAGCTGGAACGTTTTGATCAGAAAACATCGAGCTGGGTGCAAACTCCTGCTGATATTAGAAAACTTGGTGGTGCGTTATTTTGTGATTTTCGTTTTGGTCATGTCTTTGTGTATCACAACGGGGCGGACTCGTACTATGGATCAAGGGGATTTCGGGGTTCGTTAAGGGTGTAAGGTTTAGTGTAATGGCATATTCGGATTACTGTTGTACGTACTTAAATAAGGGCTTTCCTAGAGGATAAGGCTAGCTTATATTTGGAGCGGAATCGAATGGGATTTCGCTCTTTTTTATACCAGTTTTCTGAGAGCAAATGTTCCTCATTTAGATTGCGGTGGAAGGAAAATTAAAGCCGATAATAGGATAAGCCTAATTACAACTCAAAATTTAATCATTTATATTACAGCTATATATATAATTAGGATAAATTGACTACCCTAAATGGCAGTTTTGTAACGGGATGGTTACGAATGAATAGTAGATTACAATAGATAGTCCAAATGGATTGCAATCCTGTAATAATAGAGAAATACATGATAGTTTTGTAGGATTTTAGAAAATAATTACAAACGCTTTCGCCTTTTTGGTTAGCGTTTTCTTTACGTGTGTCATAGCGGGGTAGTGAGTCATATGACCCTGTTTTATTCGCCAATAATCGCGCATTGACGGCAAGTTTCGCATGCGGTTAGAGTGAAAGAGGCAAAAAACTACATGGAAGGTGGATTAAGGTTAGGCAACGTAAGAAATACAGCTTAGAAAAGGAGCGAACAGGATGTCAACAAAATCTATAAAAATCCATTTGATGATTACGCTATTACTAGTTGGGCTTTTCATAACACCTTTTGGTACGGCTATGGCTGAAACATCTCAGCCTTGGATGAATAAGTCGCTTACTGCGAATGAACGTACAGCATTGTTGCTCGAGCATATGACGTTAGAACAAAAGGTTCAATTTATTACAGGAAATCTCAATAATTACTATGGTTTTTACAATGAAGAAATGCAGGAATTAGGTATTCCGGCTCTAAAAATGGCAGATGGCCCTGCAGGCGTTCGTATTGCGAATCCGGATATTCAAGATAAAAAATCAACTGCCTTACCAGCGCCAATTGCTTTAGCAGCGACTTGGGATATCAATGCTGCAAAAGAGTATGGAGAGCTTTTAGGAAATGAAGCATTTAACACGACACATAATATTTTATTAGGACCAGGCCTTGATATTGCCCGTTTCCCATGGGGAGAACGTAATTTTGAATCGTTAGGTGAGGATCCGTTATTACAATCTAAATTAGCCATTCCATATGTGAATGGCGTTCAAAGCTACCCTGTTATGGCAACAGCGAAACATTGGTTATTGAATAACCAAGAGACAGAGCGTTTTACGATTAATTCCATTGCAAGTGAACGAACACTTCATGAGTTGTATGCTCGTCCATTTGCAGAAGTTATTGAACATGCTGATTTAAGTTCTGTCATGTGTTCATTTAATCAGGTCAATGGTGTCAATGCTTGTGAAAGTGAAGCAGTACTGACAACGCTGTTGAAGGATCAATTAAACTTTAACGGCTTTGTTATGAGTGATTATGGTGCCAACCACACAACGGTTGAATCTGCTAATGCTGGATTAGACCTAGAGACACCTGGTGAACCAAATGGATACTGGGGCAGTCAGCTAATTACAGCTGTTGAAGAAGGAAAAGTTAGTGAAGCAAGAATTGATGATATGGCTACCCGCATTCTAACCGAAATGTTTAGTAAAGGGTTATTTGATCAGCCTGCTGGAAATAATCCGCTTCCGGTTGAAGAACATGGACAAATAGCTCGAGAGTTAGCAGAACAGAGTATGGTACTAATGAAAAATGAAAATAATGCTTTACCATTAGACGAAGATGCTTTAGATTCCATTGCAGTAATCGGCCCAGACGCTGATAATGCTTCAGCAGCTGGTGGAGGAAGCTCTATGGTAAACCCTACTTATACAGTGAGTCCATTAGAAGGAATCAAAAATAAAGTAGGAGAAGATGTGGAAGTATCGTATGCACCAGGTAGTGATCCTATCAGTGCTGGTGATATATTACCAGGACCTTCTGCAGTACCATCTTCTTTATTAAGCCCGATTGATGGTGATCAAAATGGGTTGACTGCAGAATACTGGAATAATATTAACTTTGAAGGGGAGCCTTCTTTAGTTCGTACAGATAATCAAGTAAACTTAAATCTTGGATTCTATAATTATGAAGGGTTTAATGCACAATCACCGAAACTAGAAACTACTCCAGGTGATTTTAACAGTGAAATGTCTGCACGCTGGACAGGTCAGTTCATCGTACCTGAAACAGGAGACTATACACTTTCTCTTTCAAGCCTAGGTACAGGTAAATTATATATCAATGATACGTTAGTCATTGATAATGAAAGCAAGAAATTAACAACATCTAAAAAGACACTTTCCTTTGTTAAAGGGGAAAAGCCTGATGTCCGAATTGAATACAGCACGGGTGATTCTGGTGGACAGCAAGACTTTGGTGGCATGATTCGCTTTGGTTGGGAAGCACCAACTAATGTAGTCGACGAGAAGATACAAGAAGCAGTAGAATTAGCGAAAAAATCCGATGTTGCTGTAGTGGTAACTCGTACGTATGATAGTGAAGGTTACGTGGATAATTCTAGTCTTGACTTACCTAATAACCAAGCACAATTAATTAAGGAAGTTGCGAAAGCAAATCCAAATACTGTAGTCGTACAAATGAGTGGTAGAGCCGTACAAATGGATACATGGGATGACGAAGTACCTGCTATTGTTCAAGCATGGTTCCCAGGTCAAGAGCAAGGGAATGCTATTGCAAATGTATTATTTGGTGAGGTGAACCCATCTGGTAAACTACCAATCACCTTCCCTGTTAATGAAGATCGTACCCCTGTATCAAATGAAAACCAATTCCCAGGGGTGAATGGGGAATCGGATTACTCCGAGGGTATATTTGTTGGATACAAAGGCTATGAAAAAGAAGGTATTAAACCAGCATATGCATTTGGCCATGGGTTATCCTATACGACATTTGATTATCGTAATGTAAAAGCGAAGGCGCAAAGAAAAGGAAAGGATAAAGACTTAACATTATCCGTTGACCTTAATTTACGTAATACTGGTGATGTAGCTGGAGCAGAAGTTGTTCAAGTTTACGCTGGAGCATTACCAACGAATGTGGAAACTCCAACTAAACAATTAGCAGGTTTTAAAAAGGTAGAGTTAAAACCTGGTAAACAAGAACGAGTGAAAATTGAGCTTGATCCGAAAGCCTTCTCTTATTGGGATGAAGACAAGGGTGAATGGGTAACACCTAAAGGAGAAGTTCCAATTTATGTAGGTAGCTCTTCAGAGGATATACAATTAAAAACAACGATTACGATTAAGTAATATAAGAAGTTGGGGTATCTCATACCCCAGCTTTTCTTTATATGCTAAGGAGAATAAGGAAAACAAGGGAGACAATCGGCTTTTAAAAGGGAATCTTTTCTTCTAGCTATCATTCTTTAAGATAGGGGGGTTATAATGCGTAATAAAAAGGTAGAGATACCAATTCTATTAACCGGTATCTTAGTATTAATCATTTTAATCGTTATGCTAAATGCTCCTTCGGCAAATAGCGTTGATATATATTTAACCACATCAGATCAAAGGAACTTACTCACACAGCAAGAACCATTAGTGTTGGAAGATATCAAGGAAACAGAAGTACCTATAATTCAAGTTGATCCCAATGTTCCGTTTCAGACAATGGAAGGTTTTGGTGCAGCGGTTACTGGGTCTTCTGCTTACTTGATCAATCATGAATTAAGTTCGGAGCAAAGAGAAGCACTCCTGTATGACTTATTTTCTAGTGAGGGTATTCACTTAAACTTTATTCGTCATGCCATAGGAGCTTCTGATTTTTCAGTTGATAGGGACGGTAACTCGCTAAGCTACACCTATAATGATATGGAGTCAGGAACGGATTATGAATTAGAGCATTTTTCTATAGACAACGATGCGGATGTTATCAGTCTGATACAAGATATTCGTACGATTCATAATCAGGTTAAGATAATAGGTACGCCTTGGACTGCACCTGCATGGATGAAATATAGTAATCAGTTAAACGGATCCTATTTGAATTATGAAGATGAGCGTGTTTATGAAGCATACGCGAACTATTTTGTAAAATACATTCAAGCCTATGAAAACAACCAGATTCCAATTGATGCTATTACGATTCAAAATGAACCAGAGCATACCTCAGAATCCTACCCCACTATGAGTATGAATGCTGAGGAGCAAGCGATGTTTATTAAGCAATATTTACACCCTACATTTTCACAACACGATATTAACACCAAAATTTTGGCGTACGATCATAACTGGGAGAATGCTTTTGATTATTCGAACAAGGTTCTTCATGATGAAGAGGCTAATGCATACACGAGTGGCATCGCGTTTCATTGCTATGAGGGGGACCCTGAAAGTATGTCGAAGGTGCATGAAGCATATCCGGACAAGCATATCTATTTGACAGAGTGTAGTGGTGGTGATTGGAGCGCAGATTTTGGCGATAACCTAAATTGGTATATGTCGAATCTCATTATTGGTGGACCTCGGAATTGGGCAGAGGCAGTACTACTATGGAATATTGCACTTGATCCTAATGGCGGACCAACGAATGGGGGATGTAGTGATTGTCGCGGTGTTGTGACAGTAAATAAAGAGGCAAATGAGGTGTCAAAAAACGTCGAATATTATGCCCTTGGTCATGCTAGTAAATTTGTAAACCCCGGTGCAGTCCGAGTAAGTACTACGCATTATCAAGGTAAACTAGAAACAGTGGGGTTTCGAAATCCTGATGATTCAATGGTTCTAATCGTAGCCAATACAAGTGATCATTCTGAAACATTTCAAGTCAATTACCAAACCGAGTCTTTCACTTACACAATGGACCCGAATAGTGCTGCCACGTTTACATGGTAGGACAGGGACGAGAGATTCTATGAATTATTTTAAAAAAAAGATTGACATCTAATTCATTAGGTACTATAGTATTTATCATAACTTACAACTACATAAATATTGAATTTTCTTCTTATCCAGAGAGACCGAGGGATCAGGCCCTATGAAGTCTCGGCAGCGGGTTAATGTAAATTAACACTGTGCCACTTCCTGCAAATGTACGTACATTTGAAAGATGAGAAGGAAGTCGTTTCAGTTTATATTTTGAGACCTTCCTTTTTTCTATGGATAAGAAAAGAGGAAGGTCTTTTTCGTTGTGAATGAATAAAGGAGTGGCGTGAGTATATGATTGAATTTCGGAATATATCAAAAACCTTTAAAATTGGCAATCGTGAAGTAAATGCCGTTAAAAATGTATCTCTTTCAATTCAACAGGGAGAGATATTCGGAATTATTGGCTTTAGTGGTGCAGGGAAGAGTACCTTGTTACGACTAGTGAATTTATTGGAGACGCCGACAAATGGTGAAATTGAAGTGCAAGGCATCAATATCGGATCGCTCTCCCAAAAGGATGTCAGAAAGCTTCGAAGTAGAATTGGCATGATTTTTCAAAACTTTAACCTATTCGCTTCTAGAACAGTAGCAGGAAATGTGGCATATCCACTGAAGCTTGCTGGTTGGTCTAAAAAAGAAATCGATAAAAGAGTTAGCGAGCTACTTAGCTTTGTTGGTCTTACCGATAAGGCAAAAGATTATCCAGAGCAGTTATCTGGTGGGCAGAAGCAACGAGTCGGGATTGCGAGAGCACTAGCTACCTCTCCAGATATATTAATTTGTGACGAGGCAACATCTGCCCTAGATCCAGATACAACAAGTGAAATTCTTCGTCTTCTCAAAAAAGTAAATAAAGAATTAGGGATTACGATTTTGCTGATTACCCATGAAATGCATGTTATACAGGAGATTTGTGACAAAGTTGCGGTGATGGAGAATGGTGAAGTGATTGAAACGGATTCAGTCTTTAATGTATTTACCAATCCACAGCATCTTACGACACAGCGCTTCATCCAATCCGTACAGCAAGACAGACCATCAACTTCATTATTAAGGGAATGGAGAAGAAAAGGTGGAAAACATTTATATCGCGTTATCTTTAAGGGCGAGGTTGCCAGTGATCCAGTCTTATCTCGAGTAACTAGAAAATTTGATGTGGATGTCAATATTGTATACGGCTCTGTCCGAGAGCTTCAGGAGAAATTATACGGAAACTTGCTTGTCTCGTTTGAGGGACAGGAAGAAAATATATCTTCTGTTCTTTTAGCACTTCAGCAAGATGTAACAGTAGAGGAGGTGAATGTAAATGAAGGTTGATTGGAGTACATTTTGGCCGCGAATACTGGAGGCTACTGGGGAAACAGTTTTAATGGTTATTATGACACTTATTTTAGGTTCCATTCTGGGTATAACGATAGGTTTACTTTTATTTGTAACAAGAACTGGTAATATTTTGGAAAATAAGATTATGTTTAATTTACTGAATGTCTTGATTAATATTATTCGCCCTATTCCGTTCATCATCTTCTTAGTGGCAATTAGTCCATTAACTAGAGCAGTAGTTGGGACAACGATTGGGACATGGGCAGCAATTTTCCCAATGACGATTGCTTCAGCATTTGGAATTGCAAGGGTAGTAGAGAACAACTTAGTGAGTATTGACTCCGGAGTAATTGAAGCAGCGAAGGCAATGGGAGCAAGTCCTTTACGAATTATTTTCACCGTACTAATCCCAGAGGCGTTAGGACCACTTATTTTAGGGTTAACCTTTGTAACCGTAAGTTTGATCGACTTCTCAGCAATGGCAGGAACTGTTGGCGGAGGCGGTTTAGGTCATGTAGCAATGACCTATGGATACCAACGATTTGATGGCAGTGTCATGCTAGTGACCGTTATTATACTGATTATTCTAGTACAAATCGCACAGTGGATTGGAAATACAGTATCAAGAAAGATTATGAGACGATAGATTACTTCATAGTAAAAATACAAAAGGAGATGGAATGATGAAAAAATGGTTTAGTATGTTAATCGTATTAATTGCAGTGAGTACATTAGTTGCTTGTGGAAGTGATACTACTTCAGGTAATGGAGATGAAGTAGTAGTTAAAATTGGTGTAACAGGAACAGATGGCGAGGTATGGCCAATTCTAAAAGAGAAGGCGAAAGCAGAAGGTATTGAAATTGAATTAGTGGAGTTCTCTGACTACACATTGCCGAATCAAGCGTTAGCAAACGGTGATATTGATCTCAATTCATTCCAGCATATTGCATTTTTATCCCAATTTAATGAAGAGAATGATCTTGATTTAGTTCCGATTGGAGCTACGATGATTGCACCGATGGGATTATATTCCGAAAAGCTGGAAGATGTAAGTGAAATTAAAGAAGGCGATAAAATTGCTATACCAGATGATCCTTCCAACCAAGCACGTGCACTGAAATTATTAGAATCAGCAGGATTAATTACGTTAGCAGATGACTTCGGACTATTTGGTGACCCAAGTAAGATTGTCGATAATCCTAAAAACTTAGAAATTCTACCGATCGTCGCGCAACAAACCCCACGTGTATTACCAGATGTGGCAGCATCTGTTATCAATAATGGGGTTGCAGGGCAAGCCGGATTTGACCCAGTGGAAGATCCAATTTACTTAGAAGACGCGAATGATCCCAATGCATTACCATACGTGAACATTTTCGCCGCACGTTCAGCTGATCAGGATAATGAAACGTTTCAGAAGATAGTGGAGCTATACCACGAAGAGGATGTAGTGAAGGCGATCGAAGCGGATACAAATGGTGGTTCCATTGTAGTTGATATAGAAAAAGCGGAGTTGTTAGAACAATTTAAAGGACTATAAGGAGCATCTCTGTAACCTAAATGGAGGAGGAAATTGGGAGAAGGTAATAGAGGGAGCCTCTCAGTGACCTAAGTGAGGAAGAAAAGCGAGAAAAGGTAACAGAGGGGGTCCCTCAGTGACCTATGAAGAAGGAAAGCGTAAAAAGGTAACAGAGGAGGCCCCTCAGTGACCTAAAAGAGGAAGAAAGCGGGAAAAGACAAACAGAGGGAGTAGATGATATTGAGTAAAACGTTAACCGGAGTTGAATTAATCCAATCATCCATTGAATCTAACAAGGAGCTATATATTGAAACAAGTCAGGCTATACATGCAAACCCAGAAATAGGGAATCAGGAGTTTTTTGCAAGTAAAAAACATGTAGATATTTTGAGCAATGCGGGATTTGCGGTAGAAACGGCAGTTGCAGGGCATGAAACTTCTTTTTATGCAGTGAAGGATAGTGGAACACCTGGTCCAGCTATTGCCTTTCTTGCTGAGTATGATGCGCTTCCAGGCTTAGGGCATGCTTGTGGTCATAATATTATTGGAACAACTAGTGTAGCAGCAGCAATCGCGCTTTCGAAAACGTTAGATGAAACAGGCGGTCGTGTCGTTGTGCTCGGAACCCCGGCTGAAGAAGGCGGACCTAACGGTAGTGCGAAAGGTAGCTTTGTAAAGCATGGTTATTTAAACGGGATCGATGCTGCACTAATGATCCATCCAGCAGGAAAAACATCCTTAACAGGAGAATCACTCGCTGTTGATCCATTAGATTTTCACTTTTATGGAAAAGCTGCCCATGCATCAGGGTCTCCTGAAAAAGGAATTAATGCATTAGATTCTGTTATTCAGCTGTTTGTTGGTATTAATGCATTACGTCAGCAGCTTCCTTCAGATGTGCGAATTCACGGAATTATAACCCATGGTGGAGATGCACCTAATATAATCCCGGATTATGCATCAGCGAGATTCTTTATCCGTGCGGAATCGTGGAAGAAAACAGAAGAGGTATCGAATAAAGTACGGGCAATTGCAGAAGGTGCAGCACTTGCTACTGGTGCGACGGTGAAAATTGAACGTTTCCAAAATGAGGTGAAAGACTTCGTGCCCAATCCCATGCTAGATAGTGTCTTAAAAGAAGAGCTTGAAGCTGTGGGGGAGAAGGTTTGGACAGTTAGAGGAAGAGGGAAAGGCTCAACAGATGCTGGGAACATCAGTTATGAAGTGCCAACTGCCCACCCTTATATTAAAATTGGGCCAGACGACCTTATTGGACATACGAATGAGTTTAGGGAAGCTGCGAAGTCCCCAGAAGGTGATGCAGCACTTATTAAAGGTGCAAAGGCCCTGGCAAATACAGGATATCGGTTGTTAAAAGATGAAGACTTATTAAAGGAAGTAAAAGAAGCATTTGAACAAGCGAAAGCAAAAAAAGAATAGTAGAATCATGAAAACGACATAAGCGAGGGCTACTGATCAGCTCTCACTTATGTCGTTTTATCAAGTGGATGTTTTTAATCTAAATGAATTATATCAGTTAGGAAGCCTTCTCGTCCTGTCCTCTGTAATAAATAATCAATGCCATAGTGGGAGGCAATTCCCATAGCAATGGTCCAACCCACTATACTAAAGGTCATCCAAACAGTAATATTCCTACGTGTTCCACCAAAGCTCATCGCTAAAATTGCACCAAGATGGCTGCCAATTAAGATTGGGGATAGTAATGCAAGACCAGGAAGACCGTATTTCTTCCAAACGTTTGCTGCTCGTTTCTGTCTCTTCTCTGGTATGTTTTTTCCCTTTCTTTCTCTACGCTTTTGTAGCCATAATTTTACACGGTCCATCATAATGATTAAAAGCCAGATGGTAAGAATATTCCCAGCAAATGCTACGATGGTAACTGGAAGTGCTGCAAGCCCTGCTGCAACGCCAATTGGTATGACACCAACTACTTCAAAAAACGGAGTAGCTCCAAGTAAAAAAAGAATGATATATGCAACATAAACACTCAAGATAGGTCCTCCTCTGTCTCCTGTTTATAATATTTTCTTTCTTCCCATCAAAAGATTCCATATTGAAACAGCCCAAAGACTAGGAGAAGCAGTACAGGTAGTCCTGGAATGGAAGGAGTCATGACGAGTAATGAAAAATGCAAATTTTCATTCTCATAATGTACAGAGTTCATTACAATTATTGTACAATATTTTCAAAAAACTCCCAATCATTTGTCTGCTGTAAATGTGCTAGTTTCTTCGAGGACCACCAAGAAAGGATAGTTCGTAATGCTAAAATAGCATACGTTTATAGCGGGGTAGTTTTTTTAGACTAGTTTCAATCTCTTTCTAAAAAAGCAATCTAAAAGATTTAATGATTGGTTTGAAAGGTTATCATTGTGTTATAGATGAATTAGAAAGGAGGTCGCTAAATTGGAAAAGAAACCGCTAGAGTTTAAGGGTGGAAGTAATATTGCTTTAAAGGTTCCTAAGTTTAAGTATGATGAAACTGTACAGTTTTATAAGGATGTCCTGAAGCTACCTTATTTAGGGTTGTCATCAGGATCTCACGCTTTTCAGTTTGGGGATTGTACATTGTGGTTGGATTGTATGGATAATTATGCTCAACAGGATGTATGGTTAGAAATTCGGACAAGTAATATACAAGAATCGGAATTATATTTAGATCTGAACCATACCAATAGAAGAGATGAGATTGAAATCCATGAGAATTCAAAAGGTTACTGGATTTCAGATCCTTGTGGCACCATTCTTAGGGTCAATCCATCCAAACCATAAAAGCCTAAGTGATAATCGAGCATAGTCTTTACAGTAAACAGTTCCAATATCACTAAAGTGTTTGTAAAGGGATATAGCAGTACGTAAAGTAAAAAATCCATTTTAACCTTAACAAAATGGATTTTTTTATTTTGTAGATTTCGTACATTAAATCCTTTAAAAGGTTAGTATACCAGCTTAATAATTCAAATTGACTTTCATGGTAAGGTTCGTTATTATTAAACATAATTTAATAGTAAATTCGATGACGAGAAAGAGTAGTTATGTAAATCTTATCTACAGAGAGTTGACCATGTGCTGAAAGTCAACGTTAAGACCATAATGAAAATCCTCTCCGAGAAGCAAAGTTGAAAGCAATTAAACTTTGACGGTATTCTACCGATATCCAGGACGCGTATGATAGTACGTAGTGTCAGAATCTAATAAAAACCACTACTATGGTTTTTTTATTTGGTTAAAAATTAGATAATTGTAGATATAAACTCGCCCCTATGTACTAGATGGGGGCGAGTTTTTTTATATAAAAGGGGTGATGATGTTGAAGGAGACCAGTATGGAAAGAGAAGGAAGGGTTCGTAAAAAATGGGAGGAGGATGGTACGTTTCAGCGGTCTATAGCTAACCGAGAGGGTAGAGAAACCTACGTTTTTTATGAAGGGCCGCCGACTGCGAATGGCTTGCCACATGCAGGGCATGCGCTTGGAAGAACGATCAAAGACTTTGTAGCTAGGTACAAGACGATGTCTGGGTATCAGGTCTTGAGAAAAGCGGGGTGGGATACCCATGGTTTACCAGTGGAATTAGAGGTAGAAAAGCTGTTAAACATTCGCGGAAAGGATCAAATTGAGGAATACGGTGTCGAAAACTTCATTCAGAAATGTAAAGAAAGTGTCTTTACCTATGAAAACGAGTGGAAACAATTCACAAAAGCCCTAGGTTATTGGGTGGATATGGATGATCCGTATGTTACGTTAACGAATGACTATATCGAATCCGTTTGGAATATTTTGTCCACCATTCATGAAAAAGGTTACTTATATAAAGGGCATCGGGTTGTTCCGTATTGTCCCCATTGTGAGACTTCTCTTAGCTCCCATGAAGTTGCACAAGGATATAAGGATGTCTCTGATTTATCCGTTACAGCAAAATTTCGCTTAATGGATAAAACAAATGAATATTTTCTAGGATGGACAACGACTCCGTGGACATTGCCGGGTAATGTTGCACTGGCAGTTAATCCGAAAATGAATTATGTAAGAGTAAAACAGGGGACGGAAATATATATTCTGGCAGAAAGCTTGGTAACTACTGTGCTTCAGGAGGATTATGAGATTCTGGAAGTAGTTGCTGGTAAAGACTTAATTGGCCTTTCCTATGAGCCTCCATTTGATTATGTCGCCGTAAAAAATGGACATAAAGTTCTTGGGGCTGATTTTGTTACAGATTCAAGTGGAACGGGCATTGTCCATCTAAATCCTGCCCATGGAGAAGATGATTATAAGGTAATTCATGATAATAATTTTGATTATGTGAATGTAGTAGATTCAAAAGGACGCTATAAGGAAAAGGTTTCCTTACTTGCTGGGAAATTTGTCAAAGATTGTGATGTCGATATTATCAAGATGCTTTCCCAGAAAAACCGATTATTTGCTAAGCAGAAATATGAACATAGTTATCCCCACTGCTGGCGATGTGACAGTCCACTGCTTTACTACGCAATGGAAGGCTGGTTTATCAAGACAACAGCAGTCAAGGAAGCAATGCAAGCCAATAATCAAGAAGTAGAGTGGTTTCCCTCTCATATGAAGGATGGAAGGTTCGGGAACTTCTTAAACAATATGGTGGATTGGAATATAGGAAGAAATAGGTATTGGGGAACACCGTTAAATGTATGGGTCTGCAAGACTTGTGGGAAAGAGAAGGCACCAAGCTCTATTAAGGAATTAAGAAAGCTTTCAGCAGCAGAAGTGCCTGCTGACTTAGAATTGCATAAGCCCTATGTTGATAAAGTACAATTAGCCTGCTCCTGCGGCAGAAGGATGGAACGAACAAGTGAAGTCATTGATGTATGGTTTGATAGTGGTTCCATGCCATTTGCCCAGTATCATTATCCGTTTGAAAAAAAAGATATGTTTAACAAGCAATTTCCTGCTGATGTCGTAATAGAGGGAGTGGATCAAACGAGAGGCTGGTTTTATAGCTTATTAGCAGTTTCTACATTGTATACAGGACAGTCCCCTTATAAACGTGTTCTTTCCTTAGGGCATATTTTAGATGAAGACGGACAAAAGATGTCTAAGAGTAAGGGGAATGCATTAAACCCAACAGAATTAATACAGGAATTTGGAGCGGATGCGTTACGGTGGGCCCTGCTTGCAGATAGTTCTCCTTGGAATAATAAGCGATTTTCTAAAAAAACGGTAAGCCAAGCGAAATCAAAAGTGATCGATACATTGTTAAATGTCTATACCTTTTATACGATGTATGCGGAAATCGATCAATTTGACCCAAGTCGTGATGTAGGTGGTGTCCAGACAACGTTGGATAGATGGATCGTATCCCGATTGAACACGGTGGTTAAAGAAGTAGTTCAGAGCTTAGATGCGTATGATATTACTAGGGGTGCAAGGTCTATTACAGTATTTATTGATGAATTGAGTAATTGGTATGTACGGCGTTCTAGACAGCGCTTTTGGAGTAGCGGAATGACAGATGATAAACGGTCTGCATTTAGCACATTGTATGAGGTATTAACGAAATTATCACAGCTTATGGCACCTTATACACCGTTTGTTTCAGAAGATATTTATACGAATTTAGTGAATGATAGTGTGCATGTATCCGATTATCCTAAGCCAGAAGAATCCCTAATTGATATACAATTGGAGAATGATATGAATGCGGTATTGGAAATTATCGAATTAACTAGGTCTGCTCGCAATATAACAGGAATCAAAACTAAACAACCACTAGCAAATTTGGCTGTCATTCCAACAGACGCTATATTATCTGATTTACACCATTATTCCCCAATTATAAAAGAGGAAGTAAATGTGAAAGGGCTAGAGTTTAGGAAGGATTTTCGTGATTTGTTACAGCTTCATCTTAAATTAAATTTTGCTGTCGCAGGGCCAAAGCTAGGGAAGTCATTAGGTGAAGTGAAAAATATACTTGAAAAACTAGATGATCAACTAAAGGCAAGGTTTGTGGAGGGAGGAGAATTGCAGCTAACTTTACAATCAGGCGAACCGGTCAACCTTACAAAGGAAGACATTCTACTAGAGAAAACCGCTAAAGACGGATATGCCTTAGGTGAAGGAACTAATTTTATCATTCTTTTAGAAACAACCGTAACGAAGGAATTAAAAGAAGAAGGATTGGTTAGAGAATTTATTCGGGCAGTTCAATCTTATCGTAAGGAATTAAATCTCCCTGTTGATCTGCGTGTAGTTCTCTATATTCAAACAGATTCATGGCTACAAGAAGTATTGGTGAAATTTGCTCCATTAGTAGAACGTAATCTTATTATAAAGGCGGTTCACTTTGAACATAAACCAATGATGAGAAGCTTTCAAGTGGAGGAGTATGAGGTTAAATTATATATTCAATCCTAATCAATCTATCTTAACAAATCATTAACCGTATGACATGTTTGTTTTAAGAAGACAAACGGTAAATAGCGAAAGGGGCAAATCCAAAGCGCTCTGCTTTTAGGGTTTGCCTCTTTGTTTGTTAGCAGCTGAATCGTTTTCCGCTAATTGATTCCGGTCCTGAAATTGCTTGGTCATTAGTATAGATGCCATAAATAGTAGTTCGAGTATATTCATTATGGGGAAACTATGTAACCACCCAGCTAAAATACCACCTAATACCATACTAAGCGTACCAATAAAAAGCCATGGAAAGTGAAATTTCTTCCATAAAATAAAGCCGACAACACCGATAACTATTGTAATAATAATGACCATTAAGGCACTACCCGAACCTTCATACGTTAGCACCCCATTTTTCCAATTTGGTCTAAGCTCAAGTCCCACTAAAGTGGTCAACGATTCATATAAAATTAATCCGATTGTCAAAATTGCCGCTAAGACCTTCCACCCGGTTTTCTTCGCTGTAGGTAATCCAGTTCGATAATATGTATTCCAAGCAAATAAAATAAGGGTAGGAGTGATGAAGGTATGTAGCCAATAACGTAGAAGGTTTAAGCTTTCCAAAGTATGTCCTTCTCCAATATATTTCCCCAATGCAATCATGACGTTATCATATACTAATCCAAGTAAAACAAGAAGTATGACATTGGCGAAAGTTAAAAATCCATATTTTCTTGCAAGGGAAATTCCCCAGAGAAATAAAATAAAGTTTCCAAGTCCAACTAGTAAGTAAATGAACGTATTCAGGGAGATCACATCCTTTTTGAGCTATTTTTCCCCATTATGAGTTAGATACTCTTTAAATAGTTGGAATAACTTGGACTTGTCTTTGGAAAATATTCTAAAGTAGTATAGAGCATCCCATCAGTTACCTTAAAGAGGAGGAAGCAGAGAAAAAGATAACAGAGGAAGGTTATCAGTTACCTTAAAGAGGAAGAAGCAGAGAAAAAGATAACAGAGGAAAGAAAGAGAACACCTTTAGTCCTGGAGTGTTCGAAATATTCATCATTAATTTGCTATTTGATTCAATTTTCGATTAACATATACACAACTGGAGGAAGTTGTATGTCTACATACACTAAGCGATTGCCTTTATAATGGTTAGCTTTGACCTTGATTCTATTAGTATTTCACAGCTTTCAAGCCGATTAGATGACTTCAATCCTATTCTTATTAAATTATAGACAGGTTAATAAAAAGGTTACGAGGAGGAGTTAAATGTTTGCAGAAAAAAGATACCACCGGGCGTTTGGTGTGTATGGAATATATGTAGAAGATAATAAGCTCTTGGTCATAAACAAAAATGGTGGACCATATAAATATCGCTATGATCTGCCCGGAGGAAGCTTGGAGGAAGGGGAGCGTTTGACCGAGGCGATGGTACGAGAATTTAAAGAGGAAACAGGTATAGATATAGCGATAGAGCGGAGCGTTGGTGTAATTGATTTCTTCCTTCCGTGGGAGTGGAAGGAGTTTACCGATGTTCATCATATAGCTGTTTATTATCTAGTGAGGAAAATAAGTGGGGAGATTTCAATCCCGGAAAGCTTTGAGGGGCAGGATTCTCTAGGAGCTGTTTGGGTAGGTAGGGAAGAAATTTCACAGGACAATGCATCCCCACTAGTATGGAAGGCATTCGAGTGGCTTGAAACAAACCATCTTGGACTACAATCCGTTCACTATGAGACTTGGGAAGTTAAGGGGCCGAAGCAATGATAAAAGCAGTGTTACTGGATTTAGATGGGACGCTACTTAATCGAGATGCTTCGGTAAAACATTTTATAGGCAATCAATATGAACGGCTAATTGGACCTATAAGCAGTATCGCAAAGGAAACATATTGTACAAGGTTTATAGAGTTAGACTGTAAGGGTTATGTTTGGAAGGATAAAGTATACCAGCAACTTACACAGGAATTTAAGATTGATGATATCTCTTGGCAGGCATTACTGGAAGACTACAAAGAAGAATTTCACAAAAGTTGCGTTCCTTTCCCGAATTTATTAAGCATGCTAGAGATGCTAAAAAATGAATCCGTAAAACTTGGGATCATTACAAACGGTATAGGAAAATTTCAAATGGATAATATTAAGTCGCTAGGAATTGAACGCTATGTGGACTGTATCCTTGTTTCAGAATGGGAAGGAATAAAGAAGCCCAATCCTGCTATCTTTCAAAAAGCATTAGCCGAATTGAATGTATCGCCTCATGAAGCAATATACGTAGGTGATCATCCAGAATATGATGTAATAGGTGCAAAAAATGTCGGAATGGTAGGTGTATGGAAGAAAGATGAAGCACGGACTTGTGAGGACGCTGAATTTGTAATGGAGGATTTGGGAGAGATTCCGTCCATTTTGCAACGGTTAAATAGGAATGGCGAATGAAATCAGTATTTATTATAAAGTCCTCATATAAATGCCTTATGTACACTTACCTAGTTTCTCGCATAGAATAATTTAGAAATTCTATGAAAGGATGGGAGAAAATGTACTATATCCCATATCCATATTATGTACCCTATTATGTACCGCCAAATTATGATGTCAGAATGCAGACGAATGGCTACTTGCCCGATGAAAGATGGGGAGCTTGGCAATCCCAAAAATTAAAAGCAAGAGTTTCGCTAAGAGACTATGGTCCGAACCCTTATGTCGTGGACATTAACGCGGCTACAACGCAAAATAAAAACTATCGAACAGCACTTTGGACAGGCGAACACCTTCAAGTTACCTTAATGAGTTTAGGGGTAGGAGAGGATATAGGGTTAGAGGTTCATCCAAATACCGATCAATTCCTACGTGTTGAACAAGGAAAGGGTGTAGTTCGAATGGGGAATCGAAGAGATAACGTAACAATAGAGAAAAAAGTAAGAGATGATTCTGCTATCATAATACCTGCTGGAACTTGGCATAATGTCATCAATACTGGTAATGTCCCATTAAAATTATATTCCATTTATGCTCCACCACATCATCCACGCGGAACCGTTCATCAAACAAAGGCTATTGCATTAGGAGAAGAAGAACTGGACTGAAAATAAGCATGGTACCTGAAGTATGTTCACCTGCTCCGGAAATATATGTAGACTACTCTTGGTGGGAGAGGGAAGCTTGAGTGTACCTGCTCCTAGGTGCAACCGTAACAAGCTTTCTTGGTAAACAGTATATTTCCCGGAGCAGGCTATGAAGTAATTATATATGTAATAACTCCTTTTCCCTTCATTTTTTGATAAGTAATATATACACTAACACTTAAAAATAGAACTAGCTTATAATAATAGTAATGACATAAAAAAAGGAAGTGCTTCTATGAAAAGAAAAGTATACTTAAACCATGATGGTGGAGTAGACGATTTAGTCTCTCTATTCCTATTATTACAAATGGAAGATGTGGATTTAATTGGAGTTGGCGTAATTCCCGCTGATTGTTACCTAGAACCTGCTGTTTCAGCAAGTAGAAAGATAATAGACCGTTTCGGGAAAGGAAAACAAATTGAGGTAGCGGCCTCTAACTCACGTGGTAAGAATCCTTTTCCAAAGGAATGGCGCATGCATGCCTTTGTAGTAGATGCCTTACCAATTTTAAATGAGTATTTACCAGTGAAAACGAAAGAATCAAAGTTGCCAGCACATAAGCATTTAATTGAATCATTACGTAACAGTACAGAAAAAGTAACACTAGTATTTGTAGGACCATTAACTGATTTAGCTCGCGCGTTGGAAGAAGCACCTGATATTGAAGGAAAAATTGAAAGACTAGCCTGGATGGGTGGAACCTTCCTTGAAATGGGTAACGTTGAAGAGCCAGAGCATGATGGGACAGCGGAATGGAATGCATTCTGGGACCCGGAGGCAGTGAAGGTAGTATGGGATTCTAATATCCATATTGATCTGGTTGCGTTAGAAAGTACCAATATGGTTCCTTTAACATTAGATGTCAGAAACCGTTGGGCAAGAGAGAGAAAACATCTAGGGGTAGATTTCCTTGGACAATGCTATGCAGCCGTACCACCACTAGTTCATTTCCAGACGAATTCGACCTACTTCCTATGGGATGTATTAACAACCGCAACGATTGGTAAAGAAGTATTAGTGAAAAGAAAAGAAGTAAAAAGTATCGTACACGCAGATGGTCCAAGTCAAGGTAAAACAGAGCTATCAGAAAATGGACGAGCTGTTGAATTAGTGTATGAGGCAGATCGGGATGCATTTTTTGATTACATCACAGATTTAGCAAAACAGGCATAGGAGGGAGACAGATGAGGAAAGTTATTATTGATACCGATACAGCAGGTGACGATACGATTGCTATTTTAACAGCACTCCATCACTTTAAGGTGGAAGGGGTTACGATAACGGGAGGAAATGTGGATTTTGATCAAGAGGTAGAAAACGCGTTGTACACGATCCAAGTTTTCCAGCCGGATTATCATGTTCCTGTTTTTAAAGGGTATGAAGGACCAATTTTAGGAAGTCAGGAAGGACATGTGACGGTGGAAGATGTACATGGTAGTGATGGGATGGGAGATTCATTTTTCCCTAAAGCGACCCAACGCCCAGAAGAAAAACATGCCGTCGACTTTATCATTGAAACTGTCAAGGCAAATCCAGGGGAAATAGCCTTACTAGCCATTGCACCACTCACTAATATTGCGATGGCGATGAAAAAGGATCCAACTATAGTGAAGGATATTCCACATATCTATATCATGGGCGGAACAAATAATTCGCTTGGAAATATTACCGCGGCTGCGGAGTATAATTTTTATGTGGACCCAGAAGCGGCTAGGATTGTACTTCATTCTGGTGTACCGATTACAATGGTAGGCTGGGATATGTGTACAAAGTATTCGGTTATGGGGGATGAGGACCATGCAGAAATTGCAACACTGAATACGGACCTTTCTAAGTTCTTTATCGATATTAATCGTGTTGTATTGAAGTTTAATCGAGAGGTACATAAAATCAACGGAACAACCCATCCAGATACCTTATTAGTGGCAATTGCTGCGCATGAAGAGCTAATGACGAAGTATGGGGAATATTATGTGGACATAGAGACAGCTGGTAATATCACGAGGGGCTATAGTATGGTCGATATTAATAACCGAAGTGGTAAAGAGGCAAATGTTAGGGTTTGTGAAGTAGTAAATAGAGAAGGGTTTAAAGAAACGTTACTAAAGGTATTAGAAGGATAATTGAAGGAAATTTAGGCCAAGGATTACTTTTTTAGGAATTGTAATCTTTGGTTTTTTTTATTATATCCATCTTTTAAACTGCATATTGATATAAAAAAATGGGTTCATTAGAAAAGAATTTATGGTATGGTATTAATATAGGAAATAAATGGTATCTCATAATCCGGGGTATCATTTATTTTGATGAGAAAAGTGTATAAATATCTGTTCAAATATGGATATAGATACTGTAAAATTTATGTTAAATCTAACTTTTTCAAAAAAACATACAAGTTTACTCTTGTATACTGAAATAAGTAAGAGTTATAGGGGAATAAGAGGAGATAACTATGAAAATATTAATTACAACCGAATGGTACGCACCTACCATTAATGGTGTAGTTACGTCAATAGTTAATTTAGAGAAAGAGTTAAATAGATTAGGTCATGAAGTAAGAATTCTTACGTTATCAGATCGAAACCGATCTTATAGAAGAGATCATGTTACATATATTCGTTCGATTAGTGCAGGAAAAATATATCCAGGTGTAAGGGTTACTTTTTCCAAGGTTAATCGATACATTGAAGAATTGGAGGCATGGAAACCGGATGTTATCCATTCTCAATGTGAATTTAGTACGTTTCGTATCGCAAAACATATAGCGAAGAAATGTAGAATTCCGATTGTTCACACTTACCATACGGTCTATGAGGATTATACCCACTACTTTTCGCCTAATCAGAAGTGGGGGAAACGAATGGTGGCGTTATTCTCGAAAAGAGTCCTAAATCAAGCATCGTATGTTATCGCACCAACGAAAAAAGTGTATTCTATCCTCACTGGTTATGGTGTACATCAACCTATTGAAGTAGTGCCAACAGGAATTGATTTGAAAAGGTTCAATCTTCAACTGTCAGGTGATGAGAAGAAGCGATTACGTGAAAAACATAACATACCGATAGAGAATAAAGTGTTACTCTCCGTTGGTAGATTAGCAAAAGAGAAGAACCTAGAGGAAATCTTAACCTTTGTGTCAAATATGAGAAATGATAATTTAACCCTATTGATTGTAGGGGACGGTCCATACCGAAGTGAACTAGAGAATATCGCATCTAAGCTAGGTATAACAGACAAGGTCATTTTTGTAGGAATGATTCCCCCAGAGAAAGTTGCATCTTATTACCAATTAGGGGATGTATTTGTCAGTGCTTCAAATTCGGAAACACAAGGATTAACCTATATTGAGGCATTAGCGAATGGTCTTCCAGCATTATGTAGGAGAGATGCATGTTTAGAAGATGTGATTGAAGATGGCAAGAATGGATGGCAATATGACTCATTTGCACAATTTCAAGAGATCTTGAATTCTATGTTACGTGACAAAGATTTATACAGGAAATTAAGCTTACATGCTAAGGAAGGTGCGATTCGAAAATATTCCTCGGTGAATTTTGCTGAGACATTAGAGAGACTATATGAACATACTATACAAAACTATTTACACGCTGAAGAAGTGTCAGTATCAATAAAGTAGAATAAGCTGAGGTACGAAAATGAAAAAACCTAGAATGCGGAAATTGATTAACATACTTACAATCATCTTTACGATAGCAGCAATCGCTTTCTTAATCTATGGATTGAAGACAGATATTTTTTACTCGGAGCATGCTTTAGTGGACTTTGTGAGTCAATTTGGAATATGGGCTCCGTTAGTATTTATTATATTTCAGGCAATTCAAGTTATTATCCCAGTAATCCCAGGAGGATTAGGCTTACTTGCAGGGGTACTCCTCTTTGGGACGACAATGGGATTTGTTTATAACTATGTTAGTATTTGCTTAGGATCTATTATCGCTTTCTTAATAGCTAAGCAATATGGACAGAGCGTTATTAAAGTGTTGTTTAGCAAAAAAATGCAAGAAAAGTATTCGAACGTGACCGAGCATAAAAATTTCACCAAGTATTTCGCCATTGCTATTTTTCTCCCGTTAGCTCCTGATGATTTCTTATGTTATTTGGCGGGGACAACCAAGATGAAGTTACGACATTTTACCATCATTATCTTATTAGGGAAACCTTTTGCAATAGCGATGTATACGTTTGGGTTAGATTTTATAATGCGAAAACTATCGATATTAATTTAACAGAATTGAAGGGAAACTTTTACACCATGCAAATGAAACAGAATAAGGTATTACTATATGCAGGGTCACTTAAGCTAGTAGAGAAAAGTGGCGTAGGACAAGCAGTTCGTCACCAGCAGCAAGCATTGAAGCTAGCAGGTGTCCCATTCACGATGAATAGTAAGGAAGAGTATTCCATTATACATCTGAATACCATATTTCCTGATTCCTTACTGAAAAGTAAACGGGCAAAACGAAAAGGGAAAAAAGTGATTTACTATGCACACTCGACTATGGAGGACTTTCGTAATTCTTTTCGTGGATCAAATCTTATAGCTCCATTGTTTAAGAAATGGATTACCTATTGTTATAACAGCGGAGATTTGATAATTACGCCAACAGAGTATTCGAAAGAGCTACTAGAGGGTTATGGATTAAAACGCCCGATTGTTAGTCTGTCAAACGGAATAGACACCGACTTTTTCAAGAGAAATGACGAAGCGCGTAGGAGATTCCGCGATAAATATCAAATACCAGATACGGATAAGGTCGTCATTTCTGTTGGTCATTATATTGAACGTAAAGGAATATTAGATTTTGTTAAGCTAGCAGAAAGAATGCCTAACTATCAGTTTTATTGGTTTGGTTATACGAATTTAAACCTGATTCCAAATACGATAAAAGAAGCCATAAAAATGCAGCTACCAAACTTACACTTTCCTGGCTATGTGACAAGAGAAGAAGTACGGGACGCCTATTGTGGTAGTGATTTATTTCTGTTCCTTACCCATGAGGAGACAGAAGGCATCGTATTATTAGAAGCGTTGGCAGCTAAAATTCCAATCTTAGTTCGGGACATTCCGATATATAAAAATATGTTTAAGGACCGGGAAACGGTTTATAAGGGAAAAAGCATAGATGAGTTTGAGGAATTAATAACTCAAATTCTGGAAGGGCAACTACCAGATTTAACAGAGAAGGGCTATAACATGGCTTTAGAGCGTGATATAAAAGTTGTTGCGCAAAAGCTATTGAGTATTTATGAACTGGAATAATTTATGGAGAAAAGCCCTGTCCATTTACCCTGGATATACAGCTAAAAAGGAGAGCCCACCCCTTAAGTAGTTAAAATTAAAAAAGGTGGCAAATCCTCTAAAATAGCAAATTAACTTACCAAGCTAAACTAAATGGTGACCGGATGGTTAGTCACCATTTTTTAGTGGCTTAGTAGTTTTATTAGTAATTTTCTTTATCGTTAACATGAAGATTGATCCTATTAATAGAATAACCCCAACAATCTTCCAAATCGTTATTTCAATCGGGAAGAATGGAAAAGAGATAATAGCAAGTAATACAGGACTGAATGCTCTCATTACGTTAGCAATTGAAAATCGTAAATATTTGAGTGCTTGATATAATAAAATAGTCCCCAGAAAACCCGTTAGGAAAGAGGATAATATAATAAAGCTAACCCCTTTAACATTCCCCCAGTTCGTAGTAAGCTCTCCTGAAAAAGTCACATAAATCATGACAAAGACCAATGTTATACAATTATTGGTGAAAAGAATAGAATTGGAGCTCTTTTCCTTTGACATCGATTTCTTAATATAAATATTGGTTAACGCAAAGAAAAAAGTATAAAGAAGCGCAAAGATAACACCAGGTAGGTTAGTTGTGTTATCTCCTTTATCGACAAAAAGAAAGCCCCCGAGAATTGCTAGGGTCATAAAGATAGATTCCCGCAAGGAGATTTTTTCCTGTAATAAAAATATAGATAGAAGGATAGCGAATACAGTATAAAACCTGCCTAAAAAACCAACCTCCACTGGTGAAAGCAAATTCATGCTTAAAAAAAGAAAGATAACACCTAATGAATTGAATAATGCTAACATGATAATTTCCTTTTCAAAATAAAACATCACATGCTGTTTCGTAATGATACCAAATAATACACTTGCCACAATAATCGTTACCACATTGATAAAAGACGCCTTTGCAGGGCTCATATGTGCCAATCCAAATTTAGAAATTAGTGGGCCAATTGCCATTGTTAAAACCGATAGTAAATTAAATAGATGCCCTTTTTGGGTATTAGTCATACTCCTGCTCCCTCCCATGTTTTGAATATACCTTTCATTGTAGTTGATTAAAGGGGAAGAAAAAGTGTAAGTTGTTAGTATATATTTCACCTTTTAGTGGAGGGTCTAATGCAATTACTTTATTATTACATCCATTTATTTGTTCAATGTTCGAACAGCAATGCAAATAAACCTATTAAGCTGACCAGAAATGAGATAAGCAATATCCTCCAATGTACCGAGCGAAATGTTATTCATATTTTAAATCGTATGGAAGAGAAAGAATGGATTACTCGAGTGCGTGGGAAAGGAAGAGGAAACCCAACCGTTATTACCTTTACGAAATCTATTACAGATATGCTGACGTATATGGAAGCATCCTCAAGGGATACAGATTTTAATGGCTTAATCACATATTTAGAACGGCATGATATACTACGTAATCATCAACACGTGTTGGATACTATACTAAAGGAATTGTTTGGCATGAGGAAAGATATAACTCAACAAGAGGGTGAGGAGTGTTTACATATTCCGTATTTTCGGTCATTTCATTCTTTAGATCCATCACAAGTAGAGCGACAAACGGAAATACATATGGTACAACAACTATTTGATACCTTAGTTACGTTTAATAAAGATACGGACAAAGTAGAACCGAGTATTGCCTATTATTGGGAACGGGATGAGAGCGGGAAGGTATGGACATTTTACCTTAGAAAAGGAATTCCGTTCCATAATGGTAAGATGTTAGATGCTGAGGATGTAAAATTCACCTTCGAAAGACTTAAGGATACGCCAGCAAAATGGATAGTCGCATATTTAGAAAAGATGAATAGTATTGGTTCACATGCCATTCAATTTCACTTTGCTATTCCGATTGTAAATTGGCCATTTATGTTATGTTCACCAAAAGCATCTATTGTTCCAATGGGGTTTGCGGAACAAACGGTAGAAGAATTCTCTCGAGAACCAATTGGAACAGGTCCGTACAAGGTGAAGTCTCACAATACGAATCTTCTCTCACTTTCGGTACATCAAAGCTATTTTAAAGAGAGGGCTCATATTGATGAAATATTTATTCATGTTATGCCATCAGTCGAGAAGTTCATGAATATAAAAGAGATTGAGGAAGAGCCACTTTTCTATATCCCATTTACTTGGAATACAAATACAGATAGGGGGTATAAGAATGTGGAAAGGGGGCATTTATCCATCAAGTATCTCATGTGGAATATGCGGAAGGATAAGATAAGGTCCAATCATTTGTTACGAGAAAAGCTGGGGGTACTTTTAAATAAAAAGAGAATGATAGAGGCTCTAGGCTATCCAAGATATGAACCGGTAAGAGTTTTTCATCAGAATCGTCCAAATAACGATAAGCTATATAATATGTCATTGGATATAGATTATATGGATACTTTAATATTAATGACCTATAATCTTAAACCAAACGAAGAGGATATTAAATGGATAAAGAGTGAATGTAACAAACAAGGGATTCATTTGGAATTGCGAGTCGTTCCATACTCTAATTTCTATGAAGAGGCTAAAGAGGCAGACATAGTATTATCGGAATATGTTGCGGAAGATGTTGAAGAGGTTGCGTTATTAAATTTATTTCATTCAGAAATGAGTATTTTACATAATCTATTAGACAGAGAGAATAGTAGAATTACGCAGGGCATTTATAAAGAGTTGGTTCAGGAAGTGTCATCGAACAGAAGGATTCAGATAATGAACCAATTAGAAAACAAACTAATAGAAAATCATATTGTTATGCCTTTATATTCAACATACCAAAAGGCTTTATACCATGAAAACTTGATGGGAATTTCACTAAGTATTATTGGATTAGTACCATTTAAAGACTTGTTCTTTAGGAAGGAATATGGATCGAACTAAATTGGTGTATGAGTAAGAATATTCAATAAAAGCTTGACGGAATCAAAGAGATAGATTAAATTGAAAGTAATTTAATAGAAAAAACAGGTTGATTTGACGACTTTTTTAGATCGAATCATTAAAAGGGAAGTTCGGTTAGAATCCGGCACGGTCCCGCCACTGTAATTGGGAGTCTTTTATCACAATCCACTGTCATTTTGATGGGAAGGAGATAGAAGATGATGAACATGAGTCAGGAGACCTGCCTGTTTTTTTATATCACACAACCTACGAGGATAGGGAGGCATGTGACGAACAATATACTTTATTGTGTTTTGGTAGCGTTTACATAACATCTCTTCTAGGTAGAGATGTTTTTTTATTGGACATTGTGAAAGCTAATAAATAAAAAGGGGATTTTTGGATGGTCAAACATCATAAACTAGTAAACTATTTAATTATATTAATCATGTTATTAAGCCCATTATTCATCAATGCATCCTATGTACAAGCTGCAAGTGATCAAAAAGACATCAAACCTCATAATGAAGCACAGAATAGCGTACAACTTACCATTGTTGTTTCAGAAGAGGAAGTACCTTTACCGTTCTCAGAAATAAAAATTGAAGAAGGGGATATGGTTTTAGATGCTTTAATTAATGCTACAGAGGAAAATGATATTACATTATCGTACCGTGGGACAGGGGCGACGGCCTATGTAGAAGGTATAGATGACATTTATGAGTTTGACCGAGGTCCCGGTAGTGGCTGGATGTATCGAGTAAATGGTGTCTTTCCAAACCGAGGTGCAGGAGTTATTCCGCTAGTTCCAGGTGATGTTGTTGAATGGCTTTATACAACAGATTTAGGAAATGATATAGGTGCTGATCTACACCCATTCCGTGATCATTTGGATCCTACTATTCATATAGACAACCTAAAGGATGGTTCTACGGTTTACGATAGCAAACTGTCCTTTGCTGTAGAGGCGGTTAGTTATTTTGGAACAGCTCTAATCCCCACTGTAAAAGTGAATGATACAGTAATTGTAGCGGAGGAAGGTAATCACTACTCTGCTACATTACTAAAAGGTCAAAACATAATAACTATTGAGGTTAGAGATAAGCAAGGCTATACCTCTTCGTTATCCTTGACCATTACATATGATGATAAACAAGTTGCTCCACATTTAGTGGAGGCGGATAAGGGTGATAGAGGTGAACTAGATAGCGCTCTAGTGGTAATCCAGGATGCTATAGAAAAAGCTAGTAACCATATCATCCAAAATGGTGTAAATAGTGAATGGGAAGCAATTGGGCTGGCCAAAGCTGGAAAAGAGATTCCAAGTGATTACCTTACTATTTTTTATCAAAATATTCAGGACCAAGTAATCAGAGGTTTAGAGAATGGTCGTATTAAGATTACAGATATTGAAAGACTAGTGATGGCTGCGGTGGCTGTTGGCATAGACCCCCGTGATATAGAAGGCTTAGACTTAATCGAATTGATATATAATAGCCCTGAGCGCCGTGGTGGTTATGATACGATGACCTTCCAAGGCAATAATGGCCCTATATTTGCCTTAATTGCTTTAGATACTCAAGGGTTTTCTGTCCCTGAGGATGCAAAGTGGACGAGGCAGAGACTAATAGAAGAATTAATACGTACCCAAAATGAAGATGGTAGTTGGTCATTAAATAGTGACTTTAGTACCCCGAGTGTAGATATAACAGGAATGGCGTTAATAGGTTTAAGTCCCTATAAAGACCAACCGGCAGTATCGAGCGCCCTTGATAGAGCGGTTCAATGGCTATCAAATGTCCAAACGGAAGATGGAGGCTTCGATGGTGGGGATTTTGTAGGTGGGATTACTAGTGAAGCCGCAGCCCAAGTTATTATTGGTTTAACTGCTTATGGTATTGATCCTACAAGTGAGCCATTTACAAAGAATGGAAATAATTTAATCACCCATCTATTCGAATTCCAAAATACTGATGGTGGTTTTAAACACACTATGGACTATGACTATTCAGATCCTATGAGTACAGAACAGGCAATGCAAGCATTGGTTGCATACAAACTATTCCTGAGGGGAGAAGGAAGTCTGTACCACTTTAGTGATGTAATTGATAATGTGGATGATCCACCGGGTGAACAGGAAGAAGGGACCGATGAGAAAGAATTACCAGAGGATAAAGAAGAAAAAACAGATGATAATGAACCCCCGCGAGATGATTTGAATAACGAGGAAGAATTTTCGAAGAATCCACCATCCAATAATAAGGATGACACAGATAATAAGCAGGATATGCTACATAAAGAGAAAAAGTCAGATAATACACAAACTCCAAAGGGAAAAGAACTTCCAAACACAGCTAGTAATTTCTATAACTATATGCTAGTAGGTATGCTTCTAATGATTATAGGAGGATTAGTTCTATTTTACTTAAATAGACAACCAATGAGATATCGTTGAGGAGGATGATGTAATGCCAAACTGGTTAAACCGCCTTTTAATTACGTTTTTAATGCTTACTGGCCTAACTCTTGCAGGATGTGATTCAACGCTTCAAATGCTTCAGACAAAAGAAGAGGCAAGCCAGGATAAAGTATTAGAACAAGAAGAACAAAGCCAGTTAGAAGCACCCGAGCAAGTGGAAATAAAGTCAGCAGATAACATAATACCTGATGAAACTAACGGGGAAGTGGATGATAACTCGAAAGTAGAAATACTAGATAAAGAGAATGAAGATACAAAGAATAAACAGTTCAATGAAGATAATAAGCCTACCGTATCAGGTGGAAATACAAAAGTCAGTGAATCTAAGTCTTCGTCTGATGAAAAAAGTCAGCAGAAAAACTCTACAACTAATGAACATAAAAGTAAATCTGGGAAACAGAGTAATTCGAATCGTGAAAGCAAATCTAATGATGAGAAAGAAAAAACAGAAGATAGTTCAAAATCGAATCCACCACCAATAGATACAATCGTTTATTCTATTGTAATCTCTGAAACGGAAGTCCCATTACCACCTACAGAAATGGAAGTAATGGATGGGGATACAGTATTACAAGCACTAATTAGAATAACAAGAGAAAAAAGCATTCAAATGGATTATCGTGGGGGACAAGGAGCTACTGCATACGTGGAAGGCATTGATAATGTTTACGAGTTTGACCGAGGATCAGGAAGCGGTTGGATGTATCGGGTAAATGGGGTTTTTCCTGATCGTGGAGCTGGGGTTGTTCCGTTACTTCCTGGTGATCGTGTCGAATGGTTATATACGACCAATTTAGGTGAAGATTTAGGTGCAGACCTGAAACCATTCCGAAGATGAGTATAAAAGTCGACCTGTTTGAGTGGTATAAACAGGTCGACTTTCTTCACAGGTATGTAATGTACAACTATTATAAGTGGAAATGGAAGTGTTGATATAGTGGGAAATGGGTTTCGCAGTTACCATCCTTATGTCCAGTTTTGCTATTACCTATTTGTTGGTTTCTTAATCATGTATTTTAACCACCCAATATTCCTAATAGTTATATGCCTATTACTAGTCTTTGTTAATCTTTCCCATGATCATGGAAAAGCACTACGAAAATGGATTCCTGTTCTGATTCTGATGAGCTTAATGATTATCATACTAAATCCCTTTTTAGTTTCACGTGGGACTAATATCTTGTTTTACTTTCGTGGGAAACAAGTAACCATTGAAGCAGCTATTTATGGTATAACGCTGGCATTATTTATTGTGAATATCTTAGTAATGTTTGTTTCTTTTAATATCATTTTAAATGGAAATCGCTTTTTATATATCTTCTCAAGGATTCTCCCTCGGACTGCTTTTTTAATAACGGTCTCTATTCGGTTCGTTCCATTATTAAAGAGGAGGTTAGAGGAAATTAGTGAGGTGCACCAAACTCGAGGTTTAAATATGACAAGTGGAAGTTTGAAAGAGCGAATCAAAATAGGGATGTTGAGGATCCAACTTTTATTAACATGGTCGTTAGAAGAGGCGGTTCAAACAGCGGATTCCATGAAAGCTAGAGGATATGGCTTGGGGGAAAAAACTTCTTATATTCCTTACAGGATGCTAAAACGAGATTGGTATTGGCTGATTGTACTATTTCTATTATTGGCAATCTGTATTAGTGGAGGTTCTTTAGGGTATGGAAAACTAATCATTTATCCTGAGCTAGGTCCTTCACATTTATTTACTATCGATTGGATTTTGTTACTATGTTTGATAATTCTTGTTTCATTTCCGTTGATTGTGGAAGGGAGAGAAAAACTCAAATGGAAATTTTCAATATAAAAGATTTATCATTTCAATACCCTGACACGAGTGAGTTGGTCCTTAACCGTTTAACAGTTACTATTCAAGAGGGCGAATTTGTTGTCATATGTGGCCCAACGGGGTGTGGAAAATCTACACTTCTTCGTTTATTAAAAAAGGAACTCGCTCCATATGGTGATGTTTCTGGAGAAATATTATATGCGGGGAGAACAATCCATGATTGGGATGACAGAGTGTCGGTTGAGGAGATTGGGTTTATATTTCAAAACCCAGAGAATCAAATTGTAATGGACGATGTATTACAGGAAATGGTATTTGGCCTAGAAAACTTAGGTTACTCTAATTTAGAAATGCGAAAACGAGTAGCAGAAATAGTGTATACATTTGGATATGAGCATCTTTTACATAAAAAAACTTCCGAATTATCTGGAGGGCAAAAACAAATTTTAAATCTCCTTTCTGTATTACTTTTGAAACCGAAAGTCCTACTTTTGGATGAACCGATCTCACAGCTAGACCCAATTATGGCAAAAGACTTATTACGAATATTAGAAAGAGTAAATTCGGAACTGGGCATGACAATTTTATTGGTGGAGCATCGACTGGAAGAATTGTTTGACTTGGCTGACCGGGTTGTCATGTTGGATGGCGGTAATATTAGCTATAATGGTTCAAGTAGAGAAGTGATATATTCAGTATTCCAGGATAAAGATAAACATTTTCTTTCCTATCTTCCAGCAGTTTCACGGTTTTATTTAGAAACCGAAAGTTTAGTTGAGGTAGGAAGTATTCCGTTAAATGTAAAGGATTGTAAGACATGGATTTCATCAAAGGATATAGAGTTTTCTAACCACGATAATCAATTTCGAAATCAATTGGTTATGCATGACTTAAAGCCAATTATTGAATTAAACGATATATACTACCAGTATGATAAGGATTCGCCAATGGCACTACAGAATCTTGCATTAAAGATTAATCAAGGTGAATTTTATGGAGTTGTTGGGGGAAACGGTTCAGGTAAGACTACGTTATTGAGGATATGTTTAGGACTCTTAGAACCGCAACGTGGAAAGGTAAAAGTCTTTGGAAAGCGAATGACGAAGAAAGTAAAAAAAGCGATATATAGCAAAATTGCCTATTTACCTCAGAATCCGTTGACTTACTTTATTCATGATTCTATTGAACAAGAGATGCGTCAGTCTGTTCAGTTACTTGATCCTGCCCAAGCAGCCGAACGTATAGAAGAACAATTACAACTATTTGGGATTGAGTACTTAAGGGATAGGCACCCTAATGACTGTTCGGGAGGAGAAATTCAGAAGGCTGCACTTGCTTGTATGTTGCTGAAAAATCCAGATATTCTATTGATTGATGAACCGACTAAAGGCTTAGACCCAATTTCAAAAAGGCAATTAGCATCCACCCTAAAACGAATACATCAGGAAGGGTTGACTATAGTCATGGTGACACATGATATTGAATTCGCCGTTCATCATACTACGAAGAGCGCTATGATGTTTAATGGTAACATTACAATCGATGCGGTGCCAGAAGAACTCTTTAAAGGCAATTACTTTTATACAACAACCATGAACCGCGTAACGCAGAATACTTCAGTTCCAGAGGTATTAACATTGGAGGAGGCTATATCTATATGGAAAGAAAGCAAACTTCGCACCTCTTAAAGGTATTTCTGTTGTTTATCATATTTGTTATTTCAAATATGATTTTTTCGCGTCAACATTACTTAATTTTTAGTTTGATTATTATTGTAATTGTTTTATTTTTTTTCTTTAATCGTTTTGAAATGAGACAGGTCAGGACTAGAGAGATCGTTATATTGGCCATGTTATCAGCTATAGCGGCTATTTCCCGTGTACCTTTCGCAGGATTACCAAGCGTCCAACCAACTTCATTTGTGATTATTACAGCAGGTTTAGTCTTCGGGGCTGAATCGGGTTTTTTGGTGGGGGCGGTTGCGGCTATTGTCTCTAATCTGTTTTTAGGGCAGGGTCCCTGGACTCCATGGCAAATGTTTTCTTGGGGAATCATGGGCTTCAGCGCAGGAGTGTTGAGGGATTTAGGTTGGATGGGTAAAGTTTGGATTCAATCTATATTCGGATTCCTTTGGGGCTTTCTCTTTGGTTGGTTAATGAATTTATGGATCGTTATTAACAATCTTCAAAATTTCTCCTTAGAGTTTATTATGGGTATCTATATATCTAGCTTTTCCCACGATTTAGCCCATGCTATATCGAATACCTTATTAATAGCTATTCTCAGCACTAGATGGGTGAAGGTACTATTTCGATTTAAGAGAAAATACGGGTTACTTGAGAAAGGTACTGGTAATAGCTCCTGATAACGCAATTATTATAATAGATTCCTACTCTTTTCCAAGTAAATAGGGCAACATTGCTAATGATATTGCCCTACAAAAAAATTAAGAGTTATGAAAGGTCTGCCCAATTTCCTTCTTTGCAATTATTTCGTTACCAGCTTCGAGAGATTTATGTTCTTTAACAGAGTCTCCGACCATTTTATTTAAAGAATCAAATGGATAATTCTGTCTCAGTCCATTTTGCGCACTTATTTTCCCATCTACGTTTGCTTCGGTTGGCAGATTGAATTTACGTTTTCCAGTTTCGTTTGCCATGACCATCACCTCTTAGTAATATCCTCTCTTATAGGATAAGTTTTATTCCAAGAGCATATTTTTTTCGTTCAACTTGAAAATAATTTAGACTGGGAATACGACTGAAAATGAGGGGATCTTATGTTACCTGTATATAGCGATGTTATTCAGTTTCGAGGAAGCCATTATGATTTTGGTTATTATCAAGGAGAATTACTAAAGGATTCTCCTATACTTGAGAATAGAGAAAAGCAGTGGGGTTCAAAAAGGAAATATCACTTTTCGATAGATGAAAAAGAGGTACAAACTGCGATAAAGCGTTTGGCCCCAGGAATTTGGGATGAAATAGAAGGATTAGCAGATGCATTGAAATGGAATATGCATGATGCAATTCGTGAGTTTGGTGGGTATTATTTAGAATATGGGAGAAGCGGATGCTCTATTTTCACTGGGAAGGACTATTTGATAAGGAATTATGATAATCATCCTGCTTCTTATGAAGGACGATATGTGTTCTACCAACCTACAGACCAAGGGTATTCCATGGTTGGACCATCTATGCAAATAACTGGTCGGATTGATGGAATAAACGAAAAAGGGCTTGCTATGGGATATAATTTTGTTAACCGTAAGAAATCTGGAAGTGGTTTTATTTGTAATATGGTTGGTAGGATCATTCTGGAGGCATGCGCAACGGTGGAAGAAGCGGTAGATGTGCTAAAAGCAATTCCCCATCGGCATTCATTCAGTTACGTCCTATTAGACCAAAAGGGTAAAACTTATGTAATTGAGGCATCCCCGAGAAGAGTTGATGTGCACCATGGGAATGCTTGTACGAATCATTTTGAATTGCTTTCAGGGGAGAACCGATACCGAATGGATGAATCGGTAGCAAGGCAACGTGCCATAATGAATCAAGGGGAGAATCTGATCAACCCATATCAAGCTTTTCAAATGATGAATGATACAGATAAGGGAGTTTTTTCTACTAAATATGGTGCATGGGCAGGTACGTTACATACGGCAGCGTACTTTCCCCATGAATTAAAAGCATGGTTCTCATTAGGTGGAGACCAGCACCCGATTCTATTTGATTTTAAAAAGTGGTTAGCTGGCGATAAAATGATGGTAAGAAAAGTAAAAGGAAAACTTGATGTAAAAACACCTTTTGTTAATATGGCGCACTTTACTGAGCCGGAATTCTTGATATAAGAAAACAAACAACCAATCGCCTAATTTGATTGGTTGTTTGTTTATTAAGAAATCGATTTACCACGGCTAGCGATAGCACTGGCGAATTGATTAGCGATTGTTTCGCCAATATCCTCCCACTTCGTTTTGTTACGTATTTGCCCATCCTTATCAAGAGGCTCCTGGAATTGATTAATGCCAGTAGCAGCAAGTAATGAATTCTCGTTCCTGTCAAGCCCAATATGTACAATATGCTTAATAACGAATGGTTTGCCGAATTCAATAAAGGCTCCATCACGATCCAATTCCCCTTCTAAAACATGAAATGGCATTCTTAAATAGATGGTTTCTCCTCCTTCGCGGTGAAGTGTTGCATCGAGGAACGCCCCATCATATTCCCAACTACCACACAGGCTTAGCCCGAACTGCTTTGCTATGATACGAGCTTGTCCGAAATAGGCAGTTTTCCCTTCTATTTCTGATTGAAGTTCAATCATCTAATCACTCCTTCTTCTATATTTGCTTATAGCATTTACAAAAAATGGTATAAAATACCTTCTTATTGTTGATTCCTTGTTTTTTGCGGTAAAATATTGATAATACTAATGGACAAGCGGTGAACAGAATGTTGAAGGATACAGGAGAACGAGTTATCCCGGAGAAAATGAAAGTATTAAATGGTTTATTAATTGAGCATATTGCAAGATATCACTTTGCTACGGAATATGTATATGGTCGAGTGTTAGACTTCGCAAGTGGTTCTGGATATGGAAGTCATATTATGGCCAAGATGTGTAAGAATAGAGTGCAGGAAGTAATCGGAGTCGATATTGATCAAGAAACAGTGAAGTATGCAAGGGGTACATATTATCATCCACTAACGAAGTTTAGAATAGGGAATGTAGTGGACCCAAGGTTACCAGACGAGTTAGGACAATTTGATTGCATCGTAAGCTTTGAGACCATAGAACATATTCGAGAAGAAGAACAGTTTATGACTAATATCTATACGATGTTAAAGCCTGGTGGCACGTTGATGTTGTCCACCCCATTTGGAGAAGGTAGAGGGATACCGAGTGGGCAGGAGTATCATGTACATCAATTAACAGTAGACGAGTTTAAGGGGTTATTTAAGGAATACCAATCTACGGAATATTATTACCAAAAGGGAGCATTGATTCAGCCTGCATTTGCAGCGGAGGAGAGGGAATTTCCTCTTGGAATAGCGATTTGTAAGAAATAGTCAACTGGAATTGCCGCGCTAATTAGCGTGGTTTTTTTGTAGGAATTTATTACCTAGTAGGGGTATTTTTAGAGGGAAGGGTACTTGTTTAAGAAAGGAAAGTAACGAGTATAAGAAACTCTTTGGGGGTATCCTTATAATGAATGCAAGGAAAAAGTAAAGTTGTTGACAATTATACTGTAGGGGGGTATAGTATAATTAAAGCGAAGGAAAGAAGGTGTTCGAATGGATCAATTTTTACATGATCACCCAATTACCCCTAGAACAGATGCAGAGAAGCAAGGGGTAGTTAATCGTTTAAAGCGAATTGAAGGACAGGTTCGGGGTATTCAGAAAATGGTTGAAGAAGACCGTTACTGTGTCGATATTTTAGTACAAATAAGTGCGATAAATGCAGCTTTGAAAAAGGTTGGATTCCAAGTTGCCGAACGACATGTAAAGCATTGTGTAAGCCATGCCGTGAAGTCTGGTGAAGGGGAAGCATCAATTGATGAATTAATGGAAGTGTTAAAACGACTTTCTAAATGAGGGGGGTATCCGATATGAGTGAGTCCAGACAAATTACGGTTGGTGTCACTGGGATGACCTGTGCAGCGTGTTCTAATCGAATTGAAAAGGTTCTGAATAAAATGGATGGCGTGAAAGCCCAAGTTAATTTAACAACAGAAAAGGCCAGTGTGCATTATAATCCAGATGCAGTCACAGTAGAGGACATTACAACCAAGATTGAAAAACTTGGTTACGGTGTTCAGCTTGAAAGGTTAGAGCTTGATGTCTTCGGGATGACCTGTGCTGCTTGTTCAACTAGGATTGAAAAGGTGTTAAATAAAGAAGAGGGAGTTAAACAAGCTACCGTAAACCTAGCAACCGAAAGTGCCTCCATTGAATTTAATCCTGCACTTGTTAAAGAATTAGATTTGATTGGAAGAATTAAAAAGCTAGGGTACGATGCGAAGGTGAAGGCAGATAAAGAAGATAAACAAACTGAGAAAGAAAAACAACTGCAAAAAATGAAAACGAAATTAATCATTTCTGCAATCCTATCTGCACCATTATTATTAACCATGCTCGTTCATTTAGCTGGAGTTTCCATTCCAGATATCTTTATGAATCCGTGGTTCCAGTTCACACTTGCGACACCAGTACAGTTCATTATCGGTTGGCGGTTCTATGTTGGAGCATATAAGAATCTGCGTAATGGTGGTGCCAATATGGACGTGCTTGTCGCGCTTGGTACTAGTGCAGCATATTTTTATAGTCTTTATGAGGCATTTAATACGCTTCGTCATCCAGGACATATGCCACATTTATATTTTGAGACTAGTGCCATTTTAATTACCTTAATTTTATTTGGAAAATATTTAGAAACAAGCGCAAAAAGTCGGACGACCGTTGCTATTTCTAAGCTACTAAACTTACAAGCAAAACAAGCAAGAGTAGTGCGTGATGGCTCGGAAATGATGATTCCTATGGAGGATGTTGTGGTTGGCGATCGTCTCGTAGTAAAACCCGGTGAGAAAATACCCGTGGATGGTATTGTTGTGAAAGGTAGAACATCGGTTGATGAATCCATGATTACCGGAGAATCTATACCGATTGAAAAAGATATCGATGCAAGTGTCATTGGTTCTACTATTAATAAAAATGGAACGATTGAAATGGAAGCGAAGAAAGTTGGGAAGGATACCGCTCTTGCATCCATCATTAAAGTGGTAGAGGATGCCCAAGGCTCAAAAGCCCCAATTCAACGATTAGCAGATGTCATTTCAGGTTACTTTGTACCGATAGTAGTGGGAATTGCGTTCGTAACCTTTGGCGTATGGATTTTGTTTGTTACTCCAGGTGAATTAGAAACAGCGTTAGTAACGGCAATTGCAGTATTAGTAATTGCCTGTCCATGTGCGTTAGGTCTCGCAACTCCAACCTCGATTATGGTTGGTTCTGGTAGAGCTGCTGAAAGTGGAATCCTTTTTAAAGGTGGGGAGCACCTAGAGCGTACCCATCAGCTTAATGCAATTGTACTAGATAAAACCGGTACAATTACGAAGGGGAAGCCTGAGGTAACCTATTTTACAGCTGATGAGGAAACGTTATCGCTTGTAGCTAGTGCTGAAAAAGGGTCTGAGCATCCTTTGGCAGAAGCGATTGTAGCCTTTGCTACTGAAAGAAATGTACCTTTCGTTGATACGGAGTATTTTAACGCGATACCTGGACATGGTATAGAAGCTAGAATTCATGACAAGAACGTATTAGTAGGCACTAGAAAATTAATGAATGACCACAATATTACCGTTACTGGTGCGATAGAAGCTGAGTTAGTGGATTATGAAATGAAGGGCAATACAGCGATGTTAATTACAGTAAATGGCGAGTTAAAAGGGATTTTAGCGGTAGCTGATACGGTGAAGGACACTGCTAAAGATGCTATAAAAGAGCTAAAAGAGCAGGGACTTGAAGTGATTATGCTTACCGGTGATAATGAACGCACCGCTAAAGCTATTGCTGAACAAGTGGGAATCGACCGTGTCATTGCCCAAGTATTACCAGAGGAAAAGGCTAACCGAGTAAAAGAGATTCAATTACAAGGGAAAAAGGTTGCGATGGTTGGAGATGGCGTAAATGATGCTCCGGCTCTTGCAGTAGCTGATATTGGTATTGCAATTGGTACTGGTACAGAAGTTGCTATTGAAGCTGCCGATGTAACCATCTTAGGTGGAGAATTACTATTAATACCAAAAGCTATTAAAATTAGCAAAGCAACGATAAAAAATATTCGTCAAAACTTATTCTGGGCATTTGCTTATAATAGTGCGGGTATTCCAATAGCAGCACTTGGGTTACTTGCTCCTTGGATAGCAGGAGCTGCCATGGCATTTAGCTCGGTAAGTGTGGTAACCAATTCACTTCGCTTAAAACGAGTAAAAATATAAATAATATTTGGGGACGGTAGATAGTCCTGTCCCCAATACTTACTTTTCATAGTTGAAAGGAGATATATAGGATGCAATCTTTAACACTAGATGTAAGAGGAATGACTTGCGGGCATTGCAAAATGTCAGTAGAAGGTGCACTGAACGAATTAGATGGTGTATCTAATGTAGAGGTGGATTTAGCTACTGGCAAAGTTACTGTGACTTACGATGAGTCAAAAGTAACCTTAGAAGCAATGCAAGAGGCAGTAGAAGAACAAGGCTATGATGTAGCTTAACAAGAAAAAGCAGGCACTTCAAACATGTGTCTGCTTTTTCTTGTGTGTCAGAATGGTCTATCCAGCAGTGGTTGTGGCTTTAACACTAGATACATGAAATATGGAGATTTGTTAAATCCTGAAGCTAGTAGCTGAAATCCTGAAACACCCCCTTCAAATCCTGAAGTACCCCTCTCAGATCCTGAAGAATATGTCAACTATGGCTATAAGGTATCTTTCGGACCCTTGCAGCACTAGTCAAACTTGCGTAAGATTACCATATAAACCAACAAGGAGAATGATAATGAAAGAATACTACTATGATAAGCTCCTTAACATACATACAACTGGCAAACGTGTAGCTAGTAATCATATCAATCACTACTATCCGTATGAACCTACCCCATATCAAGCATTAGAGGTGCTGTTTGGCCAATATGAGGTGAAGAGTGCCGATCAATTTGTAGACTTTGGATGTGGGTTAGGGCGGATGAATTTCTTTATCCATCACCATTATCATACTAAGGCTACAGGAATCGAAATGAATGAGGCTTTCTATCATAAAGCAATCGAAAATCTAGAAAGCTATAGAAAAAAGGCGAGGAAATCTACAGATAATATATCGTTTAAACATTGCCTGGCCGAAGACTATGAAATTAGCGAAGCAGATAATCGATTCTACTTCTTTAATCCATTTTCTATTCACATTTTCCAGCGTGTCATTAACCGGATTCTTCTATCCGTAGAGGCATTTCCAAGGAAAGTGGATATTATCTTGTACTATCCTTCAAAGGAATATATCTTCTATTTGGAGAATCAGACCGTGTTTCAATTGGAGCAAGAAATAGGACTACCTTATGAAAATAATCCGAATGAGCGATTTTTAGTATACCGATGGAATAATGAAGAATAAGGAAGGGTTTTGCGTGTTACTGTCGAATATGGTAAGAAGGAGTGTGAGAAGATGAAGAGCCCAATTCAAAACAAAGTCAACACCATCTTTATCCATGTGCGTGATTTGAAGCGTTCTGTAAAGTGGTACAGTGAACTAATTGGTCAACCGTACGACTTATCTACCGTAGCAAGACCAGTTTACAATCTACCGGTAAATCAAGAAGTAGGTATTACATTAGATGCTGGCCCTGAAAATATGAAAAAGGGTGCCGGAGGATTAGGATATCCTCTATTTAACTTCCATACAGAGGATATAGACCAAGCATATGAATATGTGACACAACTAAATTATGATATAGCATCCGAAATTATAAGATTTGATGATTTGTCCTTTTTTACAGTTCGTGACCCGGATGAGAACGACATCATGATATGCTCAGGCTAGACAGGAGGGTGATTATATGAAGATAACATTTGATAACATTGACATCGTAGGTCATGTTATAGCAGAGAACGAGCTTTATAAGCATTATCACTATTCAGAAATACTGATTCGATATGATAGTAATTTTATCGGATTTAAACGAATGCCTACGATAGATGAGTTTAAAGAGGCAGAAGCTTATCTACGAGAATTTCATCAGAAAAAGGCTCAAGTCCATGTGAAATTTGAATTTCCTCCAGATCAGAAGCTGACGGATGAACTTTATCAATACGTACAAGAACAGAACTATACAATCGGGACTAATGAGTTGTACAGCATAAAGCCTCAAGATTTTCCTGAGGTGTCTATTAATCCAGATATTCAGGTGGAAGAGGTTAATTCTAGTACTTACAAGGACTATTTAACATTACAGTATGAGCAGGATGTACAGTTTGGTGAAAGCTATGCTGAAGCAAAGAAGATACTTCATCATGCTAATTTTCAAAGTGATAGAGTAGTTCAAATTATTGCGTACGATAAGGATATCCCTGTTGGTGCGGTGGACGTTATTCTTCAGGATCTTACGGCAGAAATGGACAATCTATTTGTGCAAGATTCGTATCAGCGGAAAGGAATTGGTAGTAGTATTCAACGATTTGTTATGGATCTTTTCCGCGATAGAATCGTTATTTTAATTGCAGATGGGGAGGATACCCCAAGAGAGATGTACCGGAAACAAAATTATCACTATGAGGGATTTCAGATAGAGGCGTTGAAGGTATATAAGTGAATGTAGATACTTTCCGAATAGGAAGAGGCTAGGACACCCAGCGCTACCTGGGATGTCCCTAATTTTCCTAGTAGTCATTTTCTCGCGAAGACGTTGCCCTGATTGTGCTAATTTACAAACTCTACTATCTTAAATAACGCATCAAGTACTCAGCATCATAGCCTACCCCTTGAAGTAACGCAGATCCCCTCCTTGACTGCCATGGCAACCCTAAGAAAAATAAACCTTCACTACTAGTAATTCCCCTATTATGGATAGGCGCCCCATTTTGATCTAGAACACCAGGTATACCTTGGATAATCCGATAATCCGATTTAAAACCAGTAGCCCAAATCACATTATGAAATTCAAGTTGACCTTGCTCTGAGAAGGAAATCGAGTTTTTATTCGCATTTATAGCCCGATTTACTAGAGTGATTCTATCATCTTGAATAGCTTTTCTTAATTCATAGCCAAAAATAGGATCTCCCTTTGATCGAATTCGTCTCCCTAGAAACGAGTTGACGCTAGCGTTTAGAATACCCAATCTACTAAACCACCAAAAGATACTTTTATTCCCAAGAGAAAGAGGCATATAGTTAAGCTTTTGACTAGTTGATAGAAATGTTTTTCTTGTTTGTGAAACTTCTACAGCAATTTGGGCACCGCTATTCCCTGCCCCAACTACAAGGACACTTCCTTCCAGTAATTGATTGGGGTTTTTATAGTCTGTTGAATGTAATTGTAGAACATCTGGTGACAAATTAGCTGCAAAGGCAGGAATAGCTGGGCTATGGAATGGACCGGTTGCTATCACAACATTCTTGGCAATGTAGTTTTGCTCTTTTGTATAGACGGAATATGCATTACCTAGTCGTACTACTTGAGTTACCTCCGTATTGAATTTAATCGGTAATGAAAAATTACGTGCATAATCCTGCAAATAATCCGCAACCTCGTCTTTAGTTGGTAGAGAATTAGGATCTCCTTCAATAGGTAGTCCGGGTAAGGAGCTAAACTGCTTAGACGTAAATAGTATTAGCGAATCATAGCGTGCCTTCCACACATGTCCCACCTGATTCCCCTTTTCTAGTATCAGGAAATTATCTGTTTTTTTTGCAAGGTAATACCCAATAGCTAATCCTGCTTGTCCGGCCCCAATGACAATCGTATGGTACATACAGACCCCTCCCGAAATTCTTCATTCAAATATTCGTTTGATTGTTGACATCACATTAATCTATAGCATAAGATGATATTATAATCAAACAATTATTTGAATGAGGCGATAAAATGGCAGGAAGTACTGTGAAAAAGGTTAACCACGATACTTGTGAGGTATTTTGTTTTGAAGAAGAAAAAGTGAATCGAATAAAACCACAGATAGAAGAAGTTAGTGGGGTAGAAATGATATTTAAGGCATTATCAGATTTAACACGGTTAAAAATCGCCTATGCGTTAACAATTGAAGATGAACTGTGTGTTTGTGATGTTGCAAATATTATCGGTTCTACGACAGCAACAGCATCCCATCATTTACGACTGCTCCGTAATATGGGGCTCGCAAAGTATCGTAAAGAAGGGAAGTTAGTATTCTATTCACTAAAGGATGAGCATGTTCATCAGTTAGTATCGATTGCTATGGAACATTCGAGAGAAGGTGCTGGACTTGGAGGAAAATAAACAAGTCTATCGATTACAAGGCTTGTCTTGTACGAACTGTGCTGCAAAATTTGAAGAAAACATCCGTAATATTAAAACAGTAGAGGATGTTCAATTGAACTTTGGTGCTGCTAAGTTAACCGTACATGGTGTAGCATCCGTTGATCAGTTGGAAGCAGCAGGTGCTTTTGATGGTATTAAGGTACAACCGGAATGGAGTAATGAACCAGAAAGATGGAAAAAGCGTGAGACTATAACTACTTTTATATCGTTGCTTTTCACCATAGTAGGGTACGTATTCTACTTTAAGATGGGTGAAAGCCACCCTATTACAATAGGAGCCTTTCTTACTGCAATATTGGTAGGAGGACTTTCCTTATTTAAGGTCGGATTGAATAATTTAATGAAGTTTGAATTTGATATGAAGACATTAATGACAATTGCCATTATTGGAGCAGCGATTATTGGAGAATGGGCAGAAGGTGCTGTCGTGGTGTTCTTGTTTGCGTTAAGTGAAGCACTTGAAAGTTACTCTATGAATAAGGCGCGGCAATCAATCAAATCACTCATGAATATCGCACCAAAGAAGGCCACTATTCGTCATGGCTCGCAAACAATGGAAATCGATGTAGAAGATGTACAAATTGGTGATATTTTAATCATTAAGCCTGGACAGAAAATTGCTATGGACGGGGAAATTGTAAAAGGGCAATCCTCTGTCAATCAAGCAGCGATAACTGGTGAATCAATCCCAGTTCATAAGGCGAGCGGTGATGAGGTATATGCGGGAACGATAAATGAAGAAGGTTCATTAGAGGTACGAGTTACTACGCGAGTAGCAGATACAACGATTGCTAAAATCATTCATCTAGTGGAGGAAGCACAAGCCGAACGAGCACCCTCCCAACAGTTTGTAGATAAATTTGCCAAATATTATACGCCTGCGATTCTGTTTCTTTCTTTCCTTGTCGTAGTTATCCCACCTCTATTTTTCGATGGGGAATGGTCTAATTGGATCTACAGTGGTCTAGCGGTGTTAGTAGTTGGTTGCCCATGTGCATTAGTTGTATCGACACCTGTTGCAATTGTGACCGCTATCGGTAATGCTGCAAGAAATGGTGTTCTAATTAAGGGTGGCATTCATCTGGAGGAAGCGGGCCATATTGATGTGGTAGCCTTTGATAAGACCGGTACCTTAACGAATGGAAAGCCGGAAGTAACAGACATTATCCCACTTGCAGATAAAGATGAAGCCGACTTAATCCGTATTGCTTCAGCTATTGAAGAATATTCACAGCATCCACTTGCATCAGCTATTAAAAGAAAGGCAATCCGTCTTCAAGCTGTAGATTATAAAGCGGAGAATTTTCTATCCTATACAGGTAAAGGAGCTAAAGCCACGGTACAAGGGACAGAATACTTCATTGGTAACCCAGCACTGTTTTCAGAGATGCTGCCCATACATGCTGAGCTACTGGAGAGAACTAGCCAGCTACAAGCGGAAGGGAAAACGGTAATGCTAGTAGGTACGGCTCAAGAAGTAATAGGAATTATCGGAGTAGCTGATCAAATCCGTTCAGTAAGTAGATCCATTATTCAGAAGCTCCATCAGTTAGGTATGAAGCGGACCATTATGCTAACTGGAGACAACCAATTAACCGGAGAGGCAATAGGTTCAAGCCTCGGGTTAACAGAAGTAAAAGCGGAGTTATTACCTGAGGATAAATTAACCGTTATAAGTCGATTAAAGGATAGGTATGGTCGTGTGGCCATGGTTGGTGATGGAATTAATGATGCGCCGGCACTTGCTTCTGCTAATGTTGGAATTGCCATGGGAGGCGCAGGAACCGATGTAGCCTTAGAAACGGCAGACATAGCATTAATGGCTGATGACTTGGAGAAATTACCATATATGATTTCTCTAAGCCGTAAAACCTTAACAATTATCAAGCAAAATATCATCTTCGCTCTAGCGCTAAAAGTGTTAGCTTTGCTATTAGTTATTCCAGGATGGCTAACATTATGGATCGCTATTTTTGCGGATATGGGAGCGACACTTATTGTCGTATTGAACTCGATGCGACTAATGAAAAAAGATTTATAGAATGAGGAAAACGTGGCATATCAACTAATTGTTGGTATGCTTTTTGGTTTGGAGAGTAGTAGGAAGAATGGATGCTCACCTATGTTAAGATATAGCTAGAAATTGGAAGACTACTTGGAATAAGTAAGGGGGACGCTTATGAAACTCTGTTTTATTGGAGGAGGAAATCCATTAACGGGAGAGCTTAATGATGTAATAAAATTTTTAAGCCATCACGTAAAGAAGGATAGTAAACTTTTAATCATTCCTTTCGCTACAGAAGAAAAAAGACTGAATAGTTGGTATAATTCTGCCAAAAAAACTTTTGAGTCTATTGGAGTTAGTCATCTCGACATTCTCAACCGAGGACTAACGAGTCAAGAGATGCAATCAAAAATCAAGGAACATGAAGTGCTATACTTTACTGGTGGTAGGCCGGAAAAATTGATGGAAAGGTTGATAGATAAAGAATTAGTTTCATCTATTAAGGGACATTCGGGGTTGTTGGTAGGTGTGAGCGCAGGGGCTTTAGCTTTCTGTAAGGACTGTATTATTACCAAAGATGAGGATTATCCAGAAACCTTGGTAATAAAAGGGTTAGATCTAGTGGATTTTAGTGTAGAGGTTCATTATCGGGATAGAACGGATGAGGAATTAATCCATTTGTCGGAAAAACGAGATATTTATGCCATGCCAAATGGTAGCGGATTGTTTTGGGATGGAGAAGTAATGACTCCTATTAAAAGTATCATTCATTTTCAAAAAGGGAATAAGAAAGTGATAGATTGAACGGAAGTATAGTGTGTAGAGGTAATATAAAGATGATACCAGACACTATTAGAAAAGCAATGCGGGAGCTTCATCTATATAGGCTCCTTCGATATACTTCAATGTTAGTAAGCCATGATATTTACAACCCTCCATAAATGGCAATTTTAGTAAATACTGCCCATTATTAATAGAAAATCTTGGAATTTTGCGATATACTAAATTAAACTTAATAACTATTACTTAAAGGATTGATATTCATGGATAATACGAATCATTTCGACGAAAACCAAGTCGCCTCACTTAAACTTTTTGTCGTACTGTCTAGAGCAATTCAAGCAATTGAGAAACAGATTACCCAAAATGTGAAGGGGTATGGATTGAATCTAACGGAATTTGCTGTTTTAGAATTGTTATATCATAAAGGAGAACAACCAATACAGAAAATTGGTCAGAAGGTTTTACTGGCAAGCAGCAGTATTACTTATGTTGTGGATAAATTAGAAGAAAAAAACTACTTAACTCGTAAAGCATGCCCAACTGATAGAAGGGTTACATTTGCTGTTATTTCCGAATCTGGTAAGGAATTAATGGATGAGATTTTCCCACATCATGCAAAAGCTATACGTGATATTATGGGTGGGTTAACTGTTGAAGAGAAGAAAATTGTTATTGATTTAGTGAAGCGGTTAGGTCTTTATGCAAATAATCTAGAATAGCGGTAGAAGTTTATTTCATAAATTAAGCAGCAACTATTAGCGCCGAAAATATACGTAAATTCCGAAATAGGACAAGTACTGTAATCCCTAGGAATCCCCTGTTCCTTGCGTATCGCACACAGGGGCATCCTAGGGTTAAGGATAGTAGTAGCCTTGCTATCCAGTAGCTGGTGGGAAGTAACGTCTATTTCCGGTGCAAGAGAGTAGTCTATTGTTACTGTAGGTTTTAAATTACTTTTTTACTTCGGTGTGGTTATTTATTTTCCCCAAAAACTCTTCCCAATCTAAAATTCGGTTATATGTCGCAGCTCGATTATAAGACTGATCCTTTAAGAACAGCTCAATCGGTTCTTTTGATAGCGTATCTAAAATGGCCGGTTTATCGTCTATATAATAATCTAGCTTTAGCTCTTTTATAATATGGATTTTCTCATGATCTTGCATACCATAGAAAAAATGTTCATCGATTACTGGGAAACCTTGCTGCTTTATCCAGTTTTTTGTCCGCTCACCGTGTTCTTTTGGTCTAGCAGTAATATAAAAGATTTCATGTCCTGACTCTATTAGTTTATTTAATACTTCCACGGCACCTTGGTATGGTGGACAGTCCGTGTAATAAATATCTTCAAGTGAACTATTCCACATAGTGCTTCCCTCTTCGTCTGTTAATCCAAAAGGTTCGTGGATTTCCACACGCTTTAAAGCATGGAATTCTTCGATTGGAACATGCTTTTTTAGTTTCATCCTATAGATATGAAAGGCATGCTCACGCAAATTTATTAATGTGTCATCGATATCAAAACCAAATCTCATATAATCCCTCAATTTTTATAAACTGGGTAACCCGTAAACTTAAAGTCTTTGCCAATCTTTTCGATGTCTGTATTCGTTAAATCTATGGCATCTTGCATGTCTACTATTCCAGTTCCCTCTAGAAATGTGGGTGCTTCTTTCCCACCAACTAATTTTGGAGCGAAATAAAGTACAACTTTATCAACTAATTGATGCTCTAAGAAAGAAGCATGGATATTTCCGCCGCCCTCTAAGAATAGGGAGGAGACAAGATGTTCGCCAAGAATCTCAACTACCTCTTTTGGATTAACAGATGTTTCACCTGATGTTACAAATACACGAATGCCGCGCTCCTCAAGCCGAAGCTTTTTTGTTTCATCATGGTTTTTACTAGTGAAAATCCATGTTTCTGCTTGGTTATCAGTTATAACGTTAACATCCATTGGAATCTTTAAGGTGGAATCCATTATAACTCGAACCGGATTACGTCCATTAGGAATCCGAGCTGTTAACGATGGATTATCTGTTAATACAGTATTTATTCCAACGAGAATAGCCATATTTTCACTCCGTAGCTGATGTACATCTCGTCGTGCTTCTTCTGAAGTAATCCATTTACTACTAAACGTATGGGTTGCAACTTTACCATCTAATGAAGCCCCCGCCTTAAGCGTGACAAATGGTTTTTTCTCCACAATAAATTTATTAAAAACTTCATTCATTTGTATAGATTCTTGTTCTAAAACGCCAATGATGACCTCGATGCCGGCATCTTGTAGTAGTTTCACACCGTTTCCTGCCACAATTGGATTCGGATCTAATGTTGCAATGACAGCCTTCTTGATTCCTGCTTGAATAATAGCTTCCGCGCACGGTCCGGTTCTTCCGTGGTGGGAGCATGGTTCTAATGTTACATATATTGTCCCACCCTTGGCTTTCTCACCTGCCATACGTAATGCATGGATCTCTGCATGCGGTTCCCCTGCTTTTAGGTGTGTGCCGACACCAACTATCCGATTGTCATTGACAATAACAGATCCTACAAGCGGATTTGGATCCGTCTGTCCTTTCATAGCCTTAGCGTTTTGTATGGCAAGTCCCATATAGAACTCATGATTACTCATTGGAACAGGTTCCTTCCTCTTGCAGGTGACCAGATTTCTCTACCTTTGTTTTAAGGTAGCGTTCGTTATATTCAGACACATCGCCCCACAGTGGCACGCGCCCTGTTAAGGTTAATCCGGCTTTCTTCATTGCTTCAAGCTTTAATGGATTATTCGTAATTAATGTTACAGGCTTTGTACGTAATTGCTTCAAGACACGAATAGCATCGTCATAATTTCTAGAGTCATTCACAAATCCAAGTGCTTCATTGGCTTGAACGGTATCAAGACCATTCTCCTGTAAAATATAGGCCATTGCTTTAGAAAATAAACCAATACCCCGACCCTCATGGTTAGCAAGGTAGAAAATAGCTCCAGTACCATGCTCCGTAATTTTGTGCATGGATTCTTTCAGTTGGAAGCCACAATCACAACGTTTACTTCCAAAGATATCACCAGTATGACAAATGGAATGCATTCGGATTAATGCATCGTCATCATTTTCAAAATCACCATAAACCAAGACACTAGATTGTTGATAGTCTGCTAAGTTTTGTGACGATAAATTATCGATAATGGTCTGATAATCATTATTTGCTTCCGTTGAATTTATCCAGCTATACCATTTGAATTCAACGGTTTCTCCATATAGATTAACAGGAAGGCGAATGGGCCCAACTAAATAGATAGCGCCTTCTGTTGTTGGTATTGTTTGTATTTTATCCTTAAGTACGGATATTACTTTCGATTCTAATTTTGTTTGTTCCATGGTACATACCCCTTTCACTGCCACTAGTATAATGAAAAATCATAATTGCTTCAATTTATCTTTCTCGGAAATCATCATAATTAATCTTTTATTACTAAATTATGATGAAGTCACTCTCCCGGTTGTATGTTGTTAAAAAATAATTCATGTATTGTCAAAAGAAAGTAATCATGTTATTATATCGACATATGATATATCGCATAACGATACATCGATAGGTGATATATAATGGTGGTGAAATAATGACGAAAAAAGCAGAAACTTTTCTCCCTTTGTCACAGGCTACCTACTATATTCTATTATCTTTACGGGAAGTCCGACATGGATACGGAATTATGCAGGATGTAGAAGCGGTTAGTAAGGATGAAGTGACAATGGGTCCAGGAACATTGTATGGGGCGCTCAGTAAATTGGAAAAACAACAAGTTATTGAGAAAGCAGTTGTGCAAGATGATGACCGAAGGAAGTATTACCAGTTAACTAGTTTAGGTAAAGAAGTCTTACGTTTAGAGTATAAAAGGTTGAAATCGTTAGTGGAAAATGCAAAAGATATCATGACAGAACTGGAGGTAGAGTAGGATGACAATGAGAAAACTCAGGATATCATTATCATTTAACATTGAAAAGGAAGAGCAGTGGTTGACGGAAATGTCTCAAAAGGGACTACATTTTCAACATCATAAATTACTATGGTATGAATTTGAGGAAGACTCAAGCAAATCGTATGTGTATCAAATCGATTTTCGCCAAAATGCTCAGATGGATTATTTCAATCTATATGAAGATGCAGGGTGGGAATATGTCATTGGATCGATGGGAGTCTTTCACTATTTCCGTACAGATGCTTCCAATCCTTCTATCCGAAAATTGTACTCTGATAATGAGTCCATACAAGATTCTTATAAAAGAATGATTGGCTTTTATTTACTCATTTTCTTCCTTTTCCTTGTATCTCAAATAGGAATAGTTGTAACTTGGAACGACTTTTGGTTACAGTATTTACTAATCGGAATCGATGGGGTTGTAATCGTGCTATATTTATATATGTTTTATATGTTTAATAGGAGAATTAATTATTACAGAAGGCGGTAGTAGTTGTTTTAGAAGAGCGAGATCGGAATTAGTTTGGGTAAAAAGTACATGATAAAAACAGGAGGCTAACAGTGGTAGCCTCCTGTTTTAGTTAAGGAATAACCAATTTCGTTTCTGAGTTGAATTTGGAATAGTTAAAAATCTTTGTGTTTAATGTTAGTATAAATGTTATAGCATTAGGAGGTATATCGTGTAAATTTATGGACATTAAGCACAGAGATTTAGTGCACATACATTCTCAAGCTTAAATTACGAGATATAGTAATGGATAAAATAGAAGGAGATGTGCCTTGTATTATGGGGGAAAAGTTTGGTGAACTAGAGATATGGAATGTTCTAGTGCAATTATTCGTCTTAGGTTTAATATGCCACATTCTACATAATATCATGCAAAATATACTCGGAATGGACTTGAATGTTGTATGGATCGCAACGTTTTATATTTTTGCTCCTTTTATTATGATACGCTCTTTACGCATGAATGGTGTAGATGCTGAAGTGATTGGAGAGCCATCCGTTCAACATGTACCGTGGATCTTATTGATAAGTATAAAATTTCTATTGATTCTATTTTCCTGGCTCTCACAAAGTGTAGGTGTACCACTGGCTTCATTAGTTTACCCGAAAATATATACAGAAGTGTTGTCGTTACTTTCAGAGCATACCCATGTAAGTGCTGACGTTAATAGTATTCTGATGTTGATCATTAGTTTTACATTCGTACCTATTTTTGAAGAATTGTTATTTAGAGGATATCTATTAAATAAATGGAGGGATAAAATAGGGCTTGGGAAAGCGATAATTATGAGCTCCTTGTTATTTGCATGTGTTCATTTTGATATTATGCTATTTCTAGGTTATTTTGCTAGTGGAATATTTTATAGTTTGGTTTATTTAAGAACGAAGAGGTTAATCGTTCCAATCATTTTACATTCGTTAACGAATCTAGTTTCTAGTTTTACAACCTTTTTACCTAGCTTGCCCCTTACGTCTATAGAAGAATTACAGTCGGCCTTGCTAGTAGCATTAATTGTATATCTTATGTTAATCCCAATAATTGCTTTTATTTTGTATCGGTTCTACAAACACACCGCTAAGATGTCCCCACACCAACTTAATATGAAGAAGTCTTCTTGAATTTTCGAAGCAAACTATCACAGGGATGAACGAAGACAGCAGGGATCACCAAGCTGTCTTCGTTCATCCCTGTATTTCATTGATAACCATAATTTTACCTTGTTAAGTATTTTATTTAAATAGTACCTTGTATTGAACAGTAGTATGTGTTAAATTATAGCTAAAGGAATTAATCATAAATTGGTACTATACAATGTATAGTAGTAGAGCAGAGGTGGAAGTATTGAACGTACAGTTTAAAAAAGGTGTATTAGAGCTATGTGTGCTCGTCTTATTAGATAAACAAGATCGATATGGTTATGAATTGGTTCAGAAAATCTCCGATCAGATTGCCATTTCAGAAGGGTCTGTTTATCCATTATTAAGAAGATTAACGAAGGAAGGATATTTTACTACGTATTTAAAAGAATCTACAGAGGGACCATCTAGAAAATATTATGCGCTAACAGAAGAGGGTAGAATTTACTTGCAAGAACTATTAGCGGATTGGCAGAAGTTCACCGATGGTGTGAATCAATTAATCAAGGAAGGTGTTCGAAATGAATAAGGAACAGTTTTTAACACAGTTGGAGGGTGCTTTAAAGCGTCTACCTTCTTCTGAACGAGAAGATATTATACAAGACTTTAGGGAACATTTTGAAGTTGGAGTTAGTGAAGGAAAATCAGAAGAAGAAATTGCGAAAGGGCTTGGAACCCCACAGCAAATAGCCAAGGAAATAACAGCTTCTTTCCATTTGGAACAGGTCCAGGAAACGGCAACTACGGGAAATGTACTTCGTGCCGTATGGGCAGTAATTGGACTTGGTTTTTTTAACTTAGTTATCGTACTAGGGCCATTTATCGCCTTAGCAGGAATTGTATTATCTGGTTGGGCAGTTGGATTATCCGGAATAGTAAGTCCAGTTTTGTATTTAGTTAATGTGGCTATTTACCCAGAAATATTTGAACTCTATCAATTATTCATATCAATTACGTTTGCTGGAATCGGAATCTTTGTGATTATTGGGATGTATTATGTGACAAGATGGTTAAGTAAAGGTTTTATACGCTATTTACAATTTAATGTTCGTATGGTTAAAGGAGGAATAGGAAATGCCTAAGCAAAAGTTATTGATAATCATTGCTTCTTGTCTATTCGTCGTCGGCGTCATTGGTAGTCTCCTAACGTATAAAACGGCAGGTGCATCTTCTGAAGATGTAATAGAAACAGAAGTCATTGATAATCAAGGTATCACGAAACTGAATGTTAAAACAGACAATGCAAGAGTCGAAGTCCTACCCACATCGGAGGAGGAAATTACAGTAGAATTTACATCACCAGCTACTAGTAAAAGCAAGTATAAGTTTACTGTAGAAGAAGATGGCGACACGCTTGCAGTAGAAGTAAAGGAAAAACGAATTCTTCAATTTATATCGTTTGACTTTAGCTTCCAGGGTCCAAGTTTAGTCATCTATTTACCTGAAAAGCAATATGATGAACTAAAAGTTGATGTAATAAACGGAAGAGTTAATGTAGAAAGTCTGGAAGTAGAACATGCCAATGTGCAAACTGTTAATGGCCGAATTGAATTGGAGGACTTAACCACTACTACTACCTATGTTTCGTCTGAAAATGGTAGGGTGGACTTAACGTATGTTGATGGTGAAATAACTAGTAATGCTGTTAATGGTCGAACGACACTTATTACCAATGATTTAGACCGTTCAATTGACCTGGAAACAGTGAATGGGAAGATTGAAATTCAAACAATGCAAGAACCTACCAACGCGGCGTTTGAGGTTAGTGTTGTAAATGGAAAGGTAGACATATTAGGCGATAACTCTAAGAATTCTGTATTTGGCGAAGGCGAGCATAAAATTAAACTAAAAACAGTGAATGGTAGTATTACGGTAAGTAAATAATTATTGGGGGGTAGAGACATGGATAGTCTCTACCCCTTTTGACGAATAGGCATTACTTTTCCTTATAACCAACAATCCCATAAAAGAACATTTTCGTTAATTCCTCCGTATATGGGAGAACCTGTTCATAAACATGTTTTTGCTGTAAATATTCCCGGAACATTTGGATATAGATTAATATGGCTTCATTCGAGATGGTGGAATCGATATACCCCTGTTCCTTTCCCTCATCAAATAAATTAATTAATTCTGGGAGTGCTTTATTCGTATAAAATTCTTCGATATAACTTCCTGTACCAGAAGAAAAGTCCTTTATAATATAGTTATAAATCTCCTCGTTTATAGAACTCGCGGATGTTGTCTTGTTAAAGATGATTTGCTTAATTTTCTCCGAGATGTGGATATCACTATCTATAATTTTCTGGAATTCACTCCAAATTTCTTCAATATAATAAACAACTACTTCATCTACTAATTTATCCTTACTACCGAAGTAATTATATATGGTCACTTGTGATACATTTGCATTCTTTGCGATTTCAGCTACGGATACTTTACTTATTCCAAATTTCATAAAAAGATCTAGTGCTGATTGTAGAATATTAGTCCTTTTCAATTCACTTCTTCGTTTAAATCCATCCAATATATTTCACCTCACTATTAGTTTAATAGAAATTTTGAAACATAACAATAAAAATAGTTCAAAAATCATTGCAATAATGAATAATTTTTTATATTATGAACTCATAAGGATAAAATATTTCAAAATTAATGTTTCCATTTTTATGGGGTGGAAAAGGGAGGAAGAAACATGGCAGTTTTGGAAATAACGAATTTGACGAAGAGGTTTGGCAAATTTACTGCTTTAAATGGTGTCAATATGGAGTTAAATGAGGGAGAGGTCTTTGGGTTTATCGGTCCTAATGGGGCGGGTAAATCAACAACCATTCGTATTCTACTAGGAATATTAAAGGCAACTAATGGTAAGGCAACGATATTTGGTAAAAATGTATGGTCTGATGCTGTAGAGATTCATAAAAGTCTAGCGTATGTCCCGGGAGATGTAAATCTATGGCCAAATCTTACCGGGGGAGAAGTAATTGACTTATTTGGTTCTCTTCGTGGTGGGATTGATAAACAAAAACGGGAGGAATTAATTAAGCGATTCGATTTAGACCCAACAAAAAAATGTCGGACATACTCGAAAGGAAATCGACAAAAGGTAGCTTTAGTTGCAGCGTTTGCTTCTGATGCGGATTTGTATATATTAGACGAACCTACTTCAGGGCTGGATCCATTGATGGAACAGATTTTTCAACAATGTGTACTAGAGGCTAAGCAAAATGGCAAAAGCGTATTGTTATCGAGTCATATTCTATCAGAAGTGGAGAAGCTGTGTGATCGAGTAGGGATTATTAGGCAGGGGGAAATAATTGAAACTGGTACACTAGATGAATTACGCCATTTAACAAGAACGAACTTGAGAGTCGAAACGAAAAAGCCAATTATTAATCTTCATGACATACCTGGTGTACACGAACTAGAAGGAACGGATTATGCTGTATCGTTCCAGGTAGATTCGGAACAATTGGAATTAGTCATAAAACATATAAGTCAATTTGGAATTGTAAAGCTAGAAAGCACACCTCCTACATTAGAGGATTTATTTATGCGTCATTATGAAACACAAGGGGAAAAAGGAGTAGGGGGGAGATCATAAATGACATCAACTACTTTTCGTAAATCAGGTCGATTAGCTCGATTTATTTTAAGAAGGGATCGGGTGCGCCTTCCATTATGGTTTATCGGGATAGTTTTTTTTACATTATTAATTCCAGCAGCTTTTACAGACTTATACCCATCACAGGCAGAACGAGATATGATGGCAGAAACAATGAAAAATCCGGCTATGGTTGCTATGGTAGGTTCAGCTGACTTTGAAAACTACACAATCGGTGTCATGACGGCCCATCAAATGTTAATCTTTACTGCAATTGTTGTCGGGTTAATGAGTATACTGCTTGTATCCAGACATACACGGGCAGATGAAGAGGACGGGCGAGTAGAGTTAATACGTTCGTTACCTGTTGGAAGATTGTCTCAATTAAATGCAACGATGATGGTATATGTTGTCATAAATATTATTCTTGCGTTATGTGTAGGCTTTGGATTATACGCGTTAAATATAGCGAGTATAGATTTGGAAGGGTCACTATTATACGGGGCGGTGTTAGGTGCAACTGGAATTTTCTTTACTGGTTTAACAGCGGTGTTTGCACAAATATCAGAAGGTTCTAGAGGAACGATTGGATTATCCATTGCCGTATTAATCATTGCCTATTTAATTCGTGCCATCGGGGATGTAAGTAATGAAGTGCTAAGTTGGTTATCTCCGCTTGGCTGGGTAACACAGGCTGATGTTTATTCCTCGAATAATTGGTTGCCGGTCCTAATCATGCTAGGCATCTCGATTATATTAATAGTAATCGCAAACTATCTGAACGCTATCCGAGATATGGGAGCAGGATTCTTACCTTCAAAGCCAGGTAGAAAAGAAGCTAGTGTATTTTTACAATCTCCGCTTGGATTAGGACTACGGCTACAACGAACAGGTTTGATTGCTTGGGCAATTGGGATGTTCGTAATGGGAGCCTCTTATGGTTCTGTATTAGGTGATTTAGAGGCATTCTTTGCTGGGAGCGAAGAAATGCAGAATATGCTAGTGGCGGCGGAAGGATATACTTTAACAGAGCAATTTATCCCAATGTTAATGATGGTCATGGCTATTCTAGCTACAGTTCCTGCTGTTATGTCGATGAATAAACTATATGGAGAAGAGAAAAAGCAGCGAATTGACCATGTACTAAGTCGCGCTGTTTCCCGTACGAAACTTATGGCGAGCTATCTCATCATATCTATCGTTAATGGTTTTGTCATGTTATCTCTTGCTGGCATAGGGTTATGGATTGCTGGAGATGCAGTAGTTGAAGGTGGTTTAGACTTTGGTACGATCTACGGGGCAGCAATCGTCTACTATCCAGCCATTCTAGTAATGATTAGTGTGGCAGTATTCCTAATTGGTTGGTTACCAAGAAGAACGAGTCTAATTTGGTTGTATGTATTTTATTCCTTTTTTGTACTATATCTAGGGAATCTATTTCAGTTTTCTGAATGGGTAGGGAAGCTATCTCCATTTGGATATATTCCACAATTACCTATTGAGGAGATGGATTGGGTATCTAGTATTCTATTAATCGTTATAGCTGTTGGAATCATGATTATAGGCTTTATTGGATATCGTAAACGAGATATACAAGGTTAAATAGTAAAAAGCCCTGTTGCGAAATTGATTTGCTACAGGGCTTCGTACTTTTTCGCAGAAAGTGATAGAATAATAGTCGTCATAAAAGGATAAATGGAATGAACTAGCAGGAATAACCGAGAGGAGTTTCTTTATGAATGACACAAAGCAAAAACAGATTACACCAAAGTATGATCCGTGGGAAGCTTATTATGATGTAGAAGAACATGGAAAAATGACACTATCGAATATAGAATTTACTACTACTTATATGTGCAATATGCGTTGTGCACATTGTGCAGTTGGATATATGCTTCAGAATAAGGACCCAGACGCCCTCCCAATTGATTTATTAATCCAACGATTAGAGGAGATTCCTCACCTAAGAACAATGAGTATTACTGGTGGCGAACCGATGATGAATAAAAAGTCAGTCCGGAGCTATGTTGTTCCGCTACTGAAATATGCTCATGAGCGTGGCGTACGAACACAGATTAATTCTAATTTAACATTACCATATGAACGCTATGAAGAGATCATCCCATATTTAGATGTTTTACATATTTCCCACAATTGGGGAACCGAGGATGAATTTGCTGAAGTAGGCTTTGCACATATGGAGCGGAAGCCTACAGCAGAAAATCGGAAAAAGTACTTTGCAAGAATGGTAGAAAATGCACAAGCTCTATCTAAACAAGGTGTAATGGTCTCAGCGGAAACGATGTTAAATAAGCGTACCTACCCATACTTAGAGAAGATACATGATCATATTATTGAAATGGGATGTACACGCCATGAGGTTCACCCAATGTACCCAGTAGATTTTGCTAGTAAGCTAGAAACCTTAACACTTGATGAGATACGCAATGGGATTACAAGGTTACTAGATCATCGAAATCATGACATTTGGATGCTATTTGGTACGTTACCTTTTTATGCATGTAGTTCCTCACAGGATGAATTGGCATTAATCAAACGGTTATATCAAGAGAAGAATGTAACCGTTCGGAATGATCCGGACGGGAGGTCGCGCCTAAATGTTAATATTTTCACCGGGGATATTATCGTTACGGATTTTGGTGATGAAGAGCCATCCTTAGGAAATATACAAGATACAACACTTGTAAGTGCCTATGACAAGTGGATGGGCTCCAAGACTGCTAAAAGTTTAAACTGCCATTGTCCAGCTGTAAAGTGCTTAGGACCAAATCTCCTAGTTAAGAACGCTTATTACAAGGACGTTGATTTTCAAAAGCGTAAGGCTACTATTCAAATATAATATTGCAGAGGTTGGGACATAATAAAAGAAATGAATGTAAAACCGAATGATACAGGATACTAGCTCCGGAAATATACGAAGACTCCTGCGGAAGATAGGCTAAGGCAGCCGCCCGGCGGCAAGGTAGACACTGCGATGGTTTTTTCGAGCAGATGTCGCCCCTGTACTGAAGTGAAAGCGAAGTATATTTCCGGAGCGGGGTCCTTGCTCATCATTCGGTTTTTGAGTTAAGTTAAATTCTTTTGTCCCAGCCTCTTTTCCAAAGTAAAATCGATAAAAGTAAAAGCTTACCACAGTGAACGTCACTGTGGTGTTTTTGTATTGGGCTTTAAACGGTAACTTATGATGGAAATGAGTTCAATCAAATCAAGTAGTGATTCAGTATGATTTAAACAATAGAGGGTTTTAATCTGCAATCGAGTACTAGAGTTATAGTTTAAATGAACAAATTAACTCCTTTTACATACTATCCTAATAACACCTAAAAAGTTTCCCTTAGGAAAAATTTAAGTTTATATAAAAAACACTTGACTTATACAAACTATACTTATTATATTGTTAGTAACTAATAAAGTTTCCTTAGGGAAAAATAAAAGGGAGAGGTAAAAATGGGGATTTTTATGAAAAGGTGGTTTTGGTTTGTACTTAGCATTAGCTTTGTTTTAGGAGCTTGTTCGGCAGATGACAAAACTTCTGCAAATCCTGATGGGAAAATTAAGATTGTCACGACGATTGCTCAAATAGCAGAACCGTTATCCGTTATTGGTGGGGAGCATGTTGAAGTAGAGAGTTTAATGGGGCCATCGGTAGACCCGCATTTGTATAACGCAACACATGGTGATATCACGAAGATTACGAATGCAGATGTGGTATTTTATAACGGACTGAATCTAGAGGCAAATATGGTGGATATTTTTGATGAAATATCAGCGTCAAAGCCTGTGCTTGCGATAGGGGAAGTACTACCAGAGAATCAGCTACTTGAAGATGAAACAGGTGCAGTCGATCCACATGTTTGGTTTGATCTTGATCTTTGGAAGCAAGGACTAGAAGCTGCTGTTGAAGAATTAAAGGAGTATGCTCCAGATTTTGCGGATGATTTTGAAGCGAGTAAGCAAGCATACTTTGCTGAGATGGACGAAGTAAAAGATGAGGCTATGAAGCTTTCCGAGATTCCATCAAACAAAAGATACTTAGTAACAGCTCATGATGCGTTTGGTTACTTTGGAAGAATGCATAACTTAGAGGTTGTTGGTCTACAAGGTTTAAGTACGGATGATGAGATTGGTGTATCAGATATTCAAGAAACCATTCAAATTATAAAGGAATACAATGTGCCAGCTGTCTTCATCGAAAGTAGTATTAATGACAGCTCGATAACTGCTGTAATCGAAGGGGCAAAGGGTGAAGGAGTTATTGTTGCACTAGGTGGTGAGCTCTTTTCAGATGCAATGGGGGAAGCAGGAACGGTAGAAGGGACATACTTAGGAATGTATCGACATAATGTAGAAACTATTTTCGAAGCATTAATGGGGGATGGAAATTAGATGGTTAAGACAGTACTTACAGTAAAAGATTTATCTGCATCCTATCGTAAAAATACCGTTCTAGAGAATGTGAGTTTCACAGTAGAGCAAGGCTCATTAACAGGAATTGTTGGCCCGAATGGTGCAGGGAAGTCTACTTTAATTAAATCCCTATTAAATTTACATCCTACTTTATCGGGAACGGTAGATTTCTTTGGTCAACCATTTAAGAAAGCTCAGCAGGCGATTGGCTATGTACCGCAGCGTGGTTCGGTGGATTGGGATTTCCCAACGAATGCATTAGATGTAGTGTTAATGGGACTGTATGGGAAAATCGGATGGCTAAAATTGCCATCCCGTTCCCATAAAAAACTCGCATATGAAGCGTTAGACAAAATGGGAATGATCGATTATGCTGAACGACAAATTAGTCAATTATCAGGAGGGCAACAGCAGCGTGTTTTCCTTGCTCGTGCCCTCGTACAAGATGCTGATTTTTACTTTATGGATGAGCCACTTGCTGGAGTAGATGCGGCAACGGAACAAGCGATAATGGCGATCTTAAAGGAGTTGAAAGGAAAAGGAAAGACGGTAATGGTTGTGCACCATGATTTACAAACTGTGGCAGATTATTTTGACCATGTACTATTTCTAAATCGAAGAGTGCTGGAGTACGGGAAAACATCAACGGTGTTTACGAAGGAAAATATCGCACGAACCTATGGTGGGAATATGCGTTGGACATTAGAGGAGGGGTCTCATGTGGTCCATCCTTAGTAGTAGTAACTTTCAATGGGTTTTGGCTAGTACGATGATTCTAGGGATAGCAGCTGGGTTGGTTGGATGTTTAGCCTACTGGAAAAAACAGAGTCTGATGAGTGATGCACTTGGTCATGCTTCTTTACCTGGAGTCATTATTGCCTTTCTCTTAATTGGTGAGAAAAATGTAATCGTTCTAATTATTGGTGCTGCAATCAGTGCACTGATTGGTGCTTTCTTTATTCAATGGATCCAGTCTACAACAAGAATAACAGAAGACACAGCGATGGGGATGGTGTTATCCATTTTTTTCGGGTTGGGAATTATGCTTCTTACGGTGGTAAACCGTTCGGTTGGAGGAAATCAAAGTGGGTTAGATAGCTTTATCTTTGGGCAGGCAGCTTCCATGGTGAAATCCGATGTGTTTACCGTGTTAGCATTAGCAATAGTGGTTATAGCAATCGTTTTTGTGGCATTCAAAGAATGGAAGCTTTATTTATTTGATCCGCAATTTGCTAAAGGAATCGGATTATCGATTACAGGGATGCATGTAATGTATACGCTAGTATTAGTAACTACGATTGTTGTAGGCATTCAAGCTGTTGGTGTTATTCTTATTGCGGCATTATTAATTATCCCTTCTGTCAGTGCTAGGTATTGGACGAATTCCTTTCGAAAGATGTTAGTCTTGTCTGCCTGTTTTGGTGGGCTCTCTGGTGTACTTGGAACGTATATAAGTGCTATCGGTAGTGGGTGGCCAACTGGTCCGTTTATCGTTATTTTTGCAGCTATATTTTTTATAGTTTCATTAGTATTTGGTAAAGAAAAAGGTATATTAGTCCTACGTCTCGAGTTACATGCTGAGCGTAAGAAAATGAAGCCCCGGCACAATCCAACTAAACTGGATACAAAAGGGGTGAACTAGTATGACCTATACAGCATGGATTATCCTGACTGCTGCTCTTGTAGGGCTTTCATGTAGTCTTATTGGTGTATTTCTTATTTTAAGAAAGATGGCGATGATGGCAGATGCTATCAGTCATACGGTTTTATTGGGTATTGTTGTAGCATTTATGATGACAAGGGAGTTAAATGGTCCCCATATGTTAATTGGTGCGATTATTGCAGGACTACTAACAGCTTTATTCGTGCAATGGTTGAATCAATTAAATATTGAACAGCATGCTTCAATTGGGATTGTTTTTACAACTTTATTTGCTATCGGTGTCATTTTGATTTCGACATCTGTTGGCAATGCTCACCTAGATGTTCAGCATGCATTAATGGGAGAAATAACCTTTATCCCCTGGAATACGATGACACTTCCTATAGTTGGTCAGGTCCCGGAAGCCACCGCTATTTTAGCACTAGTGCTGATAATTGTTTTGATTTGTATAATTTTCTTTTATAAAGAATGGAAGATTACCTCCTTCGATCCAGCACTGGCTGCTAGCTTAGGAATACCGGTAGTGTTTTTACACTATCTCTTTATGAGCCTTGTATCGATTACTACAGTTGCCTCTTTTGATGCTGTTGGGGCTATTATGGTTGTTGCAATGCTTATTACACCTGCCGCATCAGCCTATTTATGGACAGATAAATTGTCGATGATGTTAGTGATTAGTGCACTATTTGGCGTAGTTTCTGCAGTCGGTGGCTATTATATCGCTGCCTGGATAGATACTTCTATCTCGGCATCGATGGCATTTGCAACAGGAATCGTATTCTTATGTAGCTTTATAGGCTCACCGAAGCATGGTTTACTATCCAAGCTAAACAGGCCAACTCGTGTAGTTTCTTGAATAAATTAGTATCGTTTTTCGTAAGTTAGTAAGGTATGATAGTAATAAGATGAAATCGAGAACCTATAGATGGGTGTGCTATATATAGATTATGAAAGAATATGAAAGCAAGGTTTATCATGATTTACAAAAATGGCGGATAAAGCTACTGAAGTCACCGAGTTTTGTAAACCGAATGGGGAAGAAAGCCCAAAATAAAATCAATGGATTGATTCCAGAAAAAGCACATCTAGTTATGACGGAAGCAATTAAAAATATGGTGAAGGCCACCTTAGTTGGATCAGATATGACGACGAAGAAGCCTAAAAGTGGCATGACTTTATATGAAAGAGATGAACTTTTAAAAGAGAAGTTGTCGAAGTATCGGAAAACAGCGACCGTAGAAGGTGCTGGGACTGGAGCAGGTGGTATTTTCTTAGGTCTTGCTGACTTCCCATTATTGTTATCAATCAAGATAAAATTTCTATTTGAAGCAGCATCCATTTATGGTTTTGATACGAAAGAATATGAAGAAAGACTTTTTCTATTACATGTGTTTCAGTTAGCTTTTTCAAGTGATGATAAAAAGAAGGAAACCTTTTTTGTGATTGATCATTGGGACGAACAGAAAGAAAAGTTAGTGGATATGGATTGGAGAGTATTTCAGCAAGAATATCGGGATTATATTGATTTAGTAAAAATGTTACAGTTAATTCCGGGCTTCGGAGCTATTGTTGGGGCGTATGCAAATTATAACCTCTTAGATCACTTAGGAGAGACAGCTATGAATGCGTACCGGCTAAGAAGGTTGACAGAAGTACCAAAGGATTACTAGGCTGAACAGGGGAAGGTAAAAGCCTTTCTTTGTTTAGCTTTTTTATTTGGGAAGTAACTATTATTTTAAAATTGTCTAAAAAATTATTGCAATATATTGCATATTGTCCGGAAAGATAGTATGATGAATTCTCGTGCAAAATGAAGCACAGTAAAAAAAATATAGTCTGATAATTATGATTTTATAACGAGGAGAGAGAGAATTGAAGGATAAGTTACCGAATTCTTCATATATAATAATAGGAGTCATGCTGTTTGCTCTATTTTTTGGAGCGGGCAATTTAATCTTTCCTGCTCAACTTGGACAAGCAGCAGGAACGAATATGTGGCCAGCTGCCGTAGGGTTTCTCCTTACAGGTGTTGGGTTGCCTTTATTGGGAATTATTGCGATGGGATTTTCAGGGAGTAAAGACCTACAGGACCTTGCAAGTAGGGTCAGTCCTATTTATGGTGTATTGTTTACAACCGTATTATATTTAACAATCGGTCCTTTCTTTGCCGCACCTAGAACGGGAGCAGTGGCCTTTGATATAGCAATAGCACCTCATTTGGAGAACAAATCTTCGCTTGCCCTGTTCCTATTTACGGTCCTTTTCTTTGCTATATCCCTTTGGTTTTCATTAAATCCAGCGAAGATTGTAGATCGGGTTGGAAAGTTATTAGCGCCAGGAATAGTAGTGCTACTGGCAATCCTTTTAATAATGGTTATTGTCAATCCAATGGGGAATGCACAAGCACCATTAGAGTCCTATCAAAGCAATGCCTTTGTCACAGGTTTCCTAGAGGGATATAATACGATGGACGCACTTGCCTCGTTAGTATTCGGGATTATCGTAATAAATGCGATAAAGGCTTTAGGCGTATCATCTAGGAAAGAAATTGTATCCGCAACCTTTAAAACGGGCTTTGTGGCGATTATACTTTTAGGCTTAATCTATGTTGGTATTGCATATCTGGGCGCTGTCGGTGTAGAGGAATTCGGGCTATTGGACACTGGGGGATTGATCCTGAGTAGTACTGCAAAATATTATTTTGGTACAGTGGGGACGGTTTTACTTGGTGTAGTGATTATTTTAGCTTGTTTAACTACCAATATCGGTCTAATGACGGCGTGTGCAGAATATTTTCAACGATTGATACCAAGGGTTAGTTATAAAACTCTTGTGATGTTCTTTACGGTTATAACTTTTACCATTGCTAATTTTGGTTTAACGAATATTATTACGTACTCTGTACCAGTGTTGATGTTGTTATATCCACTTGCCATTGTTTTGATGATCTTGGTATTTTTATCACCATTATTTAATCATTCAAGAATCGTATACATGTCTACCATTTCCATAACATTTTTAATCAGTATTTTTGATGGTTGGAAAGTACTACAGGAATCTCTTGGAATAGATGGCTTTAGCCTATTAGAACCGGTTGTATCTTTCTATGAAAAATGGTTACCTTTTTATGATGAAGGACTAGGATGGCTTGTCCCTGCTATCATAGTCATTCTCATAACAGGAATCATTACAAGAATGAGAAAAGTAGCTGTAAATCTATAAAAGAAAGTCGGTTTCCTTACTTAGGAGACCGACTTTCTTTATTGTTGATTAATTGTATTGGATAAATTGAAATCCTTTGAAATATCGAGCCAGTTTTGTTTCATTAAGGCAGAGGCTTTCTCTTTATCCCCATTCTCTATATGATGAATGATAGTGTCATGAACCTCAATGGAGCTTTCGGAAAGTATAATGGAGTTATGGAAGAACAATCTTCGCACATGTGCTTGTAGATTCTCTACTATCCCACTTATGTAAGTGTTATTGGCAGTATCAACAATTAGTTGATGAAAGTGCTCGTCAATGTTTAACGCGGCGTGGTAGTCTTTTTGATAGAGAGCATTGGCAAATTCTTGATTAATATTCTTTAAAGAAGATATCGTTTTATCTGATATATGATCGATGGCAAGCTCTGTTGATAAAGCTTGTAATACGGCTAAAGGAGGTAGTAAATCTTTAATGGACTCTTTCTCTACCTCGGTAACTTGAGTAGCTTTACCGGGATACATTTTAACCAATCCTTGTGATTCAAGTAATTGTAAAGACTCCCGTATCGGTGTTCTACTAACGCCGAGTGCTTCTGCTAGCTCTGTATCATTTAACTTTTCCCCAGGATATAAAGTTCCATCAATTATCCAATGAAGGATTTGCTTGTACGCGCTTTCCTTTGCTGTTGTTCGAACTGGCTTAGAATGATTTGCAGGTACCGGCAAATTATTCCCCTCCTCTAAAAAAACTGTTTATTTCCAGTATACATGAAAACTACTTTTATGAATATGTTGATTTATCACCAAGATGTTTAATTTGTCTTTTTTCGAGAAAACTGAAACAATATAGTAGTAAACATTAAATAAAAGGGGCCACATATTATGCAATGTAAAATAAATCGCAATGCAGCAAAGTATTTGAAGAAAATGCTTGAAACAGAAGAAGCACAAGGAAAAATGATTCGAGTGCTCGTAACCCATCTACATGGTGATCATGCTCATTACGATATTCGATTAGACACACCTTCAGAAAATGATGAAGTAGTGAAAACGGATAAAGATATTGATATCATTTTGGAAAAAGATAATGAGTGGTTAGATGGTGTATGGATTCAGTATTTCTATGTTCCACAGGAAGAATTAGTAATCACTAATCCTAAAAAAGGACATCATCATTAATATTTCTTAAGGCAAGGGCATTAGATCCTTGTCTTTTTTGTTTGGGGAGGGGGGAGTGTTTGGATTGTGGGGAGATGCGCCCAAAATGGGAAAGGATGATCCTGAGGCAAAGGTAGATGTGCCAAAAGTGAGGGAAGATAAGCCCGAAGTGATGGATGATGCTCCCAATGGAAGGAAGATGGTCCCAAAGCTTGGGAAGATAAGCCCGAGTGAAAGTAGGATGCGCCCAAACCGAGTAAAGGATGCCTCCCTAACCTCCCAAACAAAAAAGAGGCACTAGCTAAACTAGTACCTCAAAAGATTAATATGGATCAGCATCGTGGGATTTCTTCATGGCATCATCTACTGCTTCTGGAGCGCTTGCTTTACCTAAAGGACGGAATTCCTCGCCGGCTTCCATTTTCATATCGCCCATTTCTTTTGTTTTAGCAGCGATTCCTTCACGAAGGCGACGTCCATATTCTTCATCAGCCTCTTCTGCTAAAGCAATCATCTTATCTTGGATTCGTTTATCACAAATAGCTAAATCATTCACTAGATTATTGATTAACTCATCTTTTTCCCATTGTTCGAAACGGCGGTATGTTTCACCAGCCTGTTTAGTATTATCTTGTCTTTCGATAGATTCTCTTACAAGATTTCCTTCTACATGTGGGGTGTGCTCGGTTCCAACCTGCTCGGCTTCCTTTAACCCACCTAAGATGGACGGTTCATAGTTAACATGTGGGTTTTGACCTGGTGCCTTATCATTGTGGTAACGAAGCTGGCCACCCTCTTGGTTTGTCGCTACACGTTTTTTAGCTGCGTTAATTGGTAGTTGTAAATAATTTGCTCCAACACGATAGCGCTGGGTATCTGAGTAGGAGAAGGTTCTACCTTGAAGCATCTTGTCATCAGAGAAGTCCAGACCATCTACGAGTACCCCGGTACCGAAAGCAGCCTGTTCTACCTCCATAAAATAGTTCTCTGGGTTCTTATTTAAGACCATTTTCCCAACCGGTAGCCAAGGGAATTGGTCTTCAGGCCAAAGCTTTGTGTCATCCAGCGGATCAAAGTCTAGCTCAGGATGTGGGCCATCCTCCATGATTTGAACAAATAGTTCCCATTCTGGGTAATCGCCACGTTCGATCGCTTCATATAAATCCTGGGTAGCGTGGTTAACGCTCTTTGCCTGGATTTCTGCTGCTTCCTTGACGGTTAAATTTTTGATGCCTTGCTTTGGTTCCCAGTGGTATTTAACCAATACAGCTTTTCCCTCGCTGTTGACCCATTTATACGTGTTAACCCCAGACCCCTGCATCATCCGGTAATTAGCTGGGATACCCCAAGGTGAATAAACAAAGGTCACCATATGGAAGGTTTCTGGAGAATTAGCGCAAAAGTCGAAAAATCTTCGTGGATCCTGCATGTTCGTTACCGGATCAGCACGGAAGGCATGAATCATATCAGGGAATTTCATCGCATCTCGGATGAAAAAGATCTTTAGATTATTTCCAACTAAATCCCAGTTCCCATCCTCTGTGTAGAATTTAATGGCAAATCCTCTTGGGTCACGTGCTGTTTCAGGAGAGTCATTCCCACCAACAACTGTGGAAAAACGAGCAAATACCGGTGTGCGTTTTCCTTTTCCTTGGAACACTTTTGCACGTGTGTACTTAGACACAGGCTCATCACCAACTGTTCCATATGTTTCAAAGTACCCATGAGCACCAGCCCCGCGAGCGTGTACGATTCTTTCTGGAACCTTTTCGCGGTCAAAGTGACTAATCTTCTCGATAAAGTCATAGTTTTCTAATGTAGCTGGTCCACGATTACCGACTGTACGAATGTTTTGATTATTGGTGACAGGATGTCCTTGTCTGGTAGTCAGTGTGTCATCGTGCTCAATATTCGTTTCTGGTGTTTCATTGGATTTATCCATTCTATCGCCTCTTTCATATGTACTTTATTCACAGTAATTATGCTTACCAAGTATGCAATAAAATAATCCAGTTTTTGATAGATATTACAAATAAAACATAGAGGATGGATTAACTAACGATAAAAAGCTATTCTTAGCTTAAATAATATGATTAATAGAGGGGTGAAAAAGCATGGGAACCATAATAGAAGCTACAACGGAACAACTGAAAGACCTTACCAATCTAGCGTCAGAACTATATAACGGAAATAATTCTGAGGCACTTGAAAATGAGTTAAAGCAAATATTAGAAAATTCTAATCATAGATTTCTATTGTATGTAGAGGATGAGCAACCAATTGCGTTTATGCATTTGTCCATACGTACTGATTATGTTCAAGGTTCGGAAACCAGCCCTACAGGTTATATAGAGGGAGTCTATGTGAAGCAAGAGTACAGAAGAAAGGGAATATCAACTAAGCTTTTTCATGAAGGGAAGAAATGGTTTAAAAGAAATGGTTGTACGCAAGTAGGCTCTGATATGGAAGTTGATAATCAAGATAGTTATCCATTTCATATGAGCCTTGGCTTTAAAGAAGCTGGACGATTGATTACGTTTATTAAAGACTTGTAAAGTTGGAAATTCACCATTCAAATTTAATGAAATTAGTATCAGGTAATATGAGTTTGTGGTAAAATATAATAAAAGTAAGTTGATTGAGAATAGAGGATGAAGAAATGTATAAATTTGCTGCAAATGTTGTAAAGGGGTTTCTGAGCCTTTTCGGAAGAATAAAAGTATATCAAAAAGAAAATCTCCCGAAGTCGGGTAGTTATGTTATTGCATGTACACATACTGGATTTGTCGATATTTTATGGCTTGGAATTGCGACATTGCCAACAGAAATTCATTATATGGCAAAGAAAGAGCTTTTTCAAACGAAATTTACAAAGTGGTTAATGGAGAACTTACACGCATTCCCAGTCGATCGTGAGAATCCGGGTCCGAGTGCCATTAAAACACCACGTAAGCTATTAAAGGAAGGGAAGGTTGTTGGGATTTTTCCGAGTGGTACACGATCTAGTGAGGATGTACCTTTGAAACGTGGTGCAGTGACTATCGCTGCGCATTCTGATGTACCAATTGTACCTGCTGCTTATGTTGGACCAAATAATTTTAAAGATTTGTTCAAAAGAATTAAACCGAGATTAATTTACGGGGAACCAATTCAGCTTCCAGAAGGTATGTCCAAAAAAGAAGGTATGGAAGTTTTAATGCAACAATTAGACAAAGAAATGCGAGCATTACAAGATAAGATTAAATAAAAAAGACCTTCACAGTCTAGGATTGTGAAGGTCTTTCTCTATATTATATAAGCTTATTGAAATTTATTCGCTTATTAAGTGCATAAATAATTGGTATACCTATAGCTAGTACTGCGAACTCTCCTACTGCGGTTGTTAACCATGTAAATAGGAATGGTAGCTCTAATGCTAAATTGAGTTCAAATGCAATAATAAACATATTAAATGTAAATACCAATGTATTTGCTATTAATAATGCTAAGATGTTTTTCACATATTTCCCTAATAGGATGATGATACCAAGTGATATGGCAGAATGGGCAACACCAAATACTAAATCATACCAACCTAGCGGTGAGAATAATAGGTTGTATAAAAGTACCCCTATCACAATCCCGAAGAAATATTTCTTATTGAAAACAATAAGATGGTTGAACACCTCGGAAATACGAAACTGTACATTCGTAAATCCGAATGGAACGATTAGCGCTGAAACAGCAATGTACAATGCTGCAATCAGAGCATTTACAACTAATGTTCTTGCTTTCATATTAATCTCTCCCTTAGTTTTTTTACGTGGGATGGTTTCGAACCACGTCTTTCAAGCAACTTATCTAGTATAGTACAACTCCGCAAAAATAGAAAGTTAATTTTACTTTTTCTATAGTATGGAAGTGTTCCAGTAGTAGAACTAATAATAGCGATGACATGGTTTTATTGACAACCGGCAGAAATAGATATTATACTTACATAAAGTAACCTTATTCTAAAAAGTAATATAAGGAGGTTGAGATGATGGAACGAAAATACTTTCAAAAGCCAACCACATTCGTTGGGGAAGTAAACATATATGTTAGTGACCTGCAAAAGTCTTTGGACTTCTATCAGCGTGTCTTTGGATTTCAAATCATGCAGAAAACGGAAAGTAAGGTAATCTTATCCCCAGATGGTGTTCGTCCTATTCTTATCTTGGAACAACCAGAAGAGGTAAGGGAAAAGCAAGCTCGTACAACAGGACTATATCACTTTGCCATATTATTACCAAGAAGGAAGGATTTAGCCAACTTTCTTAAACATTTAGTACAAACAGAGGGGAACTATATCAGACTTGGGGCTTCTGATCACTATGTAAGTGAGGCGCTATACTTTGATGACCCTGATGGTAATGGTATTGAGGTAGCTAGTGATAGACCTTCTGTTTCCTGGAACTGGAATGATGGGACAGTGGACATGGGTACGGTTGCTTTAGATGCGGAGAGTCTGTTGGCGGAGAGTGATAAGGAGTGGGCTGGAATACCGGAGGATTCTGTAATGGGGCACATCCATTTACATGTTGCTGACTTGGAGGCTACAGAAAACTTCTATGTGAACGGGCTTGGATTTGATATCGTGACAAGATACCCGGGAGCATTATTTGCTTCTACTGGTGGTTACCATCATCATATCGGATTAAATGTGTGGAATGGTGTGGAAGCATCAGCACCTAGCGATAATAGTGTTGGGCTACATTACTTTACCTTAATGCTACCAGATGAAGAAACAAGACAGAAGAGAATCGACAGTCTGCGGAACATCGGGGCAGAGGTTGTTCTTATAGAAGATTACTATAGGGTGAAAGACCCTGCGTCTAACACAATTCACTTATGCATTAGTGAATAACCTGTGGATAAGAAAATGAGATCTACTAAAAGCGTAGATCTCATTTTTTTCTTATAAATTATGATACCAATCTGTCGATGCTCTTACCTCACTGACGGTCAATTGGTGACCTTTGTCTTCCCAATGTAATGTAACATCTGCACCAGCATTTTCTAATAATGATTTAAGATCTTCTGATTCTTGGGCCGGACAAATAGGATCATTCGTACCTGCAGAAATAAACACCTTTTTACTAGCTAAATCTGGTAATGTCATTCCTCTTCTTGGTACCATTGGGTGGTGAAGGCTCGCACCACGTAGTGCATCTTGAAAGTGGAACATGAGACTTGCAGCAATATTTGCCCCGTTAGAATAGCCGATAGCAATTATATTGTTACGAGCAAAGCCATATTTTTCAGCAGCTTCACCCAAGAATTCATTTAGTTCTTTCGTACGAAAAATTAGGTCCTCTTCATCAAAGACACCTTCTGCTAATCGTTTGAAGAAACGTGGCATACCATTCTCTAGTACGTTACCACGAACACTCAGGATATTTGCTTCTTTATCAATCATTTCTGCAAGTGGCAGAAGATCTTGTTCAGTCCCGCCAGTTCCGTGCAGTAATAATAAAGTTGGTTTATCGGAATTTGTTCCCTTTTGGAAAATATGCTTCATATGAAAAGCTCCTTTTTATTTTGGTCTTTCGATGGAAAAAATCTCCCCGACTTTAGCATAGTTAGCCCCTGCTAATCGACTAATCGCTGCTAACTTTACAGGGTTAATTTTCCCATCTTCATAAATTTCCTCGTCAATATAATACGTTATGATTTTACCAAGGATTAGGTCGGAACCCTTTTCGCCATCTGCTGCATCTAATGCGATGATTTGCTCTAGCTTACATTCGAATCTTACTTTCGCCTCCTGTACACCGGGTACAGAGATTCTTTCACTTGGGATAGGGGTAAGGCCGGCTATAGTAATTTCACTCTTATTCGATGGAAGAGTGGCGGCGGTTTTATTGATGTTATCAACATTTTGTTCGTCGACGATGTGAATAACAAACTCCCCATTTTCCGTTATATTTCGAGCTGTATCCTTCATATTGCCATTCTTACGCTGAATAGCTAATGAAACCATTGGTGGATTAGAGGATACTATATTAAAATAACTAAATGGCGCTCCATTTAGTGTCCCATCTACTGCTTTTGTTGTGACAAATGCAATAGGTCTTGGAATGATGGATCCAATTAGTAACTTATAATTCTCGCGTTCTGATTGGCTTTCTGGATAAAAGGAAAGCAACACAATCCCCCCAAAAAATTAGTTATCTAAATTTCGAACTTGAATTGGAATCAAATGATCATTTAGTTTTTCCCGATACATTTCATATTGGGAAGGGAGTTTTAACGCTGTCCCCATCGTTTCATACGATTCATCATGTGCAAAGCCTGGTGGGTCTGTTGCGATTTCGAATAAAATTTCCCCATGTTCTCTGAAATAAATGGCATTAAAGTAATTCCGATCTCGTACTGGTGTTACTCCGTAACCATTACTTTCTACATGCTTTTTCCAATCTAATTGATCTGCATCATCTGTTGCTCTCCAGGCGATATGGTGAACCGTGCCAACTCCCATCTGCCCTTTACCAGTCGTAGTCTTTTTTAGGTCAATGATATTTCCGATGGTTCCATGAGATTGGAATCGAATAAGCTCATTTTCCTCCCCGACTTTTTCAAGCCCCATGACATCAACAAGTAAACGTGCTGTATCTTCTGGTTGGGATGATAATAATGTGGCTCCAGCAAAACCTTTAATTGCAACGTCAGGAGTTATATCACCAATAGTCCAATTATTAATCTCACCATCTCCACGCTCTACTAATTCAAGTTTTAAACCGTGAACATCATCAAATGTTAAATAGGTTTCTCCAAAGCGGTTGGATTTAGTGTATATGATGTTAAATTTAGCCAGTCTCTGTTCCCAGAAATCCATGGAGCCGGTAGGAATAGCGTAAGAAGTTACACCTACTTGGCCATCACCTATCTTTCCTTGGTATGCATCTGCCCAAGGGAAGAATGTAATAATGGATCCTGGTCGACCGCCATCGTTTCCGAAATAGAGATGATAAGTGCCTGGATCATCAAAGTTTATTGTCTTTTTAACTAATCGTAAGCCAAGAACACTAGCATAAAAATCAACATTTTCTTGAGGGTGTCCTACGATTGCTGTGATATGGTGAATTCCTGCCGTTTTTTTCATCGTTCATCATCCGCCTTTCATTGGACTGCTTTTTGTCCCACTTGTTTTAATACGCTAATAAGTGTCTCTTTGTCTTCATCAGAGATGCCCTCGAATAAGCTTTCTATCACTTGCTGATGCTGTGGAAATACTTCGTCCATTAGTTTTTTTCCCTCATCTGTTATATGGATATAGACTACTCTTCGGTCGTCTTTACAATGACTTCTTTCTAGTAATCCTTTTTTCTCTAATTTATCAATGACATAGGTAATGGAACCTGTGTTTATGAGAACGGCATCGGATACTTCTTTTACGGTAAGTCTGCCTTTATGATAAAGTGCTTCAAGAATTTCAAAGTCAGAGGTACGCATTCCATGATTGCTAATATCGTGTTTAATCACCTCTTGTAGAGACTTGGAAGCCTTCATTAGAACAACAAATGCTTTTAATGAAAGATTCTCGCTCATGTTTACACCTTCTTATTTTTAATTTAATTATTATGAATTTAAATATCTTTAATTAAGTATATTTTATATGGTTATGCTGAAATTGTCAAATGACCTTGTTTGTAGTTTTCGCAAGTATGGCGATATTAAGCAGTTTTTACAGAAAAAATTTTTCTATTCAAACGGTGTCTGTGTCTTATCTGCATCGTGACTATACCTAGGGGCCAATCGTAGAACAGAGGCGCCCGATCTTTTCAAGCAATAAAGTACATAATAAGGCAAATAAAAAAAAGAGGGGGTTACCCTCTTATGAAAAAATCCGATCGATGGTTTCTATTTCTTCTTTTGATAATTGTACCTCTAATGTTTTAAGGTTTTGTATGACTTGCTCTGGTTTTTTAGCTCCTGGGATGACGGTGTCGATTGAAGGCTGTGCGAGATACCAGGCAAGTACAATGTTGGATACTTCTGTTTGCTTCGTATTGGCAATTTCCTTTAATGTTTCTACTTTTTGTAGGTTTTGTTCGAATGCTTCCCCTTGGAAATGAGGCATATTAGCACGGAAATCATTAAAGGTTGTTTCTTTAGTGTATTTTCCTGCGAGTAAGCCAGAAGCAAATGGGAAATATGGAACAAAGGAAATATTGTGTTCAAGCGTGTAAGGGAACAGGCCATTTTCAGGTTGGCGATTTAATAGATTATAATGTCCTTGTAATACATCAACATATCCATCTTGATTTGCTTCTTTTAATTGTTCTAATGAGAAGTTCGATACGCCAATGGCTCTGATTTTTCCTGCATCTTTAAGTTCTTTTAATGCACCAACCGCTTCGTACTTAGGTGTTTTTTCATCAGGAAAGTGGATGTAAAATAGATCGATATAGTCTGTTTGAAGTCTTTTTAGGCTAGCATCAACCGTTTCTCGTAGAAATTCTGGAGAATTATCTACAATCGTTTCTCCATTAACAAGCTTTTGAGTACCCTTTGTAGCGATAACCATCTGTTGACGATTACCCATTACCTTCATCACTTCACCAATTATTTCCTCGGATCGCCCCATGCCATATGTAAATGCTGTATCAATATAATCCAGACCTTCCTTAATGGCGGTTTGTAATAACTCTCTATTAATCTGTTCATCAATTCCTGGGTAAAGATTATGACCACCAATTGCATTGGCTCCTAAACCAATAGGATTTACAACTAAGTCAGTTCTACCGATTCGTACTTTATTTGACAATCTCACTACCTCCTAAAGTATGGGATAATTATATTCTATTGGAAAATCAAGTGTAGATACAAGGAAAGGGAATCGTGTTCATACAAGATTCCCGTGGTGATTACTTATGGAATTTTAGAAACTGCATTTGCTTATTAAATAGCGCTGGGTAGGATAGGTATCCTAGCATAATACTGGTTACGACTGCAGTAGTTAATAATAGGAACAAGATTAACAATTGAAATTGAACGGCTTGTACAGGATCTGCGCCTGCAATAATTTGACCACTCATCATCCCGGGCAACTGAACAAGTCCAATTGTTTTCTGGCTCTCAATTGTTGGGATTGTACTTGCTTTGATAGCCGTAATCAATTGAGTATGAATGGCTTGTTTAGGTGTACCCCCTAAGGATAGGATTAGCTCTGTTTCATCTTGTGTATTTTCGACCTCAGCTGTAAATCGATTTAAAAACAAGATACCAAGTACCATTGAATTGCCAATAACCATCCCGCTAATCGGGATAATATATTGTGGCGTTGGTGGCACAATGTGAAGACCAAGTAAGATACTTTGCGTTAATACCTCAATAAAAACGAATGTAAGAAAAAGCTTCCACGTAATCCCTTGAATAGAGGCGCCTTTTTTTCGAGCGTTCTGGGTTGCTGCACCAATCATAAGCAGAATCATCAGGAGAATAAAGAGAATGTGTTCTGCATCAAATACATATTGTAGGACATATCCTACGGCAAGTAATTGAATGATAGACCGAATGGTAGCGATCAGGGTGTCCTTTTCTAAACCGAGTTTTAATGTTCGAGATAGAATAAGTGGAATTAGAACGAAAATTAGCGTCAATGATAGTGTAAGAAAGCTCATTCTAATTCCCCCTTTACGAATTTTTGGACACGTTTATCTTGTGGATTCCTTAATAAGGAACTATCTCCTGATTCAATTAGCTCCCCGTTCATCATGACCCATGTGTAGTGGCCAATTCTTAAAGCCTGATCTAGATTATGGGTAATCCAAATCATGGTTGTCCCATATTTCTCATTAATCTTCTCAATTAGCTCTTCAATATCATGTTGCGATACTCGGTCAAGTGATGAAGTAATTTCATCGAGTAATAATACGCTTGGTTTATTTACTAAAGTACGAGCAATAGATAGCTTTTGACGTTGTCCACCGGATAAATCCTTAGCGTGTCGCTCCAATAGCTCTGCTCCTAATCCAACATCATGTAGTAATTCTTCGGCATAATTTCTGTCAATACGTTCTCCCTGTAGTGCAAGTGGTAGTTCGAGGTTTTCTAATACAGTACCTTTAATCATGGTGGCACTTTGTAAAGCAATGCCAACCTTTCTACGTAATTCTATCGGATTATATTCATTTATTGATTTTCCTTTGATTAAAATTTCCCCAGATTCAGGAGAACGTAATCCGTTACAAAGTTTAAATAGAGTAGATTTTCCTGCGCCTGATGGGCCAACAAGCGTTGTGACTTTACCATCAGGAAAGGAACCGGTTATGTTTCTTAAAATATGTAGACCATCTGTAGAATAATTTACGTTATGGAATACGATGGCAGCTTGATTCATGATTGTCACTTCCTTTTATGTGTTCCCTTATTTTAATGTTCCAACTTAATGAGAATCAATTCTTTATCATTTTAACATGTGGCGTTTTGAAAGGGTGTCGGGAGGTTTTGGTTGGGGGAAAGGGAAAGTAATCCCACACCTTTTGGCGGCGATAATCAAGGAAATCAAAAAAACTCCCAATAATGGGAGCTCGATTTATTACTTTACGATTAATACGGGGCTAGTTGCTCGTTTAGCCACTTTATGGCTAACGCTACCAAGCATCATTTCTTGGAAAGCATTTAATCCACGGCTTCCAATAATGATAATGTCATAGTTGTGTTTATTGGCATAATCAACAATGGTAGGTCCTGGTTCTCCATTTAAAAAAATGACTTCAAAGTCTACACCAGATTTTTTCACCTTCTGAATTAGTAGAGCAAGTTGTTCCTTCCGTGCGTCTTCTGTATCTTTACCCCAGTTAGTCAGAACTTCTTCTTTAGAATGCTTTGGATCGACAACATATATAATATCTACTTTAGACTCCTGACTTAATCTAGCAAGCTGAAAGGCTTTTTCACCTGCTCGTATCGAATGGTCTGATCCATCAGCTGCACAAAGAATTTTTTTAAACATCGGAACTCTCCTCTACCATTCTATTGAACTACTTAAACTAGAATTTCCTATTATTAACATAGGTTTAGCGAAATTATTTTCTATTATAGCATATAGCTACTAAATTCAAAGGTATTTGGAGTAAAACGAAGAAAAGATGAAATGTTTCCGTTTTCTTTGCTGTTTCACAAAAATGTCATATTTCGCTATAATACCCCTTGTTTGTTACGGTCCCGGCTTTCGTGAGAGTCGAAAGTCAACAATAAAAGATGAAAAAGAGGTGTAGCATGAATTTAGCAAATTTAAAAAATGAATGGTTCGGCAATATTAGAGGAGATATTCTGGCGGGTATCGTGGTTGCCATTGCATTAGTCCCTGAGGCTATTGCGTTCTCTGTTATTGCTGGGGTTGATCCAATGATTGGACTATACGCGTCGTTCGCTATTGCGGTGACGATTGCATTTGTTGGTGGGCGTCCTGGTATGATTTCTGCTGCAACAGGGGCAACGGCATTGTTGATGGTTACATTAGTGGCAGAACATGGCTTGCAATATTTGTTAGCAGCCACTATTTTAACAGGTATTCTGCAAATTGTGATGGGTGTATTGAAGTTAGGACGTTTAATGAAATTTGTCCCTCGTTCGGTCATGATTGGCTTTGTTAATGCACTTGCCATTATGATTTTCATGGCGCAATTAGAGCATTTTACAGGTGCAAATTGGGAAATGTATGCCATGCTGGCAGGAGCATTAGCCATTATTTATATTTTACCGCGATTTGTAAAGGTGATTCCAGCGCCATTAGTAGCGATTGTTGTCATTACGGCAATTGCTATGTTTACAGGAAGTGGTGTGAAAACGGTTGGAGATATGGGAGAATTAACACAATCTCTACCAATCTTCTTATTCCCAGACATTCCACTTAACTTTGAAACGCTACAAATCATTTTTCCGTATGCCCTATCAATTGCCATTGTTGGTTTAGTAGAGTCTTTACTTACAGCCTCTATTGTAGATGATATGACAGATACGAAAAGTGATAAGAATAAAGAAGCACGTGGACAGGGGATTGCGAATATTGTGTCTGGGCTGTTTGGTGGTATGGCCGGATGTGCGATGATCGGACAATCCGTTATTAACGTAAAGTCTGGCGGACGTGGAAGATTATCTGCTTTTGTTGCTGGGGCGTTTTTAATGACACTTATTCTAGTATTTAATGGTTTATTAGTTCAAATTCCGATGGCGGTCTTAGTTGGTATTATGTTCATGGTATCCATTAGTACCTTTGATTGGTCATCGATTAAGAATATTCCTAAAATACCAGTGACGGATACAATAGTTATGGTAGCTACAGTTGTCACGGTACTATTCACACATGACTTATCTAAAGGTGTTCTAGTTGGTATTATCTTAAGTGCTATTTTCTTTGCTTCGAAAATCTCCAAGGTGAACGTGACAGCACTTTCGAGTAAGGAAGCAAATGTGAAGGTATATCGTATTTCTGGACAACTTTTCTTCGCTTCTGTAACAGAGTTTGTGGACAGCTTTAACTACAAAGAGGAAGTAGAAAAAGTGAAATTAGATTTATCAAATGCCCATATATGGGATGATTCTGGTGTAGGGGCAATTGATAAGGTTGTACAGAAGTATCATCAAAATGGTGTGAACGTAGAAGTGGTCGGGTTAAATGATGAAAGTCATAAATTAGTAGAAAGACTAGCGAATTATAATAAGCCTGGTGGATTGGAAAAGGCGGCTAGTCATTAAATTCGGTTAGAGAGTTAACTTCGGTTAGCTCTCTTTTTTTTTTTTGTAAATAAGAAATCATTACCATCTATTCCAATTTAAATAAAGGAATTTCATACTCGGGAATAGAATTATATAAGATTAATACAAAACTGGGGGATTTATTCATGCGAGGCAAATTACATCATATCGAATTAAATGTTTCAAACTTGGAAAGGTCTACTGATTTTTGGGGTGAGCTTTTAGAAGAATTAGGCTATCAACCTTATCAAACCTGGGAATCAGGAAGAAGCTGGAGGTTAGGAGATACGTATATCGTTTTTGTACAGACGGAAGAGCATTTCTTAGAGGGTACATATCATCGGAAAAGAGTCGGATTAAATCATCTTGCATTTTATGCGGATTCTAGGGAGGATGTTGATGTGATTACGCTCCATTTAAAGGAAAAAGGTGTGCCAATCTTATATGAGGATAGGCATCCATATGCAGGTGGTCCTAACCATTATGCAGTGTTCTTCGAGGATCCGGATCGGATAAAAGTGGAAATCGTGGCACCATAAGAAGAGGAGGGGATACTATTGAATGAAGCTGAACTGAAATCGATACTAAGTCAATATAAGGAGAGCAACTTCCAACAACTCGGTCCTGTACCTTTACCAACCTTAGTGAAGGCAATGCTAGATTATATTGGTAGTACAGATCCGGAGTTACGGGATTCATTGATTTATCCATGCTTTACTAACCTTATAATAAATGGACATTTTCCTCCCCCAGAGCTAAACAGAATAGTGACAGTTTGTTTAGATGATCATCACTTATTTTACAAAATAAATGAGCCAGATGAGGACGCTGTCTTTACGCGTTCATTTTCTTCCTTAATCCTTGCTGTCCTGTTATTTGTTAATAGACAAAAACCCTTTATAGCCGATGAGGAAATAGATCAAATCACGAACAAAATGATACATTATGTAAAGAAGGAAGAGGATGTTCGGGGATTTGTAGAAGTGAAGGGTTGGGCGCATAGTATCGCTCATATAGCAGACGCGCTCGATGAACTAGTGAAGCAACCACAATTAAAGGAAAGTAGATTAGAAGATATTGCACTACTCATTCTGGATAAAATGTGCTTTGATAAAGCCTACTTCTTGTTTGAAGAGGACGAACGGATGGTTGTTCCTTTCATTTCCTTGTTGGAAAGGGGAATGAATCCATTATTCCTATATGAAAAAATCGATAAAATTGTAATGGAGCTGCAGCAAAACTATTCACAACATAGTTCGAAACCGTTCATTCAAAGGAACAACATCAAACAATTTTTAAGAAGTCTGCTGCTGCATTTAGAGGTGATAGGAAAAAAAGAGGAGTTCCGGGAACACTTGAAAAATGCACTAATAGCTATAAATCAGCCATACTACAACTTATAAGGGGAACGTATAATGAATCCAATATTAATTGATTTTCCGAGCGAATTTGAAACAGAAAGATTACATATCCGTATGCCAATGCCTGGTGATGGAAAAGCAGTTCACGAATCAAAACAAGCTTCCAAAAAGGAGCTTTTGCCTTGGATGCCTTGGGCACAGCATGAGGAGCAGGAAGAGGATACTGAAATAAATATCCGACAAGCCCATGTAGCCTTCTTGAATAGGGAGGATTTAAGGCTGTTAGTTTTTCACAAAGAGACAGGTGTATTGATTGCTAATTCAGGATTGCACCGAATTGACTGGGATGCGCGTAAATTTGAAATTGGATACTGGATTGATACCCGTTATAGTGGGAAAGGTTATATGACTGAGGCGGTAAAAGGGATAGCTGATTTTGCCTTCCGTGAGCTAGAGGCAAACCGTGTTGAAATCCGATGTGATGCGAAAAATGTAAAGAGTCGTGCCATTGCCGAGCGAATCGGATTTGAATTAGAAGGGATATTGCATAAAGATAGTTTAGATGTTTATGGACAAGAGCTTCGAGACACATGTATATATGCAAAAGTAAAATAATCTAAATTTGGGCTTTACATATACCTCGGAATTCTATATAGTATAGTTACCTAATAATTCTAGGTAGGTGAAAAAATGTTTGATCGAGAACTGGTAAAAGGGAGTACATCGTTACTTGTCCTACAGTTATTAAATGAGCGGGATATGTACGGTTATGAGCTTGTTAAGGAAATGGATTACCGCAGTGACCATAATTTGCAAATGAAGGAAGGTACCTTATACCCTGCCCTTCATAAGCTAGAAAAGCAAGAATATATTGAGTGCTATTGGCAAAATCAAGAAAAGGGTCCTGCACGTAAATACTATCGTATCACACTTGAAGGTAAGAAAATATTAGAAGCTAAAACAAGTGAATGGCATCGATATGTTCAGGTGATGAATAATCTAATCGGGAGAAGTGAATCGTGAAGACTGGCGATAAACGTTTTTTCCAAGAGCTTGACCAAGTTCTTGGGAAACACCCTGAAAAGCAGGAAATCATCGCAGAATACAGGTCCCATGTATATGAACTTCTTCGTGAAGAGGATATTCAGGACGCAAACGTCTATGATGAAATTGTAAAACGGTTAGGAACACCTGAAGAAATTGCAGCAATTTGGAAAGATGAGGCAAAGGTAACGCCGAAAAAAATGCAACTATTATTTGTTGTATTAAATGTTCTTATTTTCCTTGGAGGAATAGTTCTTACGATTGTTTATAACGTGTACCATATCGAATGGATTGAAGTACTATGGAAAAGAATAACTGCAGTACCTTCCATCATTATAATGGTGTATATGGCATTTTGGGGACTGCTCGGCTATGAGATTGGTAAAGAATTTGGTAGTGGCGGCTTAACGATACTTCGTAGGACATTTACATATGCCGTTATCCCAAATCTTGTGTTGATGTATTTAATTGTGTTTAAATTGATTCCTCATGAATGGTTTCAGCCTCTGTTAAGTGGGCGATTTATTCTAGTGTGTATTTTATTAACAATTATGTTGTATCCGATAAGTTGGATTGGATATCGCTGGGGGAGGAAGGCTTCGGTGTAGCACCCTACCCTACGATATCAAGTGCCGATGCGTTTCTTTGTCTATATACCTAGATAACCTATGTATATAGAATGACTAAATGGTGGTGAAATAATTGAAGCAACGTCAAAAGACTTTTGGATTTTTAGTGATTTGTTTAGTGCTTGGTATATTGGCAGAGCTTAGCTTCTTTCATGGTGTGATAGGGATATCGTACCCAATTTTTATTGCAGCATTTTATGCTGTCCTGTATTACCGATTAGGGTTTAAAGTATCTCATCGACGAATTGGCTTATTATTAATGGTCATGATCTGGATTTTATCAGCGTCGTATTTATTCTATGATAATGAGTTTTTTTATGCGTTAAATCTTTTTGTAATTCCAGCTTTAGTGTTTGTCCATATTGTGTTAATTACGACACCGAATCATGTGGATTGGATTTCACTAATCTTCTTTAAGCGAATTTTCTTTAAGATATCTCAAACATTCAGTTATGTAAAAAGATGGCTCAAGATTATTTTTAAACGAACCTTATTTCGACAGGTGAGTAAAGAAACCAGCCAAACCATAAAGAGAATTGTAAAGGGATTATTGATTGGGGGACCGTTGCTTTTCGTTATTACGGTGTTATTAATATCAGCGGATGAGAAATTTGCTGATATGATGCTGGAAATACCAGCATTTATGTTGAAGCTGAATTTCCTGGAATATTTTTTCCGAGTAGTAGCTGCATTATTATTATCGTTATTATTCTTTGGAGCCTTCCAGACCTTAAAGAAGCGGTATGTACTACCACTAGGAAGGCCAACGGTTCAAACAGAAAAGGTAACCTGGGATAGTGTGATTGCAGGGACGGTCTTAGTCTTGCTTAACATTATTTATGTCCTATTTGTCGCCATTCAATTTACGTATTTCTTTGGTGATGCACTTCATGCAGATTATACGTATGCGGAGTACGCAAGAAGAGGATTTTTCGAGCTTGTACTAGTAACCGTGATTAACTGGACCTTATTGTTAATTTGTTTGAAGCTAGTAAAGGCTGGGAAGAAAGCATACGGCAACTTTTTGAAGGCGATGTATACATTGTTAATTGTAGTTAGTGGGGTCATGCTTGCATCAGCATTTATTCGTTTAAGTGCCTATGAAGCAGCTTATGGATTTACATTGGACCGAATTCTTGCACATGTATTTATGTTGTTTTTAATGATTATTTTTGCGTATACATTGGTCCGCGTATGGATAGAGGGAATTTCTATCGCACATTTTTATATAATAGTGGGATTACTATTTTATACAGGACTGAATATGGTCAATTTAGAAGAAATCATTGTGGAGAAAAATCTAGAACGATATGAAGAAACCGGAAAAATTGATATCTATTACTTAGATTTACTTTCCTATTCTGGTATTGATGGTTTAATCACGCTATATGAAAAAGATCCAAATTATCCAGATTTATTAGCGGTGTTAGAGCAACGTAAAGAAATGATCGAACAACTTCGTTTAAACACATGGCAATCGTTTAATTTCAAGAAAGAGCAAGTAGTAGAAAGACTTCAGGAGCTTGAATTGAGATAAGGAGGAGCAATATGAATACAATTCCTAATCATGTCGCTATTATTATGGATGGAAATGGTCGTTGGGGAAAACGCAGAGGGCTTAGTAGAAGTGAAGGGCACTATGCAGGTTCCCAAACGATGGAAGAATTGATCGATGCGAGTGCGGAAATGGGAATTAAGATACTAACACTGTATGCTTTTTCTACTGAGAATTGGAAAAGGCCTAAGGATGAAGTGAATTATTTGATGAATTTACCCATTAAGTTCTTTAATCAAAAATTACCGGAGTTTATGAAACGTAATATTAAAATTCTCATTTCTGGGGATGTAGAGAATTTACCAAAAGGAACAAAGAATGCCGTGTTACGGGCCATGGATAAAACAAAGAATAATACAGGCTTAATCGTGAATTTTGCGCTGAATTATAGTAGTAGGAGTGAGATTGTTCAAGCAATTGCTCGTATTATTCAAGATGCGAAGGACAAGAAAATCTCGATGGATCAATTAGATGAGCGAATGTTTGAAAGCTATCTTTATACGAAGAACTTACCAGACCCTGATATTATCATTCGAACTGGTGGGGAGAAGCGTATTAGTAACTTTTTAATGTGGCAATCTGCTACAGCTGATTTATGCTTTGTTGATGAATTGTTTCCGGACTTTAAAAAAGAATTATATATTAATGCAATTAGAAAGGTGTATGCGAATAAAGAAGCCCCTTTGAAAGAATGGGTGGTATAAAATAAGAGAGATTTCACACATCTGTATCGGCTCCGGAAAAATACGTTGATGTTAACCGTATATTTCCGGAGCAGGCATTTATTCTAGCTTGAAACCTCTCTGAATGAAATATCAACTATTTCTTCTGTATTGTTATTAAAGGTTATATCAATAAAAACACCAAACTCATTAGTAGGCGCCTCAAGCCATAGCTTAAACGTTTCGGTTGAATTCTCAATTCCTCTTTTTTTACCAACATGAAGGTAATCCACTATGTTTGCATCAGGATACTTTTCTTTTACCTTTTGCATAGCCAGACGCCCCCACTTCGCATAGGAGGGCTCTAGTTCCTTAGTAGAAATCGCCTCTAGTGGTGTATGAAAAGCGGTTATTCCCAAGCTGAAAATAGTAACACTTAACATTATCATCATCAATTTCTTCATGGTTAAACCTCGCTTAGCATAAGAATTAGAATGGAAAAACGCCATTTTCTAAACCATTGTCCATAATGGATTTTCCAACTTCCAAAAGGACTATATAATAGTATCCTTTATTATTCGGCGGGGAACCCAACTTTATACTTCTTACTGTAATTCCTCATTATAACTTCGAGATTGCTTGTGAAATCTTGCTTTAGTTGACCTTTTCAACCCGTCGTTTAGGGAAAAACGTATAACTAAAGCTTATAATAAAATCTATGATTAAAATCAGAGACCAAAACTGAATGGTTTGTAGTAATGCTTCAGTCTGTGAATGATTATTAATATAAAGAACAATACCTATTAATATCCCCCCGCCGATTAACCAGGACAACAAATGACGGTACCACCCTTTACGCTCTTTTCTTGCGTGTTCTATTCCATATTTAATTTTCGCCGGTTTTTCACCGTTTCCAAATCGGTACTTAAAACGTACATCTGCCCATTTAATCATCTGATGGCCAAAGGCTATACTTACCCCTATATATATCGCAGCAATTCCATGCACTATAGAGGCAACAGCTCCATTTTTTAAATCGTATACGGTAACAATAAGCAATATAAGATCAACGATTGGCGTACAAATGAGCAAAAATGTACCCAGTTTTTTCTTATTCATTACATATCTAGCAGTTAGTCCTGCTAGAACAAATATCCAAAAACCTATCTCACATGCTATGATCAACCAACCAATCAAATGAAACACATCCTTCGCTTCGCTTTATTTAGTACACTCGTGTTAAATAATATCAGAACTGTTTATTTAACACAAGTGTGATATAATAAAAATATGCCAAAAATAATTGATCACCATAAACGTAAAGTTCGAATAGCAGAAGCAACATGGAAAGTTATTGTGGACGAAGGAATAGAACAAGCATCTGTCAGAAAGATTGCTAAGGCTGCAGGACTCTCTACTGGATCGCTAAGACATTATTTTTCATCGCAGTCCGAATTGCTTCGTTTTTCTATGGAAATGGTTTCTGAACGGGTTATCGAGCGTGCGAAAGCAAGGGAGTATTCAGAGGATATAAGCCCGTTAGAGTTTTTGACTGAAGGTGTATATGAAGTACTACCCGTCAATGAAGAGCGAAAAATAGAAATGGAGGTGTGGCTTGCTTTTTCGGCGAAAGTTTTAGTCGACTCAACGCTCCGTGAGCTAAGCAATAAAGTGTACAGCGACATGCATCAAGGATTGAAAAATGTCGTTCTTGCCTTACAATCATTACAATACGCAAAAGACGGGCTTGATCTCGAATTAGAAGCTAATCGACTCCATGCGATAGTCGACGGAATGGCAATGCATCATTTATTAAATCCGGAGCACTTTACACATGATGAAATGATTCAGACATTAAAATATCATCTTCAATCGCTTTGCAAATAAGGAGCACTATTAAAGGCAACAAAACAACCTGGTCATTTCAATGGAGTCTTATAATAATATGGCTCTAAACTAATAAAAAGCTAATTATGCCTAATGATAAACTTACCAAATTTGTTAGGCATAATTAGCTTTTTGATTATATTTTACGCTATTATACTTCAAAAATCCCATTATGTTCTAGTGAATAAATTTTCTAAATACCCGTAACCAATTCGTTTTCATCATAGGTTGAGGTTGATTTTACCTAAGGATTTTTGCCATGTAATATTCATTTAAATAGTCACCTTTTACATATAAAGAATCTGTTTTGGTGCCTTCGATTTCGAATCCCATTTTTTTGTAAAGGGAGACTCCAGCTTCATTATCAGTTACAACCGTTAATTCTAACCGGTGAATGTTATGCTCCAATGCCCATTCATTTAATGCGGCAAATAATAATCTACCAACACCTTTACCACGGAAGGCATGGTGAATGCCTACTACAAGATATGCTGTGTGCTTCTTTCTCTTAGCCTCACCACCAATTGCAAAAAGATAGCCGATTAGCTCTTTTTCATGTTCCGCAACAAGTATAGTGGAATTCTCCGATTTTTGTAGGCGTTCAATCATGTTCTTTTGGCTTTCAGAAGAAATTTGTCTCTCTCCAGCTTCCCAAAGCATGTACTCAGAGCTTGCTTCAACCTGTAGGATCAGCTGTGCTAATTTTGGCGCATCACTTAGAATTACTTCCCTAATTCTCATTTCTTTCCCCCTTTTTCTCTATGGCTTGTCTTTATTGATTAACTGTGTCATTTGATGCCAAATAGACCCTTTCGCTTCTTCTCCCCCTTGGATTCTAGCTAACGCCATTTTGACCTGCATTCGCACTTCAAATTCCGGATCGTCTTGTGCTTCGAGAAGGGCAGGGATAGCGGATTCGTCACCAAGCTCATACAGGAACATCGCAGCTCGCCAGCGTACTAATCTACTTTTATCTTTTAATGTTTTTATCATTTCGGGCATTGCTTCTGTAAAGCTTAAGTCTGATAAGCAATCACCAGCTGTTCGTCGTACATTTACTGCTTTATCTTGTAAGGCTTTATATAAGTATGGTAATACCTTTTTGTCATCTATCATGCCTAAGTATGCTGTCGCAAGTCTACGTATAGAGGCTTTTTCATCATCTAATGCTTTATCCAATACGGGCAAATCTTCGATAGTTGGATCCATTCGATCGAGTGCGGCATAACGTGCTCGCCAATCCGAATTATCAAGCATCTCTAGCGTAACTTTTTTCCATGGGGTTGGAACGGTTTTATTGTCTAACGCATACGTCACGAGCTCCTTTAAGCGGTTATCATCATAGGAAGCAGAGATTTCCTCGACTACTTCACTTCCGATTTCTTTTACATCACCGTAACGTGGGCTTTGTTCCACCCATTTACGCTCCATTAACATATTATCGGATGCTGCGGATGCCTCCATTGCAGCATTCATAAACCGCTCAGGTAATCCGAATCGTTGTTCTATTTCGCCGTCTTCTAGCTTTACTTGCATCGGAATGTAGCGGAACATTTGAATGTACACTCTTACTTCGCCGTAATGGTCATCAATGGATGCTTCGGAAGTTTTTGTGTCGCTTTCATTTTCTTCTACAGAACCAAGCGTTTTCCGTACCTCTGGTAAAACTTCCTCCCAAGGTGTCCGAGCATCACGCTCAAGGGCAATAAAGTCAATAACGCGGTAAATTCCTTTCACCCCATTAATGGCAAATAATTCTTGTATATAGAAAGGGGCATTTGATAAGTCATCGCCAAGTTTGTAGTTTTCTGTTATACCATCTGGCATCACTTCGTCGACAATTATTTTCATGGAGTATGGACTTGGTGTTGGTTCAATCGATACAATCCTCATAGAAATATCCCCCTAGGTTTTATTATAGGTAAGTCAATTCTACCAAAGGGGGAACCTTCTAGCCATTCGTTTAATTAATAATGTGCTAATAATCCCTTTTTCATAGCAATACGTTCACAATATAAGAAGAAAATTAGCCCGAGTAAGAAGTAGAATATCGCATTAAAAAAGAGCGAGAAATAATCAAAAGCTGTAAAGTCCGCTAAAGATAACCCATCAATCATCGTAGCTCGAATTAGATCGACACCTTTGACTATTGGAAGAAAGGCTAGGAATGGAGCAGTGGACAAAGGGACAAAAACTAATCCACTAAAGAAAGCATTACCACTACTACCGTAAACTATTGAATGATACACATGCAGGAGTCCATCCAATGGATGTAGCGCTTAGAGAAGTGAATAAGTCTTATCAAGCGCTCTGCTATATGGAATTAGGAGACGAAGAAAAGGCGGAAAAAACAGCCAAGGATAGCGTTGCAATACAAAAAATATATCCCCGTACGACCTATTATCACTTTGCACGCAATGTACTAAAGGAAGTACAACAAATGAAATAACCTGAAGCTACTTCGGGTTATTTTTTTGTTTCCTATTACCCTAAGAGCTTATCTATTCATTATATGAAATTAAATGAACGGTGTATAAAGTTTTTGAAGGATAACAGACTATACAAGGAACAGAACTTAAGAGAAGTGAGTGATACATATGCCATATCGAGAACAGATTCCAATTGATACAGGTATCGACAATACTGTAAAGCTATTACTGGAAGGCTATAACTATATAACGAATCGCAGAAATCAATTTGGTAGGGATATATTTGAAACAAGGCTACTTGGTGGGCAAAAGGCAATCTGTGTTGCAGGGAAAGATGCGGTAAACATGTTCTACGATGAGAAAAAGCTGATTCGGCAAGGGGCAGCACCGAAGCGGCTTCGACAAACCTTGTTTGGAGAGCATGCGATTCAAACGATGGATGGGGAGAGTCATCGACATCGTAAGGAATTATTTATGTCTTTGATGACAAGCGAACGTCTAGACGATATCAAGACCATTATGAGGAAACATTTAGAACGAGCTTCGGAAAAGTGGGTGAAGCAACAAGAGGTGGTGCTATATAGTGAAATGTGCCAGCTGCTGACAAAGGTAGCCTGTGAATGGGCTGGTGTACCACTTAAGGAGAATGAATGGAGCAAAAGAGCGAATGAGCTTGAGGCAATGTTTGATAGTGCAGGGGCACTTGGGGGGAGGCATTGGAAAGGCAGAAATGCTAGAAATTTTGCAGAAAGTTGGTTAAAGGGTCTTGTTCAAGATGTCCGCAATAATGCTATAGAGGTTCCTCAAAATACGGCGCTATACAAAATGGCGTGGTATCAGGATAAAGATGGTGTGCTTTTACATGACCAGATCGTTGCAGTAGAATTGTTAAATATTTTACGACCAATTGCTGCGATAGCTGTTTACATTACCTTTGGTGCGTTAGCTTTATATGAGCATCCAGCAGAAAAAGAGAAGCTTCAAACAAAACCTAGTGTTTATTTTGAATTGTTCGTCCAGGAGGTAAGACGTTATTACCCATTTTTCCCAGTATTAGTTGCAAGAGTTCGTGATGATTTTCTATGGAATGGCCATGATTTTCGTAAAGGAAACCTCGTGTTACTTGATATTTACGGTACGAATCATCACCCTGATATTTGGGAGTATCCAGACATGTTTGACCCAGAACGCTTTAAGGATCGTGATGATAATCTGTATGATTTTATTCCTCAAGGTGGTGGGGACTACTATCGAGGTCATCGCTGTCCAGGTGAATGGTTAACAATTGATTTAATGAAAGAAACGATGGATTTTTTAATCAATCATGTGGAATATGAAGTACCGAAGCAAGATTTACGATTTAGTATGAGACGATTTCCAAGCTTGCCTAAAAGCAGATTTATCATTCATCACATTCGTCAAAAAAACGGATGAAAGGGAGCGGTTAAGTATTGCTCCCTTTTATTTGTTTAATTGTTTTCTCCAGCAATTCTTTAAACTTTTTACGGTCCTCATCGGTAAATGGTTTCGGTCCTTTCGTTTTTTGACCACTTCTTCTTGCCTTTGCACTAAGGTGCCTTGTCTGTAGCAATTGGTCGATGTTTTCATTCGTATAGGCAAAGCCTTTGTGATGTAATACAAGACAACCCTTCCCCAGTCCTAGAGAAGCAAGACCATAATCTTGGGTAATGATTAAATCTAATCGTTTAGCCAGCTGCATGATCCGATAGTCTGCTGCATCGGCTCCTGTATCAACGTAAATCGTCTGTACCCCATCCACAAGTTCATCATGTGAGTAGTGACTAATGCTTTTAACTAATACGACTGGTATCTGATATTGTTTCGCAACTGAGATGACGATATCTTTCACTGGGCTTGCATCTGCGTCTACATATATTTTCATGTTAATTCTCCGTTTCTTTGTGTCTACTTCCATGAAAGCGAATTATTGATGATTTGTCAATCACTCTTGCTTTTTATTCGTGGGAGATGTTGGATTGGCTTGCTTACCGGTATTCAGTAGTGTACTAATAAAAAAATAGCTGAGGTTAATATGGACTCCTAACGACGATAAGGGCGATCGAACTAGCTTGGAGAATATCCAAAAACATGATTGGATTGTGTATAATCCATCATGTTTTTTATTTTATAATAATATGCACTTTACAATAGTGTGCGTCATACACTATAATGAAAACAGGAGTTGATCAAGATGAACGAACAAGAACATATTGATAAGTTATTGCTTGAATTACGAAGAGGTACAATCACCATTGGTGTTCTTAGCCAGCTATCTAATCCCCAGTATGGTTATTCACTTGTTACGAGATTAAACGATAGGGGAATTCAAGTAGAGCCTGGAACTTTGTATCCACTACTCAGAAGATTGGAGAAGCAAGGTTTACTGGCTAGCAGTTGGGATACCAATGAAGCAAGGCCTAGGAAGTATTATGTCTTAAGTGAAATGGGTAAAACGGTTTACAAGCAACTATGTACAGAATGGGAAAGTATGGTCGAGAGTCTGGATAGTCTTATTCATAGGAAAGGAGCAAATGAAGATGGAGATGATTGAACGGTACATTTATGCAGTTACCCAAAAGCTACCGCAATCCCAACGAGAAGATATTGCAGTTGAGCTTCGTGGGTTAATTGAAGACATGGTGGAGGAACGTGTTGGAGATACTGCAAATGAAAAAGTGGTGGAAGAAGTTTTATTAGAATTGGGCAGCCCAAGGGAAATGGCACTAAAATACACAGGGAAGAAAAGGTATTTAATAGGTCCAGAGCTTTTTGATCCATTTCTTACTGTTTTAAAGATTGTATTAATATCGCTGACAGCTGCACTTGGTATCGTCTTCGTGATTCAAACTATGATTAATCCGATTGATTTATTAGATGCCTTTGTAGGGTTGATTGTTTCGTTAGTTACAGCAATACCACAGGCAGTAGGGTGGGTTATCCTCATCTTTGCATTGGTGGAGTACAATGGTGGATATAAGGCAGAGGATTTAGCTCTGGATAAAACGTGGAGCCCGTCATTACTACCAGAGATTCCGGATCGTAAACGACAAATTAAACGCTGTGATCCAATAATTGCGATTGTTTTTTACGTCTTGGTGATGGTGCTATTTACTTTCTCTAGTAATTTCTTTGGTGTATATGTATTTCAAGATGGAACATTTCAGCATGTGATTCCTTTTTTAAATGAGTCTACCCTTTCACAATATCTACCATTCATATTGCTATCACTTGCTTTATTTATTGTCAAAGAATGTCTAAAGCTAATTTCCGGTAAATGGACGATGAAACTGGTAGCTTATACCTTGATTATCAATTTGATTGGGATAGTAGCTGTTATTTTCTTAATCACCGGAGATGCATTCTGGAATACTCAATTTATGAGTGACTTGGCGCAAGCAGGAGTTGTTGCTGAGGGGTCGGATGGATATTCTGTTGTCGAAGCCATTTGGATTAATTGTACGAATATTGTACTCATCATACTATTAATTGGATTAGTATGGGATGTAGTAGATGGATATATCAAGGCAAGAAAACAATAATATGCTTTTCAATAAGCAACGAATTGATTATGATAAAAATAATTAATTCGTTGTTTTTTAAAGAAAAGAAGGCATCAAGTTTTGGATAAGTTAAAAGAATTAGGGTGGAATAGATGACAAATACACATATTGAAATTGAAGAAATGAAAGCAGAAGATTGGGAGTTTGTTCGTAGTATTTATATGGAGGGTATACATACAGGAAATGCAACATTCGATATAAAGCCACCTAGCTTTGAAGAATGGGATCATGGCCATATTACGGATTGTCGGTTAGTAGCCCGATATAATGGACAAGTAGTTGGGTGGGCTGCCTTAAGCCAAACGGCCCATAAAGAAGCTTATCGTGGTGTGGCAGAGGTGAGTATATATGTCTCGATTACAAGCGCCGGGCAGGGGATTGGCTCGTTATTACTAGAGCGGTTGATTCGGTCTAGTGAGGAGGCAGGATTTTGGACGTTACAGGCATTAATCTTCCCAGAAAATACGAATAGCATTAAGCTACATACTCGTTATGGATTTGAAATAGTGGGAACAAGAAAACGCGTTGGGAAGTTACATGGTGTATGGCGAGATGTTGTATTCTTAGAAAGAAGAAGTGAGGTTGTAGGAGTAGATTAGGAGGGATTAGAGGTGGTTCATGTGCTCACAAAGGAGTTAGCGAGAAGAATTGAAGTTTCTGAGATTGATGGACTTAAATCAAGACTTTCTGCTATTCAATCATTACCAGGTAATCCGATGGGGATACATATCAGGCAGTTTGGTACCGCAACTGCTTTTATAGCAGAAGGGATTCCAGGGCCAGCATTTAATACCATTAGAGGACTCACATCTGAAGATATTCAAGAGCTGGATGGGATTCTTGATTACTACAAGGAACATAACATTAGAGTTCAACTTGAAATTGCACCAGGATCTAGTAGTGAGGATTTGCTCCGAACATTAGCCGATAAGGGACTCTGTCAAAAGGGGTTTCATAGTGTTTTATATGGCGATAGTATGGATTTAATTGGAGAGGTAGATTCTACCATAACTGTACGAAAGCTGCATTCAGATGAGTTTGACTTATTTGCAGATTTATATGTGAGAGGATTTGGTTTACCTAGCTTTATTAAACAAGGTATTGCTCAAAATAATCAGGTCTTATATCCGCTCGATTCTTGGAGCTTTTATGTTGCAATGGTAGATGGCGAGCTAGCTGGTATTGGTGTTTTATTCATTCAAAATGGAATCGCCACGCTATCAGCATCAGCAACTGTCCCAGAATTGAGGAGGAAAGGCGTTCATCGTGCTCTCATTTTAGAAAGGGCAAAAGATGCAAGAGATAGAAATGTAGAGTACATAACGGGTCAAGCTAAATTCGCAAGTATTAGCTCAAACAACATGGAACGACTCGGGTTAAGGATTGCGTATACAAAGGGGATATGGGGAGACATGTAGGTTGTTTTGAACGTTTAAGTACCCATGAAACTAGATACATTAACAGCAGGATTAGATCAAGTTATTTACCAATTAAATAGTTAAGTGAAAATGCTCTCACTCAATGGAGGGCATTTTTTCTTGTCAAAAAAGCACAAATCATATATACTACATTACAACACTAATGCACTATGTTTGTGAGGGGGGTACGGTATGCTTTTAAATTCGGGTAGTACAACTCCGATCTATGTACAGATTGCGGAATGGCTAGAGAATGAAATTTTAAATGGCAATCTCGAAAAAGGTGATAAAGTATTCTCCCAATATAAGCTTGCGGATAAGTTTACTATAAATCCTGCAACTGCTGCTAAAGGCTTGAATCTCCTTTATGAAGAAGGGATTTTATATAACAAGCGGGGATTAGGTAAGTTTGTTTCCGAAGAAGCAATGGAGATTATTTTAGAAAAACGTAAAAATCAGAAATTAAAAGGTCTGCTAGTTGAAGCGGTTCAAGAGGCAAAGCGGCTCCAGGTCTCGGAAAATGATCTGTTACAAATGCTGAAAGATATGATGGAGGAGAAAAAGGGGGATTAGTTGTGAATGTAGTTGTGGAATGTAATCGTCTTGTGAAGCAGTATGGTAACTTTAAGGCATTAGATGAATTAACTTTTTCTTTAAAAGAGAACACCATTACCGGACTGATCGGTCGAAATGGGGCAGGTAAGACTACATTACTAAAAATATTAGCAGGATTTTGGAGGGAAACAGCTGGAGAGGTTAGCGTATTTGGTAAACGTCCGTTCAATACTCTTGATGTATCCATGAACGTTATATTTGTTGATGACATGATGAGTTTTACGAATACCTTAACCTTGAAAGAGATATTAGATGAAGCGGGGAAGTTTTACCCGAACTGGGATCATGAACTGGCCTTGGGATTGATGGATTATTTTCAATTCCATCTAAATCATAATCATCATAGTCTATCAAAAGGGAAACGGAGTACCTTTAATATGATAGTGGGCCTTGCTGCCAAATGCCCGCTTACGATTCTAGATGAACCTACTACAGGGATGGATGCAGCAGTAAGGAAGGATTTTTACCGTGCATTGTTAAAGGATTATTTGAATTCTCCTCGTACAATTGTTATTTCGAGTCACCATTTAGAGGAAATGGAAGATTTACTAGAGGATGTCCTTTTAATTGATGGGGGTAAAAATATCTTACATCTCCCAATCGATGATCTAAAAGAATATGCGGTAGCTTTAAGTGGGAAATCTGTTGCGGTTCTACAAGCAATAGAGAAGAAAGAGGTCCTATATAAACAAAATATAGACGCTGATAATTGCTATGCTGTTGTTCGGAACGATTTTTCTCATGATGAAATGAAACAATTAGGGATAGGGGTTGTGCCGGTTACGCCTAATGATCTATGTGTCTATCTCACGAATCAAACAAAAGGGGGAATTGATGATGTCTTTAACAAGCACAAGTCTGTCTAGTATAGTACTTACGCAATTCCGTTATAAAATGAAAGCTTATATAGGAGTATTTCTTGCGTTAATTCTTGTTCAGGTTCTAGGAATATTTCTTGCGATTTTAGGGACGTCATTCTGGTCAGTATCAAATAATTTGTATACCATTTACTTTGAAGGTTACTCCTCTAGCGCTGTTATAATTCTCACCTTTATTTGGGCATTTATGAATGCCATTTTAATTACAACAAAGGCTTATCGTGAGGATGACTTTACGTTTGTATCAACCCGAATATCGTATAATCTCGCTAATATGTTGTTTCTCATCACAATAAGTGGCATTGGAGCAATAACGGCCTTACTATCCAATGGAATAATCCGTTTATTCGTATACTTCACCGCTGATGTTGATGTATTTCTGGCACTAAATAGTGAAGTGGGAATCTCCCATTATGGAGTAGGGCTTATTTCTACGTTTTTGTATGTCTTACTATTTGGAATAGCAGGCTACGTAATTGGCATGATGATTCAAATTAGTAAACTATTTCTATTATTAATCCCAGCTATCTTTATTACCTTTACGTATCTAGAGCGTTTAGAAATGATAGTCGGATTTTATTTCATGGAACAGTCCTTTCTTGTATTTGTCGTAAAAGTAATAACTACTATACTAATTGGTAGTACCTTCATATTAGTACTATCCAATCGATTGGAGGTAAGACGATGATGGCTCTCGTGTCTCTTCTTCCAATAGTAATTGTAATTGGAATAATCATCTTCTTTGTGCTTCTCAACAAACGATTTCAAGTGAAACCTGTAACGTTTCGGAAATCAAAATGGATTATCATTGGTTATGTTTCGATTCTGTTAGTTGCGGCGATTGGTTCCTTGTTTCTCCCATCAACTAAGGCGAAAGTAGTTGATAATAATCTTGATGAAGACTGGGAGAATAGTTACTATCAACAAGCGCTAAATGGTAATTTTTCTTCAATAGACTCTAAAGAGATTAAAAAGAGTTGGGAATTCCCATTAACAGGTAATACTCTTTCTTTCGATTCATCCAACTATGAAGAAGCGTTTATTATAGAGCGGAATTCGGACCTAAAGGATAAAGTGGAGGTGTATTACATTGAAAATTGGCATGTTATGGAAGCGGGTTCGGTAAAGGTCGACATTAGTGATTATATACCAGATGTTAATATCACTATGGATCAAAATGTACTTCGAGTGATAGGGAAAGGTACAACCAATGTAAAAATTGCTTATTCTGATCCAGAGTTTACCACGGCACAATTCTTATCAGAATATGACTTAGGCAATGGATATACTGGATCCCGCTTTTTCTATATCCGTGTCCCGGAGAACTTGAACATAGAAAATGCTAATGAAATATTAGCTGAAGAAGTAAACAATTAACCAATACATATCCCCCCGAATATACTGACAATGACATTATATTTGGGGGTCCTCACTATGAGCTATGTAAAAAGTGGTCTAGCCTTTTTGGGATTTTTAATTACCGGAATGGGAATTGGGTTGTTCTTTCATAATATGGAGGCTGGAGGAACGGTAGGGTTCGGATTAGGAATTTTATCTATCGTGCTGCTGCGTAAAGATAATTAATGAAACAATGTACCCCGAGGAATTCTTTATAACACTAGATAAGGATAGAAAATAAACAGGCTTGAGGGAGATTACTGCCCTAGAGCCTGCTTGTTTATGATGAGATTTATGTAAGTAGGTTTAATAATCAATCTAAACTAGGGTCCGATAAGAATTGAACGATAAGGATCATCAATTTAAACACCCAATTTATAACGAACAATAGAAAGCCTTTATCATTCATCAGCGGCGAGAATGAAGCTAAAATGAACAATAAAGGCAAATTTAACTATTTATAATTATTCTTCATCAATCTGATAAGGACCGTATTTCTCACCATAAAATCGGTTGTATCGCTCTTTAAATTTTTGATACATGTATGAAACAATGACTTTTAAGATGGCATATCCTGGTATACCAAGAACGACACCTATTAGCCCAAATAAATTACCAGCTACTAGTAATACGATCATAATCGTTAATGGGTGGATTTTCATCGTTTTTCCCATAATATTAGGCGATATGAAGTTCCCTTCTAAGAATTGAACAACAACCCATACGATTGCCAGCTTTAATAGCATTAACGGTGAATTAACTATCGCAATAATGACAGCTGGGATAATGGAAAGGGTTGGACCTAAATATGGAACGACACTTAAGATACCTGCTAAAATTGCTAATGTGATAGCGTAATCTAATCCGATGATAAAGTAGCCGATATATAATAGGATTCCTATACAGGTTGCAACAATAATTTGCCCCTGAATATACGATCCTACTTGTGCATCCATATTGACTAATACTTGATTCGCATCTCTTCGATATTTAGGTGGTAATAATTTTAAACTATATTCCTTAAAGCGATTACCATCCTTTAATAGGAAAAAGAGAACGAAAGGGAAAGTTACCATGGCTACAACAACATTCGTAACGGTTCCCGCAAAGCTTCTTACCCCTGCAAATGCATCTAATACATAGGAACCGATAACACCTGGAATATTACTGAAATTAGACACAACCCAGTTATAAGCCTCGTCATAATAAGGTTCAAGAAGTGTATTATTCTGAATCCAATTGTTTATATCCAACCATAATGTTTGTACATAATTTGGGAATGCAGTGATTAAGTCGGAAATTTGTTTTTCGATAGCTGGAGCAATTAATAGGATTAATCCAGTTGCTAATCCACCGATCCCAATGATAATAATCACAATGCCCCAAATTCGTTGTATCTTAAGCTTTTCTAGTAAATCAACAATAGGATTTAATAGGTAAAAAGCAATAAAAGCTAGAATAATTGGCGGTGTTATGGTCGATAAGATTACGATTAACGGATAAAAAACAAAAGAAATCTTGTTATAGATTAAAACCGTTATCCCAATCAAAATTAGTACAGCTAAGACGAATACTATGTTTTTTCCCCCGAGGAACTTGATGAATTGATTATCTGAATTCATAGAATTGGGACTCCTTTTTTCTTTTTATTATAGAGGAAGCGAGAGTAAGATGCCATTTAAGATTTACAATTTATTTCTATTTATAGTAAAAAGGTATGATGCTAGGTTGATAAATTAAGTATAAAGTCCTGTTGATGATGATTATGTCCTATGTCTATATAATAGTTAAGATCAAAATAGGAGTGGGATAATGAAAATGAGAGTAGAAGGCTTTATTGTTCTTATTATAATACTTGTTATTTTAGCTGCATGTAGTAATTCAGAGGAACAGACAAATGGTAACGAAAGTGAAGAAGAAATAAAGACAAGTGAAGTGGAGAAAATAGAAGAGCAGGAGGAAGAAGAGCAAGATTCTGAAAAAGTGTCATTTGAAGTTAAGGATACAACTGCTCCGGAAGACCAAGGGGATTTAAACGTATGGTTTGAAGGGGATTTCCATGTTGTTGGAGATAAAGTGAGAGTAAATGGAACAACTAATCTATTACCGGGTTCTAAACTTCAACTGATGACAACCCCAGTGGCAGGAACGTTTATCGGTGGTGGCGCTCAAGGGAAAGTAGAGGAATCTGGTGCCTTTGAATTAGAAGCGAATCTTCCAGACGATTACGAAGGGATATTACATATTGAATTAACCTTTAAGGTGGGGGACCAATATACAGAAGAATTAGCAGAGTATTACATAGAAGGAATTAGGGGTGATTTTGCTCAAATCTATTATGACGCTTTTGAAGAAGCGATGTTCGATAAGGCATCCTTTGCTCAGATTGTAGTAATTGATGGGTCCAAACAATCTTTCTCCATTACAAAGCCTGAATGGAACATTCCAGATGATTTAGGGAGTAAGCATGTTAGAATAACGCCTACATTAGAAAGACAAGGTGATTATATTGTACTTAATATTGAAAGCAATCTACTGGAAGAGGCAACCATTCATGCTCGTGCCGAAATACCAAATTATATTACAAGTGGATTCCAAGGGACAAGTGAAGTAAATCCAGATGGAACAGCTGTTATTTATATAGTAGACCCAGAAAAAGACGATAGAATCAAGGACTTAGAAGAATACGAGATAGTTATTTCATTTGAACCGGATAATAATCAAAGTATCAATGTGGTAGAAGCATACGGTGAAAACGGTGAAGAGCTAGAAGGGGATTTAGTTGTAAATACAGAAAATGGGAAAAACGTCGTGCAAAGACTATCAATCACAGTAGAGTAGGCGCGTAAATTGAAGCAAGTTCTGTAAAAGTTTGTTATACTTTAGTTATATTAAGAGTAAAATGGGAATAGATTGATATAACGTATAAAAAATGGGGATTCTAAGAAAGTGTGTAATCTTTCAAGGAATCCCTTTGACACAAACAAACTTAGGCTTAGTTTTTTAAGGAGGATTTACCAGCTTGAATGACGTGGCGAGATTAGAAAAAGAAGCAATGCATATGCTTAAAGAAACTAGTAGAACTTTCTATATACCTATAAAGATTTTGAAACCAACATTACGAAAAACGGTTGCATCAGCTTACCTTTGTATGCGAGCAATTGATGAAATAGAAGATCATGAAGAGCTGGACTCGGATTCAAAGCAATATTTATTACGTTCGACTAGTGAATTGTTAAAAGGGGACTTTAATAACGAATCATATAACCAATTAATTAAACCTCATGAATCCATTTTACCAGAGGTAACCAAGCGTTTAGGGGATTGGATCCATTTCTGTCCGAAAGATATTGTGGATAAAGTATTAGAATCAACTAGTATCATGGCGAGAGGAATGGCAGACTGGGTAGAGAAAAACTGGAATATTAAAACAAAAGAAGATTTAGATGACTATACATACTATGTTGCTGGACTTGTCGGTGTTATGCTTTCCGACATTTGGCGATGGTATGATAATACGGAAACGAATAAAGACTTGGCAATTGGCTATGGAAGAGGTCTTCAAGCTGTAAATGTATTGCGTAATGTAGATGAGGATAGAGAGCGCGGTGTACAGTTTTTCCCTGATAATTGGACAAGAGAAGATATGTTTGAATATGCATCTGCCAATCTAGCGAAAGCAGATGAATATATGAAGTCTATTAAGACGAAAAACATCATTCTATTCTGCAGAATACCACTTGCTTTAGCTAATCGAACCCTTCATGCGTTGAAAATGGGCAAGGAAAAAATATCTCGTCAAGAGGTAGAAGCAACCGTAGATGACATACTAAAAAATAGCTAGAAAACCACGGCATAATGGTCGTGGTTTTTTCTTTGTAAGCAAACAGATATTTGGTTTATGAAAAGTAAAATATTTTAAGTAGGATGCCTGCCAGTACACTTATCGCGAGAAATATACTGATAACACCACTAATACGAACCTGCCATAAATATGCCTCGGATGCTTCTTCTGCGTCCAATGTCTTCCATTTTTCTGAGTTTTCCCAACCAATCTCTGGCTTTAAGATAGCTAAAAGACCATAAACAATAAGAATTACAATGAGAGTAAGTAATAATACATATTCCATCCCAATCCCCCTCACTTATTATTACGAATTCAAGTGGTAATTGTTTCATAAAAAATAGAAAAAGAGACCATATGGCCTCTTACTTATTATAAGATAAATAATATAACTAATTCGTACTCTTACTAACGAGTGCTCGAAGTGCTAGGTAGATTATTGCGATAGCAAAGACAACAATGACAAGTCCACCTATTAGTTGAAGGATTTCCGCAATTTGCTCTGTAATGATGGTCGAAGTAGGTACGTTAGCAAGCGCAAATCCTGCTAAAATTGCTGCAATATATAGTCCTACAAGTCTATCCCACATACATATCCCTCCTTCCACTATAGGTTATGCAGAAGGAGGGGACATTGTTTATTACATTTGTCCTAGAAGCATTGGAAGGACGCAACACGATCTAGGTCAATGCCAAAGTATACCCAACGATTAAACTGCCATCTGAATCCGGCAACGGAATTTCTTCCGACAAATGTTGGATAGAACCAGAAGGCGTTACCGTTCTCTAACCAAATATAGGTAAATCGAAATAAGCAGCCTCTAATTGCTCCAGGGTCAATAGCAAATGTTTGAAATTGTGGTTGTTGTGGTATAAACGCCGGTGGCGGAGTAGTTGGAGCTCCTACTTGCCCCCCACCGGGTTGGCCAGGAAAACCTCCACCAGGGAATTGTCCTCCAGGCTGACCAGGGAATGGCCCACCTGGGAAGAACCCTCCAGTTTGCCCTCCTCCAGGAAATCCGCCAAAAAACTGTCCTAATAAATATCCAGGTAAATTAAATTGTCTCTCATCATCATGTGGTGGCCAAAATTGATTCAACTCGTATTCCTCCTTAAAATGTCTTCCATTTAATATATGGGGAAAACAACTAGGATGGGAGTCTATTGGGGAAGAATGGGCTAATATAAAAAGAAGCACTTAGTTTACTAAATGCTTCCTTCTTTTCATGAATTAACAAATAAAGACTAGAAAATTCTGGTTAGTCAAGCTAAGATTAATTAAAGACTGTCTTGACCGATGATAGAATGAAAGACTATGCATTCGTTAACGAAGTCAATAATTGTTATGAAATATTACTAGGGAAAAACGGGGGATAATGGTTTCATGAGTGTTCTCGCTATACATAATTTGGAAAAACAAGAAAAGGATATGCTGCTATTTCCAGCTTTTGAACTGGGAATAGAGAAGGGACAAGTCGTTGTCATTCACTCTAATCTTAATATTAGAGTAGCTATATTAGAGATGTTAGCTGGTAAAGAGCCGATATTCAAAGGGGAAATAACGCTATTAGGGGAGAAAATCTATAAAAAAAAGAAGGAGACGGAGCTAAAGTTAGGAATATGCTTCTTTGAAGTGGGGCTTTACCCTAGATTAACGGTATTGGATCATATTAATTTTTATAAGCAGCTTTATGGTTCAGAGCTTTCCAATGAAACCATTCTAGATGTGGTACAGCTGGGGGTTGTAAAGAATAAAAAGATAAATCAGCTGACTTTTTCTGAAAAAAGACGGGTTCACTTTGCCCTTATCCTCATACAAGATCCAATTGCGTATATATTTGAAGAGCCAGATTTAAATGTTGATATGGAAACAAAACGAGTATTTCTAAATATTCTTGAGGAATTAAAAGAAAAGGACAAAGCGATACTTGTATTAACCAATAATATGGAAAGTGCTATTACGATGTCTAATGATGTATACCGATTAGGTCAATCGGGTTTAAGTAAAGTACAAATGGAAGATGGATCAGAGGCTAAAGATAAAGAAGAGGGTCAGGTTGCTCTTAATTTTAATAAAATTCCTACTAAGGTGAATGAGAAGATCATTCTCTTTGACCCACCTGAGATTGATTTTATTGAAAGTAATGATGGTCAATCCATTGTATTTATAAAAGGAGAATCATTCCCAAGTGTATTTACATTGAATGAATTAGAACAACGGTTAAAGCCGTTTGGATTTTTCCGTTGTCACCGTTCTTATATTGTGAACCTGCAAAAGGTGCGTGAGGTTATTACATGGACAAGAAATAGTTATAGTTTAGTTTTAGATGATAAACCGAAGTCCTCCATTCCACTTTCAAAGGCAAAAATGGCCTTACTAAATGAAATGTTGGGCCTAAAATAAGCTCCATTCAATCCCAAATATGCTCTTTTCGCGGAAAAAATAGTGCAGAAACCCTTATTTTTCAATAATCTATGAGTACAAGAGAAAATAACTATCACGGAGGAGAAAAATGGAAAATATCATTCAAGTTAAAAATTTAGCCAAGATTTTTGGGAATCAAACGGCATTAGAAAATGTAAATTTTAATGTAGCAAAAGGGGAAACGTTTGGATTTTTGGGACCAAGTGGGTCTGGAAAAACTACAACGATAAAAATATTAACTGGTCAGCTACTGCAAACTTCTGGTGAAGCGGAAGTTTTTGGGGTAAAGAATTCTGCACTCAATAAAGGATCTTACCGGAAAAGAATAGGCGTTTTATCGGATAATAGTGGTTTATATCAAAGACTTTCGATAGAAGATAACATGAAGCTTTATTGTGAATTATATGATGTTCCGAAAAAAAGAATGGATGAAGTGTTAGATCTAGTTAACCTTCTAGAAGAAAAGAAGAAAATTGTTTCCAAGCTATCAAAAGGGATGACCCAGCGTGTACTTTTAGCAAGAACATTATTACACGAACCAGAATTGTTATTCTTAGATGAGCCGACTTCTGCATTAGACCCAGCGAACTCTAAGCAAATTCATGAAGGGTTACGTCGCTTAAATGAAAAGGGGATAACCATCTTCTTGACTACACATGACATGAGTGAAGCTGAAACACTTTGTAATCGAGTGGCATTTTTAAATAAAGGAAAAATCCAACTATTAGATGAACCGAAAGCATTACGCAGGAAGTTTGCAGATGGAACTTTAATAGTGGAATTGAAGGATGGTAGGGTCGTTCAAGTTCCAGGTGGTGCAGAAGGGGCGGATGAGGTTTATACCTATATGTCTAAGAATGAAATTGCTTCGATTCATTCCAATGAGCCAACATTAGGAGATATTTTCGTAGAGATTACAGGGAGGGAATTAGTATGACATTATCATGGAAACGAATTTATGCGATTTTTAATAAGGATTTAAAGGATTTATCTAAAAATATGTATGTTAGTTCTGTCCTTATCATGCCAATTGTCTTGGCCTTTCTATATAGTAATATGGGGGAAGTAACGATAGAGCTACATTACCTAGTTATTAACATGACGTTAGCGTCCGTAACGGCATTTATCCAGTGTGCGGTTATAGCGGAGGAAAAGGAAAAACATACATTGCGAGGACTCATGCTCTCGCCGGCTTCCTTAACAGAGATTCTTACTGGAAAAAGCCTAGTCAGCTTCTTTTTATCAATTATTGCGATTGTAGTATGTGCCATGATTACAGGCTATGAACCTACTAATCTACCGGTCATTGCTGTGGCGTTAGTTATTTCCATGTTATTTTACTTAGCGCTGGGAACGATTATGGGGCTATTATCAAGAACGGTTTTAGAAGCATCGGTTATTTTCTTACCAATTATTTTTCTGTTCGGTTTTGGTTCCCTGTTAGTACTGTTAGTGGAACAATACCCTGCATTATCGTTTATCGAGTACTTACCCAATATCCAATTGGTTGAAATCGCTTATGATGTAGAAGCGGGATTAGGATTTGGTGATGTATGGTTGAATTTAGTAATTTTACTAGCATGGGCTGTCGTTCTCTCTCTGTTAACTGCCTTTGTTTATAAGAAGAAGGAAATGGATTAAAGCGTTAGAGGTTTTAACCCTTTTGGAAGAGAATGTAGCAAATTTAAGCAATAAATACCCTAAAGCTGCACAGGTATTCTATTCTATAGACTGCTGGTTAGCAAGGGCTACTATTAAAGTTCTTAGTAGCCCTGCTCCTAGTAGTCTTTTTGCGTATGCTACTTACAAGGAGGCAATATAGAGTCTCCTTGAGTTAATTCCAATAAGATGCTTAACTTGTCTTATTTTTACTGTAATTCCTTATCTAAGAACGCATAAAAATCTACCCATTCTTCAATTACCTTCGAAGTTGGCTTCCCTAATCCATGTCCAGCTTTAGCCTCTAGACGTAAGATAATGGTAGAATCTTTATCTGCCTTTTCCATTAAGGTTGCTGCAAACTTTTTGGCATGTGCTGGTACAACACGGTCATCACTTTCAGCAGTGGCAATGAGAACCGGTGGATATTTAACACCATCTTCAATATTATGAAGTGGTGAATATTTATAAAGGAATGGGAACTGCTCTGGATTATCTGCACTACCGTATTCTGGAATCCAATAGCGACCAATAGTAAATTTATGATAACGAAGCATATCAATTACAGGAACACGGCAAATAACAGCGCCATAAAGGTCTGGTCTTTGCACCATACAAGCAGCAACTAATAATCCGCCATTTGATCCGCCCATAATAGAAAGCTTTTCTTTTCGTGTATAGTTGTTTTCAATTAACCATTCTCCAGCTGAAATAAAATCATCAAATACATTTTGCTTGTTTTCTAACATTCCAGCACGGTGCCATTCTTCTCCGTATTCAGTTCCTCCACGAAGATTGGCTACAGCGTAAATGCCGCCTTTTTCTAACCATCGTAAAATAGCAGGATTAAAAGAAGGTGTCATATTGATGTTGAATCCACCATACCCGTACAAAATAACGGGATTATCACCATTTAATTCTAAGTCCTTTCGATGTGTTAGGAACATTGGAACCTTTGTCCCATCCTTTGAAGTATAGAATATTTGCCTCGTTTCAAAATCTGATGTATCGATTGGCAATGTTGACTCTGCAAAAACAGTAAGCTTCTGGGAATCAAGATTATACTGATAGACAACGGTTGGACTTAAGAAAGAGGTTACGCCAAAGTAAATCTCATTATCATCTTTGCTACGTGAAATATCGGTCAAAGAGCCAAGGATTGGTAATGGGATATCATTTTCGTAGGCTCCATCTAGACGATATACCTTTAATTGATGATGAGCATCATGCAATAATCCAATTACTAGCTTGTCATGAAGAGCAATAACAAAATCTATTACATCAGACTGTTCCGGTATTACCTCTTCCCAGTTAGAAGGGTCAGGATTATCCAGATTAATGGCGATTATTTTGCCATTCGGTGTGTTTAAATCTGTTTTAAAATAAAAGGTAGTATCTTTATTCGTTACATATTGGTATTCAGCATCTGATTTATCTAATAGCCTAGTGAAAGGTTCATCAGAATCAATTGGTCGTAAGTAGAAACGATTTTCTGTAGCTGTACCTAGGAATACATATAAACAGAGATATTTATCATCATCACTAATAAAGGATGAAAACATAAGCTCTTTGTCTTCTGGCTGTTCGTGTACTAATTGATCACTTGCTTGTTTGTCCCCGATACGATGGAAGTAAACTTTATTATAATTACTTTCGTCCTCAGGTGCTACACTACCTGGTTCTGGAAAACGGCTATAGAAGAATCCAGAGCTATCAGGAGACCATATAATACTAGTAAATTTAACATGTTGGATATGGTCCTCTAAATCAGTGCCTGTCGCTAAATCCAAGACGCGAATCTCTTGCCAGTCACTTCCGTGGGTAGAGGTTGCGTAAGCTAAGTACTTGCCGTCTTTACTGAAGGCGTAATTCGTCATCGCGACTGTTCCGTCTTCACTAAGTTTATTAGGATCTAGCACGACTGTCTCCTTTTCATTGTCTTTTCGGAAAAGGATGGCTTGATTTTGTAGTCCATCATTCTTTTGATAGTATAGCTTGTCCTTAATCTTCTTTGGTACAAAATATTTAGGATAATTCCACAGTTCCTCTAATCTCTTTCTATCTGTATCGCGAGTACCGATTGGGGCAAAATAATCGTAGCATTGTTTTCCCATCCAGTTACTCCATTCCACTGTTTCACTAGAATTAGCATCCTCTAACCATCTATATGGGTCACTTACTTTTGTACCATGGTAATCTTCTATAATCGAATCTTTTTTTACTGTTATCATGTTCGTCCCCCCTGTAATATAGCTACTTACATTAATATTCGAGAAAGTTGGCTTAAATCCTTTTTATTATTGAAAAAACTTCGAGTATCGTAAATAAAAATATTCATAATAAATGTATACTTGTTATATATAAATAAAGGTATAATAAACTCAAATTAAAAACGTTGGAGGAGATAAAATGGGTTCTACTGAAGATGATCGCTTGTTTGCCATGTTATTGTACGTGTTGAGTTTTCCGTTTCCGGTGCTAGGTCCTTTATTAATTTGGCTAATTAAACGGGATAGTTCAGATTTTGTCGACTATCATGGGAAGGAGTATTTTAACTTTATTATTTCCTTTACGATTTACTCGATCGTTAGTAGTATTTTAATGATCATCTTAATTGGATTCTTGTTAATCGTAGTGGTTGGTATTGTGTGGTTTATCCTAACTATCGTTGCTGCAGTTAAAGCATATCAAGGGGAGACATATCGTATTCCATTGGTTATCCGATTTATTAATAATTAGTAAAGGGAGAAAACGTTCAAGCTCAGGTGCTTGAACGTTTTCTCGTGTTACATGATAAGCTTAGCTACAATTTCTCCATCTACCATGATGCATGTCTCTACAAAACCAACGGAATGATAGAGATGTCTTGCTACCTTATTTTCTGGACTATAAGAAATATAAAAAGCCCCTAAGTGGGTGTCCCTAGATGAAGCTATTGAGCAAAATGAAAGTTTGATGGTTCGTTTGGATAAGAATGATTGGATAGTGAGGGAGACTCTTGTTTTAAAGGAACTGAGGAAGATTCTTGAAGTAAAAAAGTAATGGAGCATAGCGGGCTCGAACCGCTGACCTTTGCACTGCCAGTGCAACGCTCTCCCAGCTGAGCTAATGCCCCAAACATTCTAGTAATATTATAATCATTCCTTCGCTTTATTTCAATACTGTTAGATTACGAGTATAGTGAAAGGAAAAAGACACTTCTCGGATATTTCGTCTAATCAAAGGATAGAATAAAGGAGAGGGAGTGTGTTTAATGAAAAGATTTCTGGTTATTATTGGTATCACCGTAATCCTTCTCATAACATTAGCTATCGTAAATAATGCAGATAATCGAAGTACTTCTTCTGTGAAGGATGCGCAGCAGGCAAGGCATCATCCTGTTGAAAAAAGTCTTGATCAACAAAGTTCGATAAACCGATTCATTTCTGATATACAAGCACAAGCGAAGGAGGGCAAACTACCCGGAGTATCATTCATTGCTGGGGAGACACTATTGGATGATGTTACCGATCAATGGGGAGATCCCGCTGATTCAAGTCCTTCCGGTGAGACTGTATATATCGATTATCCAGATAAGAAAGTAGCCTTGGGCTATAATGGGGATATTATATTCGATATCCGTTCCTTTGAAGATAGGCTCTCAGACATACGCTTTGCTGATATTATCAAGTCGTTAGGTGAAGCAGATGAACAACGTTATTATGAAGATGATCAAGTGGACCAAATTATTCTCGTGTATCAAGTGAACGGTACATACCAACTAAAATGGGTGCTGCCAAGACCAACAGATAAGGAGGGTAATCCAGCACTCCATCATATTTCATTATCGATTGACCCTACTAAGTTAACCAGTAATCAACCAAGCGTTCTAGAGACGTTGACTCTTGATGAAAAAATAGGCCAAATGATTATGGCTGGGATTGAGGGGACAACACCAGAACCAGAAACAATACGTTTACTTGAAAATTATAAGGTTGGTGGCATTATATTCTTTCGTAAAAATTTAACTAGCTATTCGCAGTCTTTGCAGCTAGTGAATGGAATTAAACGTGTAAATTCGGTCAATCCAATTCCATTGTTTTTATCTGTCGATCAGGAGGGCGGCCGGGTAACTAGACTTCCAGGCCTTGAAGAACTGCCTACTAATAAAGAGATTGGTTTACGGAATGACCCTAAATTGTCGTACCAAATAGGAAGTATATTAGCAGAAGCGTTACACGCATTTGGTATGAATATGAACTATGCTCCAGTAATCGATGTGAACAGCAATCCTAAAAATCCCGTAATTGGCGACCGTTCCTTTGGAGATAATCCAAGTTTAGTAAGTACCCTTGGCATTCAGACGATGAAGGGTACGGAAGCGAATGATATTATACCAGTAGTCAAGCATTTTCCAGGACATGGGGATACATCAGTTGATTCACATCTAGAACTTCCTCAAATAGATAAGAGTTTAGAGGCGTTACATGAATTAGAGCTTATCCCATTTATCGATGCGATTGATGAGGGCGCTGATGTCGTCATGGTTGCGCATATACTTTTCCCTTTACTCGACTCAGAATTTCCGTCATCGATGTCCAAAGCGATTATGACGGATTTACTAAGGGAGGAGCTACATTTTGATGGTGTTATTGTAACCGATGATATGAATATGGATGCAATAGTCAATCATTATGAACCGGGAGAGGCTGCTGTTCAATCTGTAAAAGCTGGAAGTGATGTGATTTTAATTAGTAAGGAATATAACGATATCGTTCGTTCAATTGAGGCAATTAAGTCTGCTGTTGAAAAAGGTGAAATCAGTGAAGAGCGAATAAACGAGAGTGTTCAAAGAATATTAGCTGTAAAGGGAAAATATCAGATTACCGATGAGCAGGTAGCATATTATGACCTGGAACAGATTAATAAAAAAATTAAAGAGGAGCAGCAATAGGGGCTTTCTGGTAAGTTCCTATTGTTAGTCCTCCCAATAAAATAGCGCATCAAAAAGCTTATACGGTGGATCGGCGAGAATGGTAGGGATTTTTGTTTGAAAAGGAAGTGGTTCATTCAAATAGGTCTTATCTAAAATGGTGAAGTGGAACTTCTCTAAGACTCTTTTTATCTCACTTATCTCATCTTCCCAGTCTCCTGGTGGAAGCGAGCCGACTGAGTGATTTGAAATGAAATCACTAGATCCACCATTTCTATGTTTCGTAATCTCGCTTTCTCCGAATATAGCTACCGGGGCAAGCCGATTAATATATACCCTAATTCCATCAATCCATAGCTCATAATCCTTTTGTTCCGAAGAGCTACCGTCCTTTTTATAGCAGAATACATCTACATAAGAAGCATAACCACTTCCATAGCTATCAAAGTTTGCCTCAATAGCTAGATTCTTAATTGCGGAGATTGATCCAACTACACTAGCAATATAATCATTCACTGCCTCATGGTCATATTCCTCCAAGTTATATGGATGAAATTCGCCAACCGGATTTCCCTTAATAATTCTTTTTAGTTCTTCATTTGTGAATGTGGACATAACTACCTCCTAAGTAAAAAAATCCTATCATATTAAAACAATGTCGATACTAGTGATGTACTTTCATTATACATCAAAAATGAGTGGGGATATATTATGGTTGCAAGTGGAATTGGAAAAGGAGAAAGGCACAACAGCCTTCCTCCTTTTTTTCATCATGGTGTCCATGCATTGTGCAATATTCCTACTAACTTCCATTCGTTGTTGTATGGTTCAAAGATTAACGTCAATTGAAGCCAGCTTAAATCATCTCCTGGTATAGTTTCATTGAATGAATACTGGACCATGTGGGCATCAGGGTATTCTCCTCGTATAATGTCGGTAAAAAACTCTGGACCACTTAGGTCTTGTTGATTGATAAAGATAGAATCTGGTTCTTGTTTGGTATAAACATAGTTATCCAAGTACTCAGCAGGTGACATATCAATCGGTAAGCCGCTTGATCCATGGTCTCCCCAGTGATAAACCGTTTTATTCTGTAATAACCCAGAAATCTCGTTAGCTTGGAAGATTACTGGTTCGTGCTCTTCTGTTAATGGTGTTGAATTTAGCTGTAGGAATGGTGCAAAGACAACACCTTTTTCAGGGTGAACATGATTAGCGAGTTCAGTCATATTTCTTGTTGCAAGTAAATCGAATACGGTTTCTGCATGTTCAACAATACCAGGTTGTTTGTAAAGTAGCTCCAGTGATAAAATAGCTGTTTCTTCCTTTGGATAGGTTACGGTACCATCAAAAGAAAACCGGAGCTCATAATGATCTAAGCTATAGGATAGATAGCGTAATCCGTTTGCTTCATCCATATAGGTGGAACTTGGCTGCCCTAATGCCGCTTCGATATCATTTACAGTTACATTATCACCAGGATTTAATTCATACTGGTATTTCGTATATAGATTTTCCCCCCCGGACTTAATAAATAGATGGTCGCCATAAACATCTGCCACACCATTCTCTACTGTAAATGATTCAAACGCTTCCCCGTACTGATTAGGGAAGATGGAAGAATCTGCTGGAAGCTGAATGGTCATTAAATTAGGTAATCTCCCTATAGAGGCATAAGAAAGTAAATCAGCCGTTAGCATTTCTTCAAGCGTTGGAATCTCAGATGCCATCCATCCTTCATATTCATACCCTTCCACTAATTCAGCCCCATGTTGAATGAGCAGGTCTTTAATAGACTGATCATTAAATTTACTAGCCATCCATAGTACGGTCACATCATTATTAGAAGTAACGGTTGTATTGGGATTGGCATTAGCTTCTAATAAAAGTTTCGCCATCTCGGTCTGATGTCCATAAACTGCTAGAACTAGTGCATTATAATCACGTGCATTGCGGTGTTCGATATTCGCTCCATTTTCGATAAGCAGGGAAGCGACTTCTGTACTAGTTGTCAATGTTAGTGGGGTGTCCTTATTTTTGTCTAAACTGTTCGGATCAGCTCCAGCAAGAAGTAATGATTCCACCACTGTATCCAGGTTATCTTTCGCAGCAAGCTGTAGGGCACGATCTGGATTTGCTCCTTCTTGTATATGCCCTAAAATAGTGTCCCAATCTCGTTCGCTAGGTGCCTTTGCTAACTCTTGATCTATTAATTCCTCTACATTTATACTTTCCTCTGGCTGCTCTTCTGGTTCATCTTCCGAATCTTCTACAACTAAATATTCATCGGTGTAGAAAACTTCTTTGAAATTCTGCCATTCTGCTGTATTCATCTCATACTGTTTACCATCTATCATAACCACATTGGAATCACTGAAATGAAAGGCTCCTATTAGCTGATTCTGGTTGTTGTATACCTCTAGTGTTTCAGCAAACTGGGTATCGCTAGCTACAGTTTCTACTAGTTCCGTATCCTCCATCGTCTCGTAGAACAAGTTAATGATAGCTTGATCGTCTGAGGTGTAGGTATTACCGTTAAGCTCTCCACTAATTTTAGAAACCTCATCCTCTATAAAATTAGTTAATAATAAGGTGGACTGCTGTTCTTTGCCAAGGGCTCCATACAGTAATAGGCTGAATATAAATGCTGCTGCTAAAGCACCGATTGTAGCGGCTATACCCTTATAATTTCGTTTTTTCTTCGGTTTAATATTCGCTGCTCTAGTATTTAAGATGGTTCTCTTTATCTGTAATTCTCTTTCTTTATTTAAGTTAGGCTTTGGCATTATACGTAAGTGTTCATCTAGCTGCTCTAGGTGATTTAGTTTCTTCATAAGAGAAACACCTCCTTAACTCTTCGTGTAAGGCTATTTTTGCCCGATGATGTGTCGACTTTACTTTACTTTCGCTCCATTTCAATATATTGGCCGTTTCTTGTACAGAAAGTTCCTTGATTCCACGTAGAATAATCACATCTTGGTAATTAGGCTTTAAGAGTTGAATGCATTCATAGATAGCCTTTGTATCTTCATTTAAGTCTAGTATGGCTTCGGGAGAATTCACTGTTTTAGGTTCATTGGCTTGATCAAGTGGCACGGTAGTAGCGTATTTTTTGGCCTTCTTTTTCCTAGTTTCATCAATGGCTAGATTTCGCGCGATACTAAATAGCCATGTTTTCGGTGTAGCATTTTCTTTAAAGCTTGTAAACCCCTTCAATGCTTTTATAAAGACTTCCTGCAGCAAGTCTTCAGCATCTCTTGGGCCAATCCTGTATAGTAAAAAATGATAGATATCATTTCCATACTGTTCAAACCAATTCGATATAATCTCATTATGCGACACAATCCATCACCTCCTGGTTTTCAATAAATTAGACGTAGAACAGAAAAATAAATTGCATTTTATTCGGATATTTTTAATAAATAGGCTAGGCTACAATTATCCTATTTTTGATATAAGGACGCTGTATTGCTATTTCATTCTAGTTATCTATATAATTGTAGAAGTATATAGCTTTACATAAGATTAAGGGGGGATTACAGTGCAGAACAATAAACATAATTTAAATAAAATTGCTAATCGAGAAGCATTAATAGGTGTCGGGTTAGCCGTCATTAATTTTATTTGGTGGTATGCTTTTGCATATGGTTTAGGAAGTAAGGACCCTGCGGAGTATAAGTTTATCTTTGGTTTACCAGATTGGTTTTTTTATAGTTGTGTAGTGGGATTTATTGTAATGGTAGTTTTAGTCATCATTGTTGTCAAGGCATTCTTTGTAGAGGTTCCCTTTGAGGACGAAGATGAAGAGGGGGATAGTGAACGATGAATATAGTTGCAATCATACCATTATTTGTATTTTTAGTACTTATTTTTCTAGTTGGGTTGTATGCTAGCAGATTTGTGCAGTCGTCTAATTCGTTTATGCAGGAGTATTTTCTAGGGGAGCGTAGTTTAGGAGGATTTGTCCTTGCGATGACAATGACAGCTACATATGGAAGTGCAAGTAGTTTTATTGGTGGACCAGGAACAGCCTATACACAAGGGCTTGGTTGGGTTCTACTTGCAATGTCTCAGGTGGTTACTGGATATTTTGTATTAATGGTATTAGGGAAAAAGTTTGCTATCGTAACGCGGAAATATAAAGCGATAACGATGGTAGATTTCTTGAAGGGACGTTATAAATCACCAGTTGTCGTAGTACTTTCAGCAATTAGTATTGTTGTCTTTTTATTCTCTGCTATGGCCGCACAGTGGATTGGTGGGGCTAGATTAATTGAGTCCTTAACCGGTATGTCGTACACCACAGCCTTATTTATCTTTGCGGTTTCCGTACTCATTTACGTAACCATTGGAGGATTCCGTGCCGTGGCGTTAACGGATGCCATACAAGGAAGCTTCATGTTTGTAGGGACGTTAATCCTGCTTATTGCAACCATAATTGCAGGTGGAGGCATTCCTAACATTATTGCGGATTTAACTGCTGAAAATCCAAACCTTATCTCTCCTTTTGGAGCAGAAGGAACCTTATCACCTGCCTATGTATCATCTTTTTGGATTTTAGTTGGTGTAGGGGTAGTGGCATTACCACAAATCGCTGTTAGAGCTATGTCTTATAAAAGTGCCAAATCGATGCACCGTGCTTTGATCATTGGCACGATTGTTGTTGGTTTCATCATGCTGAATATGCATCTAATTGGTGTATTTGCTAGAGCCATTCTTCCGGGTATAGAAATTGGAGATCAAGTAATGCCATTAATTGCTTTAGAAACGATGCCAGCATGGTTAGCAGGAATTGTACTAGCAGCTCCAATGGCGGCCATTATGTCAACAGTAGATTCATTGCTTATTCTAGTTAGTTCCACGGTCATTAAAGATGTATATATAAATTATGTTAAACCAGATGCATCACAACAGACCGTTAAAAGGATGAGTCTATCGGTTACGGCAATACTAGGCGTAATTGTCTTTATAATGGCCCTTAATCCACCTGAGTTGATTATTTGGCTTAACCTATTTGCCTTCGGAGGGCTAGAGGCGGCGTTTATTTGGCCGATTGTTCTAGGTCTTTACTGGAAAAACGGAAATAAGTATGGTGCAATTGCCTCCATTATTACTGGAGTAGGAATTTATTTGTTGTCCGATCTTTTACCAACACTATTACCATCGTACAATGATACCTTCGAGGTCATATTCAAGCCTTTCGGTATCCACGCTGTAGTAGTCCCAGTTGTTGTGTCATTCTTTGCCTATGTCATTGTTAGCTTAATTACAAAGAAATCGATACCAAATGAATTAAAACCAACTTATTAAAAGGAATAGACCGGGGAGAGAGTAAAACTAAATGTCAGACTGAGTGATATACGGTACTAGCTCGGGAAGTATATGGTTGCTTTATCGGGTGGTTGAACTTATTGTTCGTTTAAATGACACCTGTAAACTGTAAGTATGTTTCCTGAATGAAGTCTTTATTAATCATTCGGTATTGGGTTTTCTTCAATATTATTGTCCCGGTCTTTTTCTAAAAGGGAAAGAAGGTTTTGTGAATGAGAAGAATCATCCTATTCGATGGGGTTTGTAATTTTTGCAATTCTAGTGTCCAATTTATCATTAAAAGAGATACAAAAGGGCGCTACAAGTTTACCTCATTACAAAGTCCCATTGGCCAACAGCTATTAAAAGAGAATGAGATTCCAGATGAATTGGATAGCTTTATCTATTTAGAAGGAAATACAGTTTATTATAAATCGACGGCAGCATTGAAAGTATGTAAAGGGTTGAAGGGACCTTGGAAGTTCATGTATGCATTTATAGTCGTACCTAGACCGATAAGGGATTTAGTGTATGGAGTTATTGCCAAGAATCGCTATAAATGGTTCGGTAAACGAGAGAAGTGCATGATACCAACTCCTGAGCAGCGGGAACGTTTTTTAGATGCATAATTCAGCCTTAAGACGGAGCTTCACTACTTCATCAGTACGTTGTGTAATCTGTGCCCTGTATTAAACTAGAGATAGTAAATCGTTCACAGGAGGATACGGGTATGGTTACGGATATTATCAGTAGGATATTTGGTGGTACGAAACAAAAGGTTGTTCAAGAGGAATCCATTGCTATTCACAAATTAAGTGACTTGATTATCTCGGTTGATTCGGCAGAGGTGGAGGTTATTCCACATGAATCGCCGTCAGTAGATATAAAGCTTGAGTCTTTTGAAGGTGGGCCAGTTTTAGAGACTACTAAAACAGACGACACATTATTGATTACAGCAAAAAGAGAACGGCAGGGTATCGTTTTTCTATGGGGTAATGTAACGAAGTGTAAACTACAACTCCATATCCCTGTTGATATAGCGGATAATGTAGACATTACAGCGACATCAGGAAAAATAACTTTAACCCACCTAATTGCCAATACAGTTCGAATAATGGCAACCTCTGGTACCGTCAATCTAGCAAAGGTAACTGCTAGTAAGCTGACGTTAAATACAACATCAGGGAAAATAAGAGCGAAAGAATTAAAAACAGAGAAGCTATCCTTCGTAGCAAACTCTGGTATAGCAGAAATCCATTCATCTTATGGGAATATCCATGGGAGCGTTGGTTCAGGCAGTATACGATTAACGGAAGCTAAGGGAGAAGAGTTAGAATTAAAAGCGGGTTCTGGAAAATTGATCCTAAGAGAAGTCTATATGAAGCAAGCTACGGTTCGTTCCAATTCCGGGATGATTGAAGCAAAAAGCTTCTATGGCGAGACAACAAATGCCCATGTAGGTTCTGGTAAAATTAGCTTTCGTGACTTTAGTGGAGCGTTAAAGGCTAACGCTTATTCAGGTAATATTAATCTATCTGTTTCGGAGAACGCTGGCTTAGATTTAAAAACTGGAAGTGGTAATATTCGCGTAGGGTTCCAAGAATATGAACTAAATTCCGTGTTTGATATTAAAACGGGATCAGGTAGTATTGTTACGAATCTCCCTATGAAGATAGAACAACGAGAGAAACATCATATAGTAGGTAAATCTGGTTATGCAGATAATCTGATTCGCGTCCGTACCGGTTCTGGAAATGCAGAACTATACACAGAAAAATCATCGATTATGAATCAATAAAGGAAGAGAATTGTCTCTTTCTTTTTTTGATGGGGAAGATTTGTGCATAATTTGGTGGATTCGCTTGATACTCAAACCATAACAATGATGATGAAGAAAACTTTTCTAACTGAGAATAATTAAAAAAGATGACGAGAAATAGTCTCATCATCTTTGTGTAACGTATAAAAGTTCATAGCTTAAAGTCGTTCCTTAGCAAATCTCACAAAGTAAACAAGAGATTCAGGGTTACTTAACGAGCCTTTATTAGCTACTTTTTCCAATGGCTGACCCATTAATATCTTTTTAACTGGTATTTCTAGTTTTTTCCCATTTAATGTTTTTGGTATGTCTTGAACAGGAATGACCTCCGTTGGAACATGTCTTGGTGAGCACTGGGTTCGAATCTGATACTTAATGGCATCAATAATTTCCTCCGTCAGCTGTTGATGATCTGCCATGATTACAAATAATGGAACAAGAGAGTCGCCGTTTTCAAGCGGAATATCAACTATTAAACTATCCTTGATTTCTTTGATCTGGTCTACCGCACGATAGATTTCACTTGTACCAATTCGTATCCCACCACGGTTAATCGTAGCATCAGAGCGACCATATATGATACAAGTACCTCGCTCCGTAATTTTAATATAGTCGCCATGTCGCCATATTCCTGGGTACATATCAAAATAGCTATGATGCATCCTACTGCCATCTTCATCATTCCAGAAGTAGATTGGCATAGCCGGGAAAGGCTCCGTTAAAACCAATTCCCCAACTTCATTTATCTTTGGATTACCATCATCATCGAAGCTTTCTATTTTAGCTCCTAGTCCCAGGCATTGCAATTCCCCAGCATAGACTGGTAGTATTGGTACACCTAAGATAAAGGCTGTACATACATCGGTACCTCCACTAATCGAAGCAATGGATAGGTCCTCTTTAACGTGATCATAGCACCATTTAAACCCTTCTGGAGGAAGTGGAGAACCGGTGGAACTAATCGTCTTCAAATGACTTAAATCAAATTCCTCTAAAGGAGAGAAGCCCTCTTTCATACATGCTGTAATATAGCTTGCAGATGTTCCGAATATCGTCATTTTCGTTTCTTCTGCTAACTTCCATAGCATTCGTTTATCTGGATAAGTAGGATTTCCATCATAAAGGATAATCGTACTTCCAGTTAATAATCCGCTCACTAAATAGTTCCACATCATCCAACCAGTCGTGGTAAACCAGAAGAAGCGGTCCTCCTCATGTAAGTCTGTATGGAATGTTAGTGCTTTTAGGTGCTCGATTAATATACCACCTTGGCTGTGAACGATTGGCTTTGGCTTGCCTGTCGTTCCGGATGAAAATAATATCCAAAGTGGATCATTGAACTCTACATCATGATATATTAACTCCTGCCCTGTATAATGGGTTGCATCATTCCACAACGTAACGGACAGTAAATTTGAAAATGGCTCTGTTGTATGGAGATAAGGTATGGCAATCGTTGCTTTTAAAGTAGGGAGTTCAGCCTGTACTTCCTTCACAACGTCCATTCGATTATATTCTTTTCCACCATAACGGTAACCATCTACTGTAATCATGACCTTTGGTTCAATTTGTTTAAATCGGTCAATGACACTTTGCTTACCGAAATCGGGTGAAGCACTTGACCAAACCGCACCAAGGCTTACTGTTGCTAGTAGGGAAACAATTGATTCATATATGTTTGGAATATACCCAACAACGCGGTCGCCTTGTTTGACACCAAGATTGATTAATGTTTGTTGCAGTGCTGCTGTATCTTCATATAGCTTTTCCCATGTTACTTCATCACGATTTGGCCGTACTTCTGATGTATGAATAATAGCGGTTTTATCCTTCTTATAATTACGAAAGATATGCTTTGCATAATTAATAGAAGCACCTTCAAACCACTTAGCACCAGGCATGTCATGGGAAGATAGTACATGATGATACGGCGTAGACGATTGGATATGAAAGTACTCCCAGATGGTTTCCCAAAATTCTTCTATATGTTGCACGGACCATTCCCAAAGGGATGTATAGTCCGGCATTGAAAAGCCTTTATTCTCGTTCAGCCAGTTCATATAGGTTATAATATTGGCTTGATCGATACGTTCTTTCGTTGGCTTCCAAAGTAACGTACCTTCTTGAACTTGTTTCATGTAAATCCTCCCCCGATTTTCATAACTACTTTCATTATATGAAAACGGTTTCTATGTGTAAAGAATAGACCAGTTACGGTACAAACATAGAAAAACCCATTACTACAAATAATGGGTTTTGTATTTAAAAAAGAAAATCTCTGATTTCTAGCAGCTAATATTGCAATACTAAATTTCCATGAAGGCAAGGCGGAATTTCACGCTACCAAATGGGGTATGGGGCTTGTCTTAATTTCCTGCTAGTATATCCGCAAACTCCTTAACGTAAGGTGGTAAATCTGGTGGACGGCGACTAGATATAATGTGTCCATCTACGATAACGGCTTCATCATACCATGTGGCACCAGCATTTGTCATATCGTCCTTGATGCCAGGAGTACTTGTAACCTTTTTACCTTGAAGAATGTTGGCTGAAATTAACACCCATCCTGCATGACAAATTTGCCCAATAGGTTTCTTTGTCTCATCCATCTCTTTTACAAACTGAAGAACTTCAGGGTAGCGTCTTAACTTGTCTGGAGCCCATCCACCTGGGACTAAGATGGCATCATAGTCATCTGTCTTTATATCGTGAAATGCGTAATCTGATTCTGCTGGAACACCATATTTGCCTATATATTTTTTCTTCGCTTCTTTTCCTACTAGGTGAACAATTGCCCCTTCTTCCTGTAAACGTAACACAGGATACCAAAGCTCTAAATCTTCAAAATCATCTTCAACAAGAGCAATAACCTTCTTATTTTCTAACCGCATCAAAACACCTCCATGATAAGTTTAACAGAAAATAGAGCATTATATGTACTTATATGAAATATAAAAACCACAGATGCGTCTGTGGTTTTACACCGGCCGTTCCCCAAACTTAGCAAATGTATTTTCATCTTCTACTAATCCACATGAACCACATTGGATTCGGTATTTTGGTCCGTTATACACAGCATGAAATGGCTCGACTTCACCAGTTGAATAATCATTTATTACCGCACCAGTTTGCGGGTCTAATTTAACCGGTTTTGCTATTTGTTCAATGATATTAAAGCGTGAACGATTTGTTTTGCAATTGGGGCATCGATATTTTTGTGCCATCTTTCACACCTCCATTGTTAGTATGAAACCAACATGCTTTTTTATACGAGGAGGGGAAAGCTAAAAAAGTCGTTTTAGCTTAGATAGAAAACCAGTCTTTTCCTTATGATCTGTATCTTCTTCAGAAGGGGTATCTTCATTATTTTCATTCATAAAAATTGCTTCTTTATCTATGGCATAGTCATAGGTTAGAACAGCACCAATATCAGTTTCTACTGCTTCGTTATTGATTACCGTATAAGAAATATTATATTTATTTGCTAATTCCTTCTCAGCTTTAAGAAATCTGGATGCAATTTTCCCATTAAATAATAGCTTGGCATCGGGATAATGTTTCATATTTTCTTCTAGGATTTGTATCCCTTTATCCGTCATTACCTGACCAATTGTTAAGGCGATGACAATTCGCTCTCGTAATGTACCAAGGAAATAATCTCTTTCTTCCTGCTTGGGTAATCGAGTACCATATATACCTTCTGTAAGATAGTCCTCAACGTTTTTCTTACTCATTTTGAATACCTCGCTTTTCATCCTAATTGTAAATGAGAACATGCACTGCTGGCAAAGAAAAGAGGAGTTTTTCACTAAGTTGTAGAATTTGTAAGAGGGAGGGAGCGCATCATGCAGGAAATACTGCTTGGCGTAATAATTTTATCAACTACGTTATATCTTATTCTGGCTATTTACTTTCAAAATAAGCTAGTTAAATACATATTAAAGCTTGGAACAATGCTATTTATACTAGTGCTCGAGGTATATGGGTCGGGATTAAACAGCATGTATAGTTATTTCATTGTACTAGCACTCTGATTATCACTAGTTGGTGATATCTTTTTAATGCTTACGGATAAGTGGTTTATTCATGGACTGGTTAGTTTTTTATTAGCTCATATTATATATATTTTTGCATTTTGGTATGGTTATTCTTTTTCTATTGCAATGGATCTTTTAATTGTTGGATGTGCGCTTCTGTTTCTTGCCTTAATAGTCTTTTATATATTGTTCCAAAGTGTGAAGCAGGTTGGAAGGTGGAATTTAGTTGTTGCAGTTGCTATGTATATGACAATTATCTCCACATGCTTGGATTAGCTATTCATACTAGCGAAAAAATTCTCATTATCACAGCAACATTATTCTTTATCTCAGATGCGGTGCTGGCGATATATAAATTCTAGGTTCAATTTAAATTAGCAGATTACATGGTGATGAGTACTTACTTTGGTGCACAATTATTATTTGCTATAAGTATAGGTGGCCTAGTGTAAGGCCACCTATTTATTTTTCCTTCGCACGTCTGTCAGCGGCTCTACTTCTCGCTTGAGCTACTTTGTCATCGTGATCGGCAAATTCCTCTGAATACTCTACATCAATTCCATCAGATAATTGATTTTTCGGAGTCTGAGCAAAGAAGTTCTTACCTGTTGCTCTATTATGGTCACCACGTCCCATAACGTTCACCTCTTTCTGGAGTATTCATGTCATAGTATGAACGAAAATGGCAAATAAAAACGAGTAATCAAAAGGAAAAAATTCCTAATGATTACTCGTTTATTTATTTTTCTAATGAAGGCTCTCTTGGATCAATTGGTTTTTCTGGTTGTTCTTCTAGTTGGAAAGGAACGATACCAGTTTCATTTCCGTAACGATATTGAGTCGGATCAACAGGTGTCCATTCTTCATTTGGTGTATAGAAGCGTAATAAGTCACCATTTAACAATTTATCGGAGAGCTCAAGCTCACGAAGTGCCTCATCTCTTACTTGAATCATTTCTTCCGTAGGCTCGATTTCCTCACCAGTGTCATTATCATAGAAAGTACCAGAAATAACACTGTATTCCGGGGTAATTAAATCACCATTACGGAATGGAACGTATTCCTTATGGCCATCAGAGAATAAATCTGTTCCAAATTGGATATAATCTTGTGCATCAATTCCTACTAAGTGTAGTAAAGTTGGCATTACATCGATTAATCCACCATATTTGTGGACTGTTCCCATTCCTTCAACACCAGGAATTTTTATAATGAATGGAACTCGTTGTAATTGAGCATTTTTAAATGGTGTAATTTCTTCACCAGTAATTTCTTTCATTGCACGATTATGGTTTTGAGAAATACCATAGTGATCTCCATATAGGAAAATCACAGAATCCTCATATAGACCAGCTTCTTTTAAATCATTAAAGAATTGCTCTAACGATTCATCAAGATAACGAGCGGTTTGGAAATACGTATCAACAGATTTATCTCCTGTTTCCGCAGGTGCAAGTGAAGCTTCTTCATCACCTATAATATACGGATGATGGTTTGTTAAAGTCATCATATGGGCATAGAATGGCTGATCCAATGACTTCAACATTGGCATAGATTGTTCGAAGAAAGGCTTATCCTTTAGGCCATAGTTGATAACATTTTCTTCGCTCATGTCATAATAACTAGCATCGAAATATACATCCACACCAAATTGTTTATAAATTTCATCACGATTCCAGAATGATTTATAATCACCATGGAAATTGGCTGAAGTATAATCTTGTTGCTGGTTCAGTATCGCAGTTAATGATTGGTATGTGTTAGTACCTCTAGTTACGAATGCAGATCCTTGTGGTAACCCATAAATAGAGTTGTCCGTAATTAGCTCTGCATCAGCTGTTTTACCTTGTTCGGTTTGATGGAATATATTATCAAAATACGTAAAGTCTTGTTCAGGATCATTTACTAATGAATTTAGGAAAGGAGTAACTTCTTCCCCATGTAATTTATAATTGATTAAGAACGTTTGGAATGACTCTAAGTGAATTTTAATAATGTTCTTACCTTTAGCAACACCAAATAATTCTGGATTTGGCTCTGCATATTTATTCTTCGTATAGTTTTCAACTTCTGTAATATCATCACTATCCGCAAGTACTCGTTGTGAAGATGATTTAATATTTTGTGCTGCATCATAAATTGCAAAGTTATAAAGTCCTATATACTTTACAATATAGTTGCGGTCAAATGTTCTTTTTAGTAGTTCTGGTCGATCTGCTTCAGCAAGACCTAAATTCAATGAAAATGCAATTAGTCCTATAATAAGCACCAGTATAGGCTTCTTACGACTAATTCTTTCTGTGCTCCAGCCTTTTTTAAACCAAATAAATAAGGCGATAAGGATTACTAGATCTAGTACAAAGAATATGTCTGTCCATTGTACAAGACTTACAATACTGCTTCCTAAACTTCCGAAGTTGCTTGTTTGTGTTAAGGTTGGAAGTGTAATGTAGTCGTTATTAAAACGATAGTACACGACATTGGCATATAATAGTATGGTCATTAATGTATCAACTACAATAATCCATAATCCTACCCGTTTTCCTTTAGCAAATAATGCTATTCCTAGGAAAATGAGGGCTGAGCTCAGCGGGTTAAAGAAAAGTAAAAATTCTTGTGTCCCATTTTTTATATCTAGGTTGAATTCAGTTACGTAAATCAGATACGATTTTAACCAGATTAGTAACACGGCTACAAAAAAGAAGGACATTTTTGATGTTAAAAGTTTTTTCATCTTATTTCCCCCATCTTTTTTTGCTTAAATTGATAGATTTCTTTTTGTGATGAAATCTAAAATAAAGTTATCAAGTTATGATTTTAACTCAAATTAATCTATGAATCAAGTGAATTTCCAAAATTTACTATTGGGAAAGTATGGTGAGGGCTTGTCCGTATTGCACTCAGACATTATTGATTGTATTCAATTAAATAGAAACTATGATAGAATAATATTTGCTTGTTTGTTATAGAAAGGACACAAAAAGATGAAACAACAACATAGAACCGTAATAAAAGAATATGTACTTGTTTTAATTGGTGCTACATTAGTCGCATTATCTTATAATGTATTTTTATTACCATCAAAATTAGCCGCTGGTGGTATTTCTGGGATTAGTACTGTTTTATATGAATTATTTGGATTTAGTCCAGCAATGACGCAATTTGTGATAAATATACCAATATTTATCATTGGTTGGTTAGTCTTAGGAAAGGACTTTGGTGGGAAAACTTTACTCGGTACTTTCTGGGTGCCATTTATAATTGGTTTAACGGCAAATACACCAATTACCATTACCAATCCGGTTCTGGGTGCAATTTATGGTGGAATAGTATTAGGAATTGGACTAGGTATTGTTTATATTGGAAAAGGTTCGACTGGTGGAACTGCCTCAATAGCACAAATCCTGAAGAAATTCACAGGAAAATCCAGTGGTTATACGCAGTTAATTGTTGATGGAGTGGTAGTTTTATCTTCTATATTTGTTTTTAGTTTAGAACTGACACTTTTCGCATTAATGGCTATCTATATTTCGAGTAAAACAATCGATTTTGTTCAACTGCGAACTTCTGCTACTAAGTTAATTGTGATTATTACAGAAGAGGAAGAAAAGGTTCAGGAATTGATACGAACTGGTATTGATCGTGGCTTAACAAAGGTAAGGTCTGTTGGAGGCTACTCCAATATGGATAAGACACTAATATTATGTGTAGCCGAGCAGCAAGAGGCTGTAAAATTAAAAGGAATGCTTCAACAAGAAATTCCGACATCATTCGTCATTTTCCTGAATGCATCCGAAATATTAGGAAGAGGATTTTCGATAGATAAATACTATGGGCAAAAGCTTTAACGAAATAGAGGCAGTTCAAAATAGTTGAACTGTCTCTTTTTATTATTTCTCCAACTTTCATTCCATCTTATATGTATAGAATCATTCAAAAGCAAAAGGATGCCCGTAATGAGCATCCTTTAATAGATAGCACCCCAAATTAATGAGGCATGGTTCCTTGAATTGGAGCAAAACTGTTTATATAGTTTTGCATGTCCTCTTGCTTTAACTGTGGTACTTGATAATATTGATGTTTATTTTGATATAGGAACACTTCATATGCCATCTCAATAATATTTGGAACACTATCGGCAAATACTCTTCTTAAGACAGGGTTAGTGGATTCTAGAGCTGCCATTGTAAAGGCAGATGCATTGGACTTTAGAACTCCCATCATAAAGCCAGTCACACATTCATCATTAATCTCTTGAGGAGACTGTGCAGGTTTTTTCGGTTGGGATGGTGTCATTCCATACAACACATCATTACTCTCGGCCATATTGTACGTTTGTGTCTTAACGGTGGGCTCATTTCCTGTTTTAAGTGTTTCTACCACAGTATTATATAACTGGGTTAGGAATGTTTTATGTTGGTTCATCATGGATTTCAGCTGCGGATCCTGTGCATATTGCTCATAAATCATATATTGCTCCATACCACCAACTAAACCACCGATGGCTTCATGTGCATCAAAAAGCTCGTGACCACCATGGCTTACTTCTGCAGGCATTTGTGAAGTGCCAGTTAATTGTTGGTTTTGCATTTGGTTATTCATGTTCATATTCAAATTAATAACCTCCTTAAGAAGAATCAGGTTTATTATTATCTGTTTCACTGGAAATATCCCAGCCATAAATTAGCTAAAATACGTTTGATTGGCATTCTTTTTTGGGGAGATATGGGCAACACTAAAAAGAAGAAAACGATTGCGAAGAACATGAATTTATTTAGAATACGTGCTACGATGATGGTAGTTAGAATAGGGGGGATTAATCATGCAAGGAAGATTACCAATTCGTCTTCATGATCGAATTCACTTAATTGATGGGTTTGATATGGGAATACCGTCTCGAACAGGTACGTATGTATTGGATGAAGAAGAATTAACTATTATTGAAACAGGACCAAGTCCGTCCATTAAGTATATTAAGCGTGGCTTAGAGGATTTAGGTCACACATTAAGTGAAGTGAAATACATAATTGTCACGCATATTCATTTGGACCATGCAGGTGGTGTAGGTATACTGCTGAAATTATGTCCAAATGCGAAAGTAATTGTCCATCCGCGTGGTAAAAGGCATTTAATTGATCCAAAAAGGTTAACTAGTGGTGCTAGAGCAATTTATGGAGATAGTTTTGCCGAATTCTTTGATCCTGTTGAACCAGTCCCTGAAGAAGCAATCATAGAAAAGAGTGAAGGAGATACACTACTAATAGGACCTAATTGTACATTGCAATTTTTAGATACACCTGGTCATTCACGACACCATATTAGTATTTATGACCCTGTAAGTAATGGGTTGTTCACAGGAGATACTGCTGGGGTAAAATATGAACAGTTGGATCCATTGGGGATTGATTTCTTCTTACCTTCCACATCACCAAATCATTTTGACCCGACAGCTATGCACGAGTCCATTGATCGCTTTATGGAAATGAATGTAGACTTTATTTACTTTGGGCATTTTGGTGCGACATTGAAAACTACTGCAGCATTGCATCAGGTGTCAGAGTGGTTAGATATTTTTGTGGAGGAAGGCGAGAAGGTATTTAAAGAAGGTAAAGGCTATGATGTTTTATCAGGGCGACTGTTTACACGTGTAAAAGAGCACCTTAAGGAACTTGGCGTGCCTGATGATCATCCTGTTTATATATTAATCAATCTGGATATGCAGGTTAGTGCATTAGGAATTATTGATTACTTCCAAAAGTTAAAGCAATAAGAATTAAGTGTATAACGCACTCCGGAAATATACGTAAGGTAAAGGAAGATTAGCTTTTGTATATTTCCGGGGTGTTATAGCTGTGAATGGTAAAGTTTTACATTCAGTTCTTTTTATTTGATACCTATTCCATTCCCCTATTTACTGTTAGATTTCAATTTCCAACATAATTGGACAATGATCGCTACCTAGGATAGCGGAATGTGCATTAGAGTCAATCAAGTTGTCCTTCAGCCTTTCGGAGACAATAAAATAATCAATTCTCCAGCCAATATTCCTCTCGCGCACCGTTTTCATGTAGCTCCACCAAGTGTAAATACCTTCCTCATCAGGATAGAAATGGCGAAGCGTATCAATGAAACCTGCATTCAGAAAGCGTGTCATCTTTTCTCTTTCTTCATCCGTAAATCCGGAATTACCATAGTTTGTTTTGTAATTACGAATATCAATCTCTTGATGGGCAACATTTAGGTCTCCACATAATATAACGGGTTTAATTTTATCGTGTTCCATTATATGTTGAAACAAAGCGTCCTCCCATTCTAATCGAAGACCCAATCGAGCTAAATCACGCTGTGAATTAGGGGTATAAACATTGATTAAGAAGAAATCCGCAAACTCCATCGTAATAATACGACCTTCTGGTTGTGTTTCTTCCTCACCGATTCCGTATTTCACCGATAGAGGCTTCTGTTTCGTAAATACAGCAGTACCAGAATAGCCTTTGCGTTCTGCATAGTTCCAATATTGAAAGTAGCCATCTAGCTCTAACTCAATTTGCCCCTCTTGTAGCTTCGTTTCTTGAACACAAAAAATATCAGCATCTATTTCATTAAAGTAATCTAAAAAACCTTTGCGCACACAGGCACGCAATCCATTAACATTCCATGATACTAATCGCATAATATCTCCTCGTAATTTCTCTGCTTTGTAAAGTGGTTGTTTTTTTAGGTCGAAACAAAGTAAGCTAGTCCTCAGTAGAAACAACCTTTTTAGTTTGTACTCATCATATCACCTTCAGCAGAAATGTTCATGAAAGGCGTCTTTGGGAAAACTATTTTTTAAATGAGGTTGACTCTATTGGTGTATTAATCGTATAATACACTTAATCGGTGTATTAAGCCCTTAATACATATTTTTTTGCCAAGTGTGTATTAAGGGGTTAATACAGTAAGGAAACAGTTACCAAGTAAATATAGGAGTTGTAGCTATGAATATAAAGTTTAACAACCGAGATCCTGTCTATGTTCAGGTAATTCGACATTTTAAGGAGCAAATTGCTACCGGTAATTTTGAACCTGGTCAGGAGATTCCATCTCGACGTGAACTAGCAAATCAAATGAAAATTAATCCTAATACAGCGCAAAGGGCGTATAAGGAAATGGAGGAACAAGGGTTGATATTTACGGAGAGAAATTTACCAAGTCGTATTACGAATAATGCAGATGTGATTAAAGCAGTTAGAGAGGAATTGATTCTAGAAGCAGTCCATTCATTTATTGCTTCTGTACAAACGATTAATGTCCCACTAGATGAAGTGCTTCATCTAGTGAAGGAAAATTACGAAAAGAGATTGGAAGAACAGGAGGGAGAAGCATGATTGAGATAAAGGGTATAACCAAAAAGTTTGGTAGAAAACCGGTGTTAAAAGGGGTTAGCTTTGCTGCAAATAAAGGTGAAATTACGTGTTTAATCGGAATAAATGGTGTCGGAAAAACGACTATCTTAAATGCGATTATGAATCTAACACCTATTAATAGTGGTGAAATACTAATTGATGGTGAGAAGCTTCACAAAGGTAGCTTTGAAAAGGTGACCTTTATTCCAGATGCGATTACGATGCCTCCTAACATGAAAATTTCCGATGCGATGACATTTATGGCGGATTTTTATCAGTCATGGAATCAAAAGCGAGCAGAGGATTTGCTAACTTTCTTTAAGTTGGACGCCAATGACCGCATTTTTTCTCTGTCAAAAGGGAATACAGCTAAAGTGAATATGCTACTTGGTCTTGCATTGGATGTTGATTATCTATTAATGGATGAGCCATTTTCGGGGATTGACATATTTAGTAGAGAACAAATTGCCAATGTATTTACTAGCCATCTAGTAGAGGACCGAGGCGTCATTATTACAACACATGAAATCAATGATATTGAACACTTAATCGACAAGGCAGTTATTTTAAATGAGGGAGTTGTCTTACGAGAGTTCAATGCGGAAGAAGTACGAGAAATAGAAGGAAAATCGATAATCGATGTAATGAGAGAGGTGTACCAGCCATGATGCGCTATTTAAAATTGACTAACTTTGAACTAAATCGCTTCTTCAAAATATATGTAGTGTTAATTGGAATTACGCTCATTATGCAGCTAATAGGCGTAGTATTTATCTCGAATAATTATATAGGAGATATAGAAGAACTTATTTCAGCAGGTAATACAATAGAGCAGGCAATAAAGGATTGGGGGATTTTCTCTTTTAGTGCAATCTCAAGGTCATTATGGTTTACAGCACCTATCTCATTATGTGTTGTTACCTTGCTAATCTATGTGTTTTTCATATGGTATCGGGATTGGTTCGGAAAAAACACATTTGCCTACCGATTACTAATGTTACCGACAGCTAGAATTAATGTATTTTTTGCAAAGGCATCTGCCATCTTTTTAATGGTACTTGGGCTCGTTGCTATTCAGCTTATTTTCATCATGATAGAAAATGAAGTGATGAAGCTAATTGTCCCAAGTCAGTTGAGAGAAGATCTCACATTAAATGAAATACTATACAGCTTTGATTCTTTACGAGTATTATATCCCACTTCGTTTATCCAGTTCTTCATTCATTATGGAATTGGAATGATGACGGTATTGGTTGCATTTACAGGTGTGCTATTTGAAAGGTGTTTTCGTTGGAAGGGAATTATATTAGGTGTGGTTTTTGCGGTTCTTTCATTCTTCGTATTTATATCTCCATTATTGATTCAGGAGTTTTTAGTGGAGGAATTCTTCTATCCAACTGAAATATTCATTCTAATGGTAGTAGCAGCTCTAATTGTAACAAGCGGTGCCATTTGGATGAGTCATTACTTGTTAAATAAGAAGATAAGGGTGTGACGAAATGATATTGAAACGATTTTGGAAGCTTATAGCGCTAAGTCTCGTGATTATTACAGTACTTGTAACGTACTTTATTTATACATCATTAGTGGTTGCCAAACAATTTCCTGAATTAACACTGAAGACAATTGACGGGGATAAATCGGTCATGAACGACGTCTTACTAGTAGGGGAATATGATGGGAAAAGTAATTATAGTGCCGTCACGGTCAGTACAGAAGGGTCTGTTTATCGAGGACAAATGTCCTTCTTTGAGAATTTAGAATCCCCTTTTGCCATAAATAATGCGACTAAGTTAAAGGAAAAGTATCGTAACTTTATGAGAGGGAAATGGATTTATACAGGAAATTTCTTTGAAAATGACGAATTTGTCGCTTATGTCGCGGTTAAGTCAACATCATCGAGATTACACTACGAGGATGCTGAGAACTATTTTTACGTAGATGTTTTAAACAAGGAGACCAATAAGTCTAATTCATTTGAAATAAAGATACCGGGTCAAGGGCATTATTACGATATCGTAGTGTCAGATGTTCAATTAGTTAATGGAGAATTAAAAGTATTAACAGAGTCTAATCATTATGGGAATAATGGTCGTTATGTTCGTGAGTTAATGGTATACACGATTGATATTTCCTCTCATAAGATTAGTGCAGATGATACCCTGCTAGTAAGTGAGAGCATTGAAGATGCTAATAACTGGGAGGATATTATGTTCTTAAATGATTCAGAAGATATTTCAGAGCAGAAATTCTACTTCTTGCAAAAGGATCAGAACCGACGAGAAGTAGAGGATACTGAACTGGAAACGGAGATAGTAGATAATGAACCAACTGAAATCAGCGTGGTTAATAGGTCCTTCTATTTATATGATTTGGAAAGCAAAGAACTCCAAGAAGTTACCTTCGATAAAGAGATAGCGAACGAATTATTAGATGCGCGTACGTGGGGATTTGTACAGGATAGACAAGTGTATCTGGTCTATGAGTTAGAAAATACAGTTACCATACTAGAGATCAATGAAAAGGATCTATCTGTACAATCCAAAGCAAAGTTTAACCTAGACGATTCAGGATTTCAGGGTTTGTCGAATCTTACAATAGTAAACGATAAAATGTATGCGATAGGTTATAAGGATGATGTTAACTCTGTCAAAGTATTCGTTGGTGCAATTCACAATGGAGAGGTACTGTTTGAAGGGGAAATAGTTATGGAAAACCCAGATGAAGAAAACGGAGAACACGAATTGCGGTTCTATCGATTAATAATGAATTAAACATGGAGGAAATATTGTGATAAAAGTAGAGAAGCTAAGCCACCAATTTGAATTGGGGAAAAAAGGAAAGAAAACGATTGTACCAGTATTAAAGAATATTTCAATGGAAGTACACAAAGGGGAAATTGTTTCCGTTGTTGGGAAGAGTGGTTCGGGAAAGTCCACGCTACTAAATCTAATTAGTGGATTTATTCGTGCTAAAGAAGGAGAGATTTGGATTGATGGGAATCTAGTATCTGATTATTCAGAGGCAAAGTTTGCCGATTTTCGTCTTGAAAATATAGGCTTTATTTTTCAAAGCTTTCAATTGATACCTAGTATGACCGCGTATCAAAATATTGAACTTCCGCTGATTTTAAGAGGGGAAAATGAACCGAATAGAAAAATAATGGTTAACCAATTATTAGAGAGAGTCGGTTTAATAGAGTATAAGGACCATTACCCTAGCGAATTGTCAGGGGGTCAACAACAACGAGTTAGTATAGCAAGGGCATTAGTGCTGGAACCAGCACTAATCCTTGCTGATGAGCCAACAGGAAGTCTAGATAGTGAAACAGAAGCGGAAATACTAGACATTATTCAAAATCTTAATCAAGAATTGGGTATTACGTTCCTTATTATTACGCATGATGAAGAGGTTGCTCGTATCGGCCACCGTTCTATTACGATTAAAGATGGTAGTTTAATGGAAGGGGTGGAAACGATATGAGATTAAAGGACAAGTTTCGCTTTATAAGACAAAACATTAAAAAGAATAAAGCCCGTACTTATATGACTATTTTAGCAACGGCGATGGGATGTGCGTTCTTAATCGTATTAGCTTCTATTGGATATGGGCTACAGCAAAGTGTTGTAAAAGATACACTGGAGGATCAAACTGTAACAAAAATTGATATTTACGGTAAAGAAGTAGATGGTAATTATCAATCTCTTACAATGGAAGATGTACAGTCCTTGGAAAAATTAGATAATGTTAGATCTGTAACAAGAAAAACGCAATTAAGACAATATCCAACTTATTCCCTTGATGACTATGAAATAAGTGCAAATGCAGTGTCGACTCACTTCCCTTCTGAGTTAGCTGCTGGATTGGAGTTAGATGAAGGAAGATTACCTGAAAAAGCAAATGAAGTAGTAGTCGGGTATCATTTTGCGAATAACTTACATTTAGAAACAGAAGAAAATCCATACGATGAAGATACGGGAGAAATAAAAGAGGAATTACGTTATTCTGGTAGTATTATTGGAAAGACCATTACGATGTCCGTTCAAAAAAGTGCCGAAGAAGACAAAGCGGAGGAGATTCCATTAACGATTGTAGGTATCCTAAAGGAGCCTGGAAGAGAGTGGTTGACAAATACCGATGTATTTATCTCTCAAGAAGTATTCCAACAGGTGGAAGCTTATACGGGAACGCCAGGTGGAGAGCTAGGCGTGGATTCTGAGATATTAGAGACTACTTCTCTTACTTCTTATGATGAAGTAAACGTCTATGCGGATAACCTTGAAGCGGTACAAGGAATCGTGGATACGCTTAATGAAGAGAATTATGCATCGTACTCGGTTGTTAGTGAAATGAATCAAATTAATACCCTGTTCACCATTGCAAAAGCAGGATTAATTCTTGTTGGGACAATTGCCTTAGTTATTGCTTCGATTGGAATCTATAATACGATGACGATGGCTGTTACCGAAAGAGCTCCGGACATTGGAATTATGAAGGCTATTGGTGCCAATCCAAAGACAATTAAACAAATCTTCTTGTTGGAAAGTAGTTATATCGGTATCATCGGTGCATTCATTGGGACAATCGTAGCATATGTTATTAGTATAGTCGTGAATATTGCATTACCGATGATTTTGGAAATGGCATTTTCGCAAGAGATGCCTGAGGGATTACAATTCTCTGCTATCCCGTGGAGTCTAGTTGTTATTGCGGTTACCATTTGTTTAGTCGTTACAATCCTGTCAGGAACAGGACCAGCAAAACGTGCTACTCAAATTGACGTACTACGAGCAATGCGTAGGGAAGTATAGTAATGATAAGGATATGGTTAGAAGGAACTCTAACCATATCCTTTAGTAAAAGATTGCCTCGAGTCTACTAAGCCTAGTCTCGAGGCATATTTTCTAACAGCTTTTCGAAGCAGGAGCTACAATTGGTGTAACTGGGTTTAGACATTGAATTCCAGTAAAGTTATTCAAGTCCACGGTTATACAAATACCAGTCTCAACGAATTCACCAGTAGCGTTATTTGGGATGAAGTGGCACAAATCTTTTTTGGAATGACCTAATAAATTCCCGCTACCTTGTGTATCGAATTCTAATAATTCTAATTCAACACAGCAACCTTTTTTAAATTTCTTTGCCTTAAACACTGGAGTTTCCACACAGTCAAATCCAGAGTTGTTTTGAGCAATCCCTGTTGCAAAGAACAAATCACAATCCCCTTTACAATATAACAAAAACGGAATTGTCGTTGGCCCATTAGCAGGAACCGTAGTTGGCGAAAGTAATTGTTCGATTGCATTCTCGCACCCTGTAGTACAGCAATCATCTTGAGCTGCGGCTACTTCGTTTTGAGCTAGAACAATTTTACGAACCACGTCACAGACACATTCACTTGAGTGTTTTCCATGTGAACAACAACTCATGCTATGATCTCTCCTTTTCATATGAATTTTTTATACACTATAATCTATGTTAATTCAGATATCATGGTTGTTTACTAGTCTATTTCTATTAAAAATGATTCAGATATCCTGACAAAAGGAAGAATATGTGTTGGTTCATTATGTCAAAAGCCAACACCGACAAGGGATTAGCGGAGTATGTATAAATTAACTCTACACATGGTAGCTAATAGATTTTAGCCCTACCCATGAAAAAAGGAACCAGTTTACCTAGCTGGTTCTTTATTTTTGGTAATAGATTACATAGACATAACAACTTTTAAATTAACTTTACAATTCATTGATTTTCCCATCTATGTTAATAATTTCTTTTAAAATAGAGAAAGTGAACAAGCAATAAGTGAGGGAAGATTATGAGAATACGAGTCTGTTTGAGTATGTTTATACTATTTTGTCTACATAGTTTACTTTTGGGATCTACACTTGCTGCAGCAGAAGAACGTCAACCACCACGTATTAGTAGTGGAGCAGCTATTTTAGTAGATGCCACTACAAGTACCGTGATATATGAGAAAAATGCTTCAAAAAAACTATATCCAGCAAGTTTAACGAAAATTGCTACGGCCATTTATGCTATTGAGCATGGTGATTTAGATGATGTAGTAACGGTGAGTGAACATGCTTATCGTACAGAAGGGTCATCCGTGTTTCTAGAAGAAGGGGAACAGCTTAGCTTAAGGCAATTAATAAAGGGATTATTAGTTAACTCAGCTAATGATGCAGGGGTAGCAATTGCCGAGCATCTCAGTGGAGATGTGGAACATTTCTCCGATGATCTTAATCAATATGTGAAACAAGTAATTGGTGTTAAGGACACCCATTTTAGCAATCCACATGGGTTATTTGATGCGGAGCATGTTACTAGTGCGGAAGATCTTGCCATGATAACCCAATATGCAATAAATAATGAAGATTTCCGAGAGATATTTGGCTTAACAGAGCTAGAATGGAAAGGGAAGAAGTGGCAGACAACATTATATACACATCACAAGCTTCTTAGGGAAGCACCATATCCTGGTGTAAATGGTGGTAAAACGGGTTATGTTCCAGAAGCAGGCTTTACGTTAGCTACTACAGCAAGTAGAAAAAATCTTGACCTAATTGTGATTACGCTTGATGCATCAACCCAGGAAAGTGCCTATCAGGATACGGTTGCATTATTGGATTATGGATTTGATCATTTCAAAAGCGATGGTAAGGAAGTATCACCTATTCATTTAGATGGGGATGAAGCGTTTAGGAAACTAGCTAATAACAAAAAACGATTCTTTATCGATAGGGAGTGGCCATCATTTACTGATACGGAAATAAATTTGTCCCATCATTTGAAGGTAGCCGAGCTTAAACAGAATTCGATACCAAGCTCACTATATGATGTCCTTATTATTGGCATTGTCTTACTATCGATTTGGTTCATCTTCTATTATCGGAAGTCAAAGAAGGAGTGATTATTATATTGCTCTATGTCTATGATCGGGATATCTTTAATGAGAAAAAATAGTAAGACGATCGTAATCGTATAGAAAAAAGGATGGGTACGAACTGATATCATCCGGTTGCCCTTAATAGATTCTTCGGTTAGGTAGGTCATAATAAGTAAGAGCATAATCGTAAAGAATGCCAATAATTTGATGGTTGCATCTGGGTTGAACATTGGAATCATTTCGCCTAGCATCGCACCCATCATACCCCCCATTATGCCGGATATACTACCATCAATGACGGCGAATAGGTTGAACGGTAATCCAGCTATAAAGCCAATAGAAAGTCCAATTAGAATCGCAAGAAAGGTAGACATAAATAAGTCGCCATTTAGAAGTATTCCAATGACCGTACCAAAAAGGATGCCTGATAACATTCCAAGTGCCATCGATGCAAGCATTCCATGCATATTAGATAAGTGCTTTCGATGTAGGGCATTGAGGATAATGATACTGAGTATTTGACATGTACAAATTACCAATATCGTAGTTAATATAAATGACATGTTTCCAGCTCCTATAAAAGATGATTGATTGTCCCTTTAGAATGTATTCGACTGAGGGAAGAATTATGATTGCTACCTAAGGGGCGGGTCAGGTGCCTCTATATTTTTTTACGTTAGTACTATTACAAACAAGCTAAACTATGCTATTTTAATTGTATGGAATTTTATTTACCTTCTATTAGAAAGGACGTCTAAATTGAAGAAGACAAAAGTAGGTATTATCTTTGGTGGTAAATCTGCAGAGCATGAAGTTTCCCTTCAGTCTGCTAAAAATATTGTCGATGCAATCGATAAAGAAAAATATGATGTTACATTAATTGGAATTGATAAAGAGGGGAAATGGCATTTAAATGATCAATCTTCCTATTTATTAAATTCAGAGAATCCTAAATTAATTGCGTTGAATAAATCGGATGATAATGTTGCGATTGTACCAGGTTCTGCAACAAATCAATTAATCCATGTTGAAAATGCCGTAAGCTTAGAGCAATTGGATGTCATCTTCCCAATTGTACATGGTACGCTTGGGGAGGATGGCAGTTTACAAGGAATGCTTCGTATGGCAAATCTTCCTTTCGTCGGGCCTAGTGTTCTAGGTTCTTCTGTATGTATGGATAAAGATATTGCCAAAAGACTACTAAATGCTGCCGGAATAAAGGTAGCCAAAGGAATTACGGTGAAGCGTCCAAATAAAGATAAGGTAAACTTTGAAGACGCTAAAGAATTGTTAGGGACTCCAATGTTTATTAAACCGGCTAACCAAGGCTCCTCTGTAGGCGTTAGCAAAGTGAAGAATGAAGAAGAATTCTATGCGGCCTTACACGCTGCATTCCAATATGATCATAAGGTGGTCATTGAGGAAAATATTGTTGGTCGTGAAATTGAATGTGCTGTACTTGGAAATGATGATCCAATCGCGTCTATTCCTGGTGAAATATTACCGAATACTGAATTCTATTCTTATGAGTCTAAATATATTGATGAAAAAGGCGCAGAATTAGCAATTCCAGCCGAGCTTACTGAAGAGCAAGTTAGAATGGTGCAAACGACTGCAGTAGAAGCGTTTAAAGCATTAGAATGTGAAGGATTAGCTCGAGTTGACTTTTTCTTAACGGAAAATGGGGAATTGTACATTAACGAAATAAATACGCTACCGGGCTTCACAAAGATTAGCATGTATCCGAAGCTATGGGAGATTAGTGGTATTCCATACTCGGAATTAATCAGTCGCTTAATTGATTTAGCATTGGAACGCAGTGAGAATGATGCTAAGCTAAAGAATACCGTTTGGGAATAATGAAGAAAAGTCTCGTCCAGTGGGCGAGACTTTTCTGACTGATGGACAAGACAAAGCCAAAGATTGATTCGATTAGACAAATTATGATCAAGCTGTATCATATTGTCTAATCGTTTCACCTATCAGACAAAAATCACCACACATGGAGAAAGTTGTCTATTTGATGCATTTCTAGTAGAAAATTTTCATTCATTAAAAAAATTGTCTACTTGGAACAATCTAGGTAGACATTTTTTTCATAAAAACGAAAATTAATCTGTTATTCGACATGAAATGTGGTGAATTTTTCCCTTAATGCGATCCGTTCTTTTTTCTCCGGTTGCTCATCAAAGTATCCCATATGCAGGAATCCAACGATCCGTTCGTTTTCCTGAACCTGAAGAATTTCCTCTACATTTGGGTCGTAAATATGAGGATTGGTTTTCCAAACAACACCAAGTCCTTGTTCCCATGCGAGAAGTTGGAAGTTTTGAATCAAACAAGCAGTGGCACCAAAGTTCTCATCTTGCTTCTTTTGGTTGTCTCCTTTTTCCATAATAACAACAAGAATAGCGTTCGGCTCATTTAAATAGCTCTCTCGGTTTTCTTGTTTTTCTTCTGGATAAGTACTTGCTATTTTCTTGGCGAATTCACGCTTTTGATTTTCTCCAACAAAGATAAATCTCCAAGGCTGCCTCATCCCGTGTGTTGGTGCCCAAATAGCATCCTCTAATAATTGAGTAACGATTTCTTTCTTTACCATTTTATTGTTATATCCTTTTTTTATAGAGCGACGTTCCCGAATTAATTTTGCTAGCTCCGATTGTTGCTTTATCATTTGCATCGTTAACACCTCTTTTGTGTTGTTATTATACTTCCGACTGATAATCGTTTTCATTGATTTAAATAGTAAATGATTTGAATAGGAAAAGCAAACCTATCTTGATCAACATATAGGATTTTGTCAGTGATTTATATCACATCTCTTTTTGCTGAAAAAGTGTATGATATAGGTAGATATATATTGGGGGTCATATCATGTCATTTTATGATGTTTTAGTCTTTGTACATATATTTTCAGCAATTTTAGGCATGGGGCCAGGATTCATGATGATGATGATTGTATCGAAGGCAACCAATTTAACAGAATTAAGACATGCTTATGTAATACGAAACAGAATGCATCGTTACACTATGGTTGGTGGTACATTGCTGCTAATTACAGGTATTTTAATGGGGACTATCAATACGTATCTATTCCAACAGGGATGGTATATTACTAGTCTTGTCCTTTTCCTTATTGCACTAGCTTTTGGGCCGTTATTACTTTCACCAAGATCAAAACCAATCAAGGAGCTTTTAAAGCATGCAGAAGGGGAGAAGATACCAGCAGAATACGATGTAATGGCAAAGAAGCTATTCTTCGTAGAGAGAATTGAAAATGTCATTTTTCTCGTTATTATTGCCTTAATGATTATAAAGCCTTTTTAGTGAAGCGCTCTCTTGTGGAGGCGCTTTTTTCTATGATTGGATCAATCCTGAAAGACAGCGGGTAAATCCTGAAGTTAGGTGCTGAAGTCCTGAAGAATATGTAAACTCCCGTATTTTTAAATGGCGAGCCTATCCTGTTTGCTTTATTCCTATGATAAAATAGAGAAAAATGCAAACAAAGAGGGAAAATGATGAAAACATGGACAAGAGATATTGAAATTCATGCACCAATTGATCAAGTATGGAAACTTCTAGATGGGACACTTGAGGATATGCAAAAAATAATGCCAAATGTAGTCGAAAACACATTGGTTAAAGGAACAGAAAATGCTGTTGGAGCAGTGTATCGTCAGAAGTATCGTGAGGGAAAGAGGATGCAAGAATATGATGTCGAAACCATTGAATATGAGAATGAAGCGGATTTTAAGAAGTTAAAAGTAACCTTTACCCTTGCGAATATGTTTGAAATTACGACATCATATGAAGCGAAAAAGCTGGAAGATCATAAAACATACTTCCGATATACGACAACGAATAATCCATTAAAATGGTTCACAAAATTACTTCTTAAATTAGTAAATAGCGATAAAGTAGTGGTGCAATTTGTAGAGCGAGTAAAACAAGTTGCAGAAGAAGAGGTCCGAAAGCGATAAGGAGGGGGATAACGATGGGGAAGAAGATTTATCTTGTAAGACATTGCCAAGCGAATGGTCAGGAATTGACAGCTTCATTAACTGAAGCGGGTATAAACCAGTCTCTAGAGTTAGTAGAATTCTTTGCGGATGTTCTAGTTGAGCGGATTATCTCCAGTCCATATCATCGTGCCATTGATTCCGTCACGCCACTTGCTAAAGAAAAGGATATTCCAATTGAGATTGATGATCGACTATCTGAACGTGTATTAAGCACAACGTTCTTTCATGATTGGCGAGAAAGACTAGAACAGACCTTTGATGACTTGGACCTTGTATTTGAGGGGGGAGAATCTAGTGCTCAAGCTATGAGGCGTGGGATTGAAGTCATTAAAGAATTACTGGAAAATGAGGAGGAGCATATTCTATTAGCTACACATGGGGGACTAACCTCATTGATTTTGAAATATTTTCAGCCTAGCTTTCGTTTTAAGGATTGGGAGAATCTTACCAATCCAGATGTGTTTGTCATAGCCTATTCTAATGGAGAACTAGAGATTACTAGACTGTGGAAATAAAAAAACAGGATATCTCATAAGGTCCCTTGAGATATCCTGTTTCTTTTTAACTTTGTAATTCTTCAAGGTATTCTTCTAACGTTATATCACGTTCCATGATTTCGCTAGCTGTTTTAACACCAACATACCGTATGTGCCAAGGTTCATATTGATATCCTGTAATGTCTTCTTTTCCTTTAGGATAGCGAATGATGAAGCCATATTCCGCTGCATGATCCTTTAACCATTTTCCTTCCTTTGTATCTCCGAATTCTATAACTAAGTCAAAATTGACTTGTGGGCTTGTAACATCCATTGCAAGACCAGATTGATGTTCACTTTCACCAGGTCGCGCACTGAATTTATTAGCCTCTTCCTCGCCATGATTGCTCACATAGGATGCAAACAGATATTCCTGGGTTTCAAAGGAGCGAAATCCGGATTGTGCATATAAATCAAGACCTTCTTGCTCTGCCGCGGCAAACAATTCCTCAAGTGCATCAGCAGCAACTTGACGTATTTGCTTTTTCGGTAAATCTTCTACAAATGGAAATGGTACATCTGGGAAAACTAGGTCCGCTGGCACATAATCTGCAGGCAATGCGTGTTGCTTATTAATTAAGGCAAGTACTTCAAATGGATTACTTAGTTCAACAGTTTCCTCATCTAAAGGCTTATCCTCCGAGTAAGCTAAACCTTCACCGGAAGTTACTGTACTCTCTTGATCTTGATAATCCTCTATAACAAGCCTTGTCGCTTCATCATATTTTCCTGTTATCATCAGGTCTTCTGACTGTATTTGTAAATCGGTAATTGCCCATACGGTTTCTTTGTCATACGTACCAGTAGTGGGAATCTCATACCCAATTTTGATTAGAGCTTCTTGTAGTCCTATAACATTATCATTTTGATCACCTTTTTGGAGATCCTCTGTTGGGAGAACGAATCCTTCTTTAGCCTTAGGATTTTCTGCATTCTGTTCATCCTCTTTTGTTGGGTTAGGATTATCTTGTACCTTTTCTTCGCTTGTTTTTTCAGACGTATCCCCTGTTGTAGGCGTACTGTCACTACAAGCTGAAAGTAATATCAAAAGGCTTATAAGGGTTAATAAATAGATAGATTTGTAGTTTTTCATTGGTGTTCTCTCCCTTTTGAAAATTGAATACCCTACTTATTATACTACGATGAAAAATGAAAACAGTATAAAATGAGAAAAATAGTTCGTTAGTTCTACTGGATATTTTTGGTATATATAGATTATACTACAATTGCAGGGAATTTAATTGTGCTTTTTCTAATGGAAAGGAAGAGGCAGAATGAAGCAACAATTTGATAGTAAAGTTAAGGAAGCAGTCACGGAGGTAGGATTTTCAGGGACAATTTTAGTTCAGAAAAACGGGGAAGTTATTCATGAATCCGCATATGGTTTTGCTAATCGTTCGGATCAATTAAAAAACACGGTGCATACAAGATTCGGTATCGCGTCCGGGTGTAAGCTATTTACAGCGATTAGCACTGGGATTCTAGTAGACGAAGGAAAAATTACCTTTGATACTAGATTGAAAGATTGCTTGGATATTCAATTTTCTAATTTTTCAGATGAGATAACAATTCATCATCTTTTATCCCATACTTCGGGTATTCCGGATTACTTCGATGAGTCGGTTATGGATGATTTTGAAGAGCTGTGGAAAACAAGGCCGATGTATTCGATGCGTGAGTTAAAGGATTTCCTTCCTATGTTTCAACATCGTGACATGATGTTCCAGCCAGGGAGTCAGTTCCATTATAATAATGCAGGATTCATTGTGCTAGGATTGGTTATTGAGCAACTAGCCGGGATGAGCTTTACTGATTTCGTGGAACAAAAAGTGTTTGCAAGAGCGGGCATGAAGGATTCTGGTTATTTCTCACTTGACCAGCTTCCAGCAAATACAGCAATAGGCTATATAGATGATGTAGCATCTGGAACTTGGAAGAGCAATATGTATTCTATCCCTATAAAAGGTGGAGCTGATGGAGGAGCATTTATTACCGTCCATGATATGGTACGCTTATTTGATGCCTTGTTTAGTAAGAAGCTATTAACCGAGAGCACAACGGAAAGACTGTTATCCGTTCAAGCTGAGGGAGAAGATGACGAGTTCTATGGTTATGGAATTTGGATGGATAAGCAGGCGGATGAGATTACGAAGCACCATGTAATGGGATATGATCCTGGTGTAAGCTTTCATGCTGCAGTCTATGCGAATGGGGTAGAGGTTGTAATTGCTTCGAACAAGAGTGAAGGTGCTTATTCGATTATGGTTGCGATTGAAGAACTGTTAGACTAGGCAAGCACACATTCCCATATCTCTTCATATCTTTTTAGAAGATCGTATGAAGGGGTGGGGAAGATGGCTGAAACTGTATTTGTGGAACAAGCAGCACGTGTCCGTCACAGATGGATAAATTTTGTGTTATTTTGGTGTGCATTAATTGTTGTTTCCAGTGCTTATGTGACGACACCTCTCTTTTCTATCTTTGAAACTACGTTTGACGTCTCGAAAACGATGTCTGCATGGACTAGCAGCTCGTTTTCTTTTTTTTATGCGGTTGGTTTTCTATTATTTGGACCATTAGCGGATCGAATCGGTAGAAAGCAAGTCATTGTATTTGGCATGATTTCATTAACGATTGTAACCCCACTGATAGCGATGGCGAGCAGCTTCTGGAGTCTTGTTGTACTTAGAGGGATTCAAGGGTTTGTTGCGTCAACGTTTGCCCCATCAGCACTTGCTTATGCGTTTGATGTTATTCCATCTAAGAAAATTGTTACGACGATTGGCTTTATCAGTTTTGGCTATGTAACTTCTGGCATTTTTGGGCAAGTGCTTGGGGATGCATTTTCTCAATGGGGAAGCTGGAGGATGGTCTTCTTATTCTTTGGCGGTTTATATTTTATTACGTTCCTAACAGTGTTGCTATTACTTCCGAGTCCAAAAAAGCCAGGGCATAAAGAGGGTATTAGCTTTTACCTTTACCATAGCAAGCTTATTTTCAAGCAACGTAACTTTGTGTTCATTTACCTCATCACGATAATGCTCTTATTAACATTTATGGGAATGTACACCTTGTTAGGGAGCTTCTTAAAGGGAGAGCCTTATTACTTGAATGATAGGGAAATATTAGGTGTTCGAGCTATTGGCATTGTCGGGATGCTCGTGTCACCTTTTGTCGGTAGGATTGTTGGGGAAATAGGCGTGTTGACAACGCTTAGGTTAGGCTTGTCATTAGCTACCATGGGCTTATTACTACTTGGAATTGGAAGTAATATAACCTTTGTTATTGTGATGAGCATTATCTATGTGTTTGGAATCTCGTTAATATTTCCTGCTATCATGGTATTAATTGGAGAGTTAGGTGGAGATAGAAGAGCGCTTGCTAATGCCTTCTATGCCTTTATCCTTTTTATTGGTGCGATGCTAGGTCCAATTGTTGCTATTTCATTCATGACGTTTACTACTTACTTCTTTACATTGTTAGCTCTGTCTTTGTTATTAGTTCTGGCATTCATTTTTTCGATTTTTATACGGGTATAGCGGTAAGGAGTAACGATTTTGGATAGAGTGATAGAGGCTAACTATATAAAGTCAACAAATTTAGCCCAAAAAGAATAATGTTTTTTATTATAAATTTTGGCATGACAAATAAGCTTGGTGATTACGATT